>DASUAR010000228.1:0-17129 GCA_035763685.1 Actinocrinis sp. | reverse complement strand
GTGGTCTTGCCGACCGCGAAGCCGCCCGCGATCAGCAGTTTCAACGCCCCGGGCAGAAGCTCTTCAGAGGGCGCGGAGGGCATCGATAACCGCCTCCAGTACGTGCCGGTCAGGCCGGGCCATGTCGGGGAAGGCGACCGGTGCGCGGGTGACGATGGCGCGCCACCCGAGCAGGTCTGCCAGCAGGATTTTGATGACGGCGACGGGAAGGCGCAGGTGTGCGGAGATCTCCGCCACCGAGGTCGGGCGCCGGCACACCCGCAGGATGCGCGAGTGCTCGGGGGTGACCTCATCCAGTGCCCGGCCCGTCGCCGCGACGAGCGTGATCAGGTGGAACTCCGCCGCCGGACGGGTGCGGCCCCCGGTGACGGTGTACGGGCGCACCAGCAGGCCGGCGTCCTCGTCGAACCGTACGTCGGAGTCGTCGTCCGTCACGACTGCGCCTGTGACCAGGCGGCCGCCGCCGCCGCGTGATCGACGCGCGGCGCGGTCTCCAGGTGCGGGCGCATGCTGCGCACCAGCTGCGCCATCTCGAAGCCGATCAGGCCCGGGTCGGCCGAGTCGCTGGTCAGGACGCTGATGCAGGTGCCGAAGCCGGCGGCGGCGACGAACAGCAGCGCGCCGTCCATCTCCACGCCCACCTGCCGTACCGCGCCGCTGCCGGCGAACTTGCGGCCCGCGCCGCTGGCCAGGGACCACAGCCCGGAGGCGATCGCGGCCATGTGGTCGGCGTCGTCCTTGCTCAGATCCGAGGTGCGGGCGCGCACCAGGCCGTCCGCGGACAGCAGCAGGGCGCTGCGAGCCTGGGGTACCCGTTCCACGAGGCCAGTGATCAACCAGCTCAGCTGGTGAGTGCTCTCCTCGTTGGTCATCTGCGGCCTTCCTGGTTCGGTGGGGGTTCGTGGGGTTGCCCGCCGAGCGGTTCGATGGCGCCGTGCGGATCGCTGCTGCTGTGTCGTTCGTTGCCGGTGTGTCGTTCATTACCGCTGTGCGTTTCAGTGGCGCCGAGGGCCAGGCCGCGGCGGAAGTCCGCCATCAGGTTCGGCGTCAGGCCTTCGCCGACGCGGTCGACCGGACTGGACGAGGTCTGCGTCAGCGGCGCGGCAAGGTGCTCCTGCGGCCGGCGCCTGGGCAGCGGCGGCCGGGAACCGGGGGCCGGTGGCGGCATGGCCGCGGAGCCGGGGGGCGGGTAGCCGGTGACGCCGGACTGCTGAGGCAGCCCCTGCGGGCCGGAGGCCGCCGGTCCGTACTGGGGCGGCGCGGGGTACATGGGCGGCGCGGGCGCCACGGACGGTGGAGCATTCACGGCGGACGCGTTCGATGGACGCCGGGGCGCGGGCAAGGCGCCCTCGATGCCGTATACGGGCCGCCCGGCCGGCGGGGGAGCGTCGTCAAACCCTGCCATGACGTTGGCAATGTTCGACGACGGTGCCGAGTCGACCCGCGACGCGGGTGGCTGCGGAGCGGACGAGACCGCTGCGGGCACGGGAACCGGAGCCGGGGCCGGTGCTACGGACTGGCCGGGACCCGGCGCGGGTGCTGGACCAGGCGCCGGCGCAGGGGCGGGTGCCGGAGCGGATACGGCAGCTGACGACCCGGCGGAGATCTCACGCGGATCCGGGGCCAGCAGCACCCTCGGCAGCACCACCAGCGCTTGCGTGCCGCCGGTGATGTTGGTCTGGAGCTTCACCGCGATCTGGTGCCTGCGCGCCAGCTGGGCGACCACGTAGAGGCCGATGCGGGCGCCTTCCAGCAACTCCCTGACGCTGATCTCGGCGGGGTCCCGAAGCAGCGAGTTGAGTCTGTCGTACTCCGGCTGCGACATGCCGAGGCCGCGGTCGTCGATCTCGATGACCAGGCCCGCGGTGACCGCCTGGGTCCGCAGCACCACCTTCGTGTCCGGCGGCGAGAACGTGGTCGCGTTCTCCACCAGCTCGGCCAACAGGTGGATCACGTCGGCCACCGCGTAGCCGTTGAGCGAGCCGGGGGTGCGCGCGATCACCTGCACCCGCGCGTAGTCGAGCGTCTCGGAGACCGCCGAGCGCAGCACCTCCATCACCGAGACCGGCTTGGTCCACTGCCGCCGCGGCACCGCTCCGCCGAGCACCGCGAGGTTCTCCGCGTGCCGGCGCATCCGGGTGGCCAGGTGGTCGACGCCGAACAGGCCCTTGAGCAGATCGGGCTCTTCCACGTCGTTCTCGAGCGTGTCGAGCAGCTGGATCTGCCGGTGCACCAGGGATTGCAGCCGGTGCGAGAGGTGCACGAACACACCCTTGTCGGCGCTGACCGGCGCGGCGGCGGGCGCCGCGGCCGGCGCGGCTGCCGGAGCGCGCTGCGGCGGCGCGGGGACCGGCACCGGCACCCGGACGATCTCGACCGCGGCGTTCGCCGACCTGGCCACCCGCCCGCCCCAGGCGAACCCCGCCACCACGACCACCAGCAGCAGGAACCCGAGCACCAGCACGGCGGCCAGGGTCCGGCCCTGCAGCGGCTGCGAGCGGTGCGAGGCATGTAAGAGTACTGCGAAGGCGAGGACGCCGAGCAGCGCGGCACAGGCCGGCGGCACCACGGCCAGAGCGGTCAGCTGCCGGCCGAGCGCCGCCCGGCCGCGCCCTGATGCCGCGCCGGTCGCGCGGTGTCTTGAGGCAGGTCTGTCCCCTGCGATGTCCCGGGTGCCCGTCGCCGGCTCATGGGTATCCTGAGTCGCCGTCACGGGAGGACCGTCCGGGCGAGATGATGGAAGGAGCGAGACATGCCGCCAACTCTATGAGAATCACAGGACACACATGACTAAGTGCTCGGATAATTTACCCTCATTTGTCGCTGCGGCCAACAGGACTCTCATAAGAGGCGGATGAGGGGTGTATTACCGAACGCGCACCCGGATAATCGGAGACGGCGTATCTAATCCGCTACCACATCTTCTCATGTCAGCCTGTTGTCATAATGCGAGAAGCTTCTCGACCGACCTGAAAAATACTCCATACATACGTTCGAATAAAATCCGGGCGCTTTTCGGTAGTGACGAAGCACCGGCTCTTGTGGCAGCGGTTCCCATGTGATATTGGCGGCCCGGCCGACGTACTGCCTACGTGTCGCGGCTACTGTGATTTGAGTACGCCGGATTGTCTGCCCGCGCACGACGACCACAGCACGTCGCGGCGCGAGTCTGAAGGGGTTCCCACAACCCTCGGACTTGGTGGAGTCGCAAGATGGCTACGATGCTTTACCGCTTGGGCCATAGCGCCTTTCGGTGGCGCTGGCTCGTTTTGGTGCTGTGGCTCGGTGTACTGGCCGCCGTCGGGATAGGCGCCTCTCGGGCGCACCTGGGCAGCGACACCGGCCTGGCCATGCCCGGCACCGAATCGCAGCAGGCCGCGGACCTGATGAAGTCCCGGTTCGCCGGGGCCGGCGGCGGCGCAGCGAGCGCGCAACTGGTCTTCGTCGCGCCGAGCGGGCAGAAGGTCACCGCGACCGCCGACAAGGCCGCGATCGAGCGGATCGTCGCCGAGGTCGGCGCCGGGCCGCAGGTCGCGAGTGCCACGAGCCCCTTCCAGGCGGGCACCGTGAGCAAGGACGCCTCGACGGCGTACGCCCCGGTGACGTACAAGGTCGCGGCCAACGACCTCACGGACGCGAGCAAGAACGCGCTTGAGCAGGCCATCGCGCAGGGAAAGAGCGCCGACCTGACCGTTGAGGTCGGTGGCAACGCGCTGACCAAGACGCCCTCGGCCGGCGGCGCCACCGAGGTCGTCGGCATCGTGGCCGCCGCGCTGATTCTGCTGGTCACCTTCGGCGCACTGACCGCCGCGGGACTGCCGCTGCTCGTCGCGCTGCTCTCAGTGGGCATCGGCAGCGCCGGGATTCTCGCGGTCGGCAGCACCTTCGGCCTGTCCGAGACCACCACCGCGCTGGCTACCATGCTGGGCCTGGCGGTCGGCATCGACTACGCGGTGTTCATCGTCTCGCGCTACCGGGAGGAGCGCGCGAACGGTCATGAGCCGCGCGAAGCCGCCGGGCTCGCGGTCGGCACCGCCGGATCCTCGGTGTTGTTCGCCGGACTGACCGTGGTGATCGGCCTGGCCGGGCTGTCGGTCGTGGGTGTGCCGATGCTGACCAAGATGGGCCTTGCGGCGGCCGCGACAGTGCTGGTCACGGTGCTGGTCGCGCTGACGCTGGTGCCCGCGCTGCTGGGCTGCTGGCCGAACGCGGTGCTCTCTCGCAGGGTGCGTAAGGGTAAGAAGGCCGCGCACGGCGGCGGAGCTCACGGATCCGTGGGGGCGGCGGCGAAGCCCAACGGTGGCGCGCGCTGGGCGAAGTCGATCCTGCGCCGGCCGGTGCCGGTGCTGCTGCTCACGATCCTCGGTCTCGGCGTGATCGCGCTGCCGGCCACCGGGCTGCACCTGGGCAGCCAGGACAACGGAACCCTGCCGACCTCGAACACCGAACGGCGTGCCTACGACGACCTAGCCAAGGCTTTCGGCCCCGGCTTCAACGGCCCGCTGACCATCGTCGTCGACGCGAAGAGCACGCCGGACCCGAAGACCGCGGTCGCCTCCGTCGAGCACGCGATCGGCTCCACCTCCGGCGTCGTCTCCGTTTCCGCGCCGCGGTTCAACGCCGCCGGGGACACCGCGGTGTTCTCCGCGATCCCGTCGACCGGACCGAGCGACACTAAGACCACTGATCTCGTGCACGCCATTCGCGGCGAGCGCGCCAAGATCGACGCCGCGAGCGGGGCGACCTATGCGGTGACCGGCGCTACCGCGCTGGACATCGACTCGGCGGCGAAGGTGCAGCACGCGCTGCCGCTGTACCTGGCCGTGGTCGTCGGACTGGCGTTCGTGCTGCTGCTGTTCGTGTTCCGCTCCGTGCTGGTCCCGCTCAAGGCCGCCTTCGGGTTCATCCTCTCGGTGCTCGCGGCGCTCGGCGCGGTGGTCGCGGTCTTCCAGTGGGGCTGGCTGGCGAGCCTGCTCGGCGTGCACCAGACCGGGCCCATCATGACCCTGATGCCGATCTTCATGGTGGGCATCATCTTCGGACTGGCGATGGACTACGAGGTCTTCATCGCCACCCGGATCCGCGAGGCGCACGTTCACGGCGACGAGCCGCGGCAGGCGATCGTCTCCGGCTTCCGGGCCAGCGCCCGGGTCGTGGTGGCCGCCGCGCTGATCATGACCGCGGTGTTCTCCGGCTTCATCGGCGCCGACAACGCGCTGATCAAGATGATCGGGTTCGGCATGGCGGTGGCGGTGCTCTTCGACGCCTTCATCGTGCGTATTGCGCTGGTTCCGGCGGCCCTGGCGCTGCTCGGGAAGGCGGCCTGGTGGATGCCGCGCTGGCTGGACCGAGTGCTGCCGCGAGTCGACGTGGAAGGCGAGGCGCTCGCCAAGCGGCGGGCCGGTCACGAGGTCACCGCCGCTGCGGCCGAGGAGCCCGATCGCGACGCGCAGACCGCAGCAGTCTGACCGGTACACCGAAGGGCCGTCCGGGCGAGCGCGGACGGCCCCGCCGGTGTCTTCCGGCGTTATCCCGCACTATGGTCACAACACCCGACAGGAAAACGCCTCATGATCAACACCTGGCAGCGGTACCAGCGCGAACATTCACGCGTCCTCGACGCGGCCCTGGCGCTGCTGCTGTTCGCGAACGCGTTCCCCGGCAGCATGCTCGGCACCCCGAGCACTCCGGCGGTCCACCAATGGTGGCTCGGGGTGCTGCTCAACACCGCCGGCTGCATCGCGCTCAGCTGGCGCCGCAGCCATCCTCGCGTGGTCACCGGCGTCGCCGCGGCCTGCGCGATCGCGGGGTCCGGGCTCGGCTTCCTGCCTTCGCCGCTGATGGTCGGCCCGCTCATGGTCGCGCTCTTCACGCTGGCCGACCGGACCGAACGCAAGAACGCGAACACGGCGGCCTTCTCGATCATGGCGGCGGTGGCCGTCGCCGCGGTGCTCGGCCGGCCGCACGAGACGCTCGCCTTGAGCGTGGTGATGCCGATCGCCTTCCTGCTGCTGCCGCTCGCGCTCGGCACCACCGCCCGCACCAAGCGGGCGTACCTGGAAGCCGTCCAGGCCCGCGCCGAGTTCGCCGAGCAGACCCGAGAGCAGGAGGCGCGGCACCGCGTCGCCGACGAGCGCATGCGGATCGCCCGTGAGCTGCACGACGTGGTCGCTCATCACCTCGCGCTCGCGAACGCGCAGGCCGGCACCGCCGCGCACATCGCCCGCACCCGCCCCGAGCAGGTGCGCGAGATCCTGGCCGAGCTGACCAACACCACGTCCGCCGCACTGCGCGAACTGAAGGCCGCTGTCGGCCTGCTGCGCGAGAGCGACGATCCCGACGCACCGCTTCAGCCCGCGCCCGGACTTGCTCAGTTGCCTGAGCTGACCGCCTCGCTCGCCTCCGCCGGGCTCAAGGTGGTGGTCACCACCGAGGGGACGGCGCGCGCGCTCTCGCCAGGCGTGGATCTGACGGCGTTCCGGATCGTGCAAGAAGCGCTGACCAACGTCACCAAGCACGCCGCGACCGACACCTCGTACGTCCAGCTCGGCTATGGCGGCGACCGCTTGACGATCACGATCACCGACGACGAGGACGGCGCGAGCGGCTCGACGCCGGTGGCCGCCGCCGCGAGCGTCGCCAAGACGCCCGGCGGCGGTTTCGGTCTGATCGGCATGCACGAGCGCGCCAACTCCATCGGCGGCCGGCTGCAAGCCGGGCGCCGTCCCGAAGGCGGCTTCCAAGTCACCGCCGAACTGCCGTTGCAGCTGTAGCCGCGAGTAAATCAGAACCGGAAGAGGACGTCCCGTGACCCTGCGCATCCTGCTCGCCGACGACCAGGCGCTGCTGCGCGCCACCTTCAGGATCCTGATCGACTCCACCGATGACATGCAGGTCGTCGCCGAGGCGGCGGACGGCGCGCAGGCGATCGAGGCCGCCCGCGTGCACCGCCCGGACGTCGTGGTCATGGACATCCGCATGCCCGGCACGGACGGCCTGGCCGCGACCACCGCCATCTGCGCCGACCCGGAGCTCGCAGCGACCAGGGTGCTGATTCTCACCACCTTCGAGATCGACGAGTACGTCGCCGCGGCGTTGCGGGCCGGCGCCAGCGGCTTCCTCGGCAAGGACGTCGGCGCGGAAGACCTGCTCGCCGGCATCCGCACGGTCGCCGCCGGCGAAGCGCTGCTGTCCCCGACGGCGACCCGTGCGCTGATCACCCGTTTCCTCTCCGCGCCCGGCCCAGGCGCGCAAGTCGCCCCGGAACGCCTCGCCGAGCTGACCGCCCGCGAGCGCGAGGTGATGGCCCTCGCCGCGCAGGGGTATTCGAACTCGCAGATCGCCGAGCAACTCTTCGTCAGCCCACTGACAGCGCGGACCCACATTCAGCGTGCGATGATGAAACTAGCCGCCCGCGACCGCGCGCAACTCGTCGTCATCGCCTACCAGACCGGGCTGGTCCAGCCGACGCCGCCGCCGGCGCAGCGCTCAGTGTGACCGCGGTGGCGTAATCCCGCTGCTCAGCAGCAACCGCCGCGGCAATCGCAGCCACACTCCGGGTCGTCGCAGCAATCGCAGGCCGCGAGCAGTCCGTGGTTCGTCAACATGAGCATTCACCTCCCTTATCGCGCTCGGTCGACTGGGTCGACCCGGTCGATGCGGCCGACTCAGTGAATTCGGGCACGACTGGGCACCAGGTGCCCGGCTCGGGATCGGGGCAGCCGGGGCCGGGCAACCCGGTGAGCATCTGTTCCAGGTCACCGCGCAACGTGGTGAGCCTGGCGATCTCCCGCTCGATCTCGGCGACCCGGCGGCGCAGCAGTGTCTCAGCGCTCTCACACGGACACACTCCCCTGTCGCGCACCGTGAGCAGGTCGCGGATCTCGCGCAGCCGCAGGCCCAGGCGCTGCGCACCTTGGATGAAACGCAGCCGATCAAGCGACCCGGCATCGAACTGCCGGTATCCGGCCGCGCTGCGACCGGCGGCTGCCAACAGGCCGGCGCGCTCGTAGTAGCGAACCGTGTCCGGCGAAATCCCGGCTTCTCGCGCCACGTCCGCGACCGTCCAGCGCGCATGCTGCCGCTGCTGAGTCTGGTGCTGCCGAGCCTGTTCCACCACTGTCGTGCCCATGTCTAGACGGTAAACCTGGGAGCGCACTCCAAGGTCAAGCCCTGTGCGGGCCATACTGGCCTCATGTCGAAGTCAGGGCGGCGGCGCGCGCGGGTGCTCGTCGTCGGCAGCGCGAACATGGACCTCGTGGCGCGCTGTGCCGCGCTGCCACGGCCCGGAGAGACTGTGCTCGCGCAGGGCTTCGACGCGACGCCGGGCGGCAAGGGAGCCAATCAGGCGATCGCCGTCGCGCGGTCCGGCCTGGCGCTGTGCGCATTTCTCGGCGCGGTGGGGGCCGACGAGTACGGCGCACGCCTACGGGATGTGTTGCGAGACGACGGCGTGGAGGTCGACCTGCTGCGCGAGGTGCGCGGCGCGCCGAGTGGAACGGCGCTGATCACCGTGGATCCGGCCGGCGCGAACACAATTGTGGTAGTGCCGGGAGCGAACGGATGTTTGGGCGGCCTGTCGGCAGCCGAATTATCGTGCGCCTCGGAATGCGCGGTAGTGCTGGCCCAGCTGGAAATTCCGGTACAGACGGTACAAGCCGCATTTGCCGCGGCCCGCGAATCCGGACGCGCGCTGACAATTCTGAACGCCGCACCGGCGCGCACTTTGCCAGCCGAACTGCTGGCGGTCACCGATCTGCTGGTAGTCAATGAAATCGAAGCGGCCACCATTGCCGGCTACGAGCCGCGCGGCGCCGGTCACGACGCCGCCGCTGCCGGCGCCACTGCGTTCGCGCAATGCGAAAAGCTGCTCGAACTGACGCCGCGCGTCGCACTCACGCTTGGCGAACAAGGGGTCTGCTATGCGAGCCGCGACGGCGCGCGGTATCAGATCCCTGCCGCCCGCGTGCGAGCCGTCGACAGCACCGCCGCCGGCGACACGTTCACCGGCGTCCTGGCCGCGTGCCTCGCCGCCGGCCGGCCGATCGAGCACGCGCTGCAGTACGCGTGCGCCGCGGCCTCGTTGACTGTCGAGCTGCCGGGTGCGATCGCGTCGATTCCCCGGGCGGCCGAGATCACCGGACGGCACGCGGCGGTTTACGCCTACTCTGGTGGCAGGAACACCGAGGCGAGCACAGAGCAGGAGAACAGCCGTTGATTCCAGGGGAGGCCGCACCGCGACCGGACGGCGGTCGTCGGCGGGTCGGCGTGGTGGGGGCCGGAATCCTGGGCCTCGCGGTGGCGCGCCGGTTGGCCGAGGTGCGCGGCGACGAGGTGACCGTCTTCGAGAAGGAACCCGAGGTCGCCGCGCATCAGACCGGCCGCAACTCCGGCGTCGTGCACTCGGGGCTCTACTACAAGCCGGGCTCGCTCAAGGCGGTGCTCTGCCGGCGCGGGGTGGAACTGCTGCGTGATTTCTGCGCCGAGAAGGGCCTGGAATACCGGGAGATCGGCAAGGTCGTGGTCGCCCGGGACGCGATGGAAGTCGAGCGGTTGCGTGATCTGCAAGCCCGCGCGCAGGCCAACGGCGTGCCGGGAATCGCCTGGCTGGAACCGGACGCGCTGCGCGAGATCGAGCCGAACGTGCGCGGCGTGGCGGCGCTGCACTCGCCCACGACGGCGATCGTGGACTATCGCGCCGTAGCTCGTGCGCTGGCCGACGACGTTGCCGCCAGCGGCGGAAAACTGCTGCTCGGCCAGGCCGTCACCGACATCCGACCCGAGGCGGGCGGCGTCGTCGTGTACTGCGGTGCCGAGAAGAGCGGCAGTAACAAGAGCGGCGGCGACAAGAGCGGTGGTGCGGGCGAGCGCCACGCATTCGACCACCTGGTGTTGTGCGCCGGACTGCACTCAGACACCCTCGCCCGCCGCGCCGGGGACCATAAGGGACCTGCGATCATTCCCTTCCGCGGTGAGTACTTCCGGCTGGTGCCGCAGCGCGCCGACCTGGTGCGTGGCCTGGTTTACCCGGTGCCCGATCCCGCGTACCCGTTCCTCGGTGTGCACCTCACGCCGAGGGTCGATGGCAGCGTGGACGTGGGCCCGAACGCCGTGCTCGCCCTGGCCCGCGAGGCCTACCGCCGCCGCGATGTGAGCCCACGCGACCTGCTCGGCACGCTGACCTGGCCCGGAGCGCTCCGGTTGTTCGCGAAGCACTGGCGCACGGGTGTGCACGAGATGTACGGCTCGCTCTCCAAGCGCGCGTTCACCGAGGCCGCGCGCGCCTACGTGCCCGACCTGACCCCTGCGGACTTGGTCCGGGCACCGGCTGGCGTGCGCGCGCAGGCGGTGGACCGCGACGGGGGACTGGTGGACGACTTCCGCATCAGCTTCCTCGGCCCGGTCACCGCGGTGCGCAACGCGCCGTCCCCGGGCGCCACCTCCAGCCTGGCCATCGCCGCGCACGTCGTGGACCGGCTCCTGGAGCGCCAGTCCGGCTGCTGAGTGCGCCTGCCGAGTCCTGCTCGATTAGAACGACGGCGCCTTGACCACGCCGTAGCTCTTGACGACCTCGAATTCGTAGATCAACCGGCTCTCGTCGACCATCCGGGTGCGGAACGCGTCATCATCAAGTTCGCTGCCGAACCACGTGAGCGGGCCGGTCGGGCGGTCCTGCATCACCCGGAAGAGCCGCAGATTGAGGTCGGGCGCGTCCGGACCGTCCAGGATCGTCACCCTCGACTCGACGCTGAGCCAGAGGAACGTGCCGTCAAAGACGAACAGTGTGCAGCGCGGGTCACGGCGCAGCCGCCGGGTGCGCACCCGGTCCGCGGTCCCGCTGCTCCAGAGCCGGCCGTCGACGAGGGCCACTCCGACCCGCGCCGCCTTGGCGACGCCGGCCGCGTCCACCGTGATCATCGCGGCTGAGCGGTGCTCGCGCAGGAACTCGATCTCGTCCTCGGAAAGGTTTGTCATATCGGAAGGCTAACCCTCGCGCGCTCGCTTTCCAGGGATCAGGAAGAGGACGGCTGCGGCGGTCAGCAGGTACAGGCAGGCGGCGAGCAAGGCCACCGTGTGTAAGCCGCCAGTGAAGCCCGCGCTGCCTGGTTGACCTGCGATGGCGCCCGCAACGGCGATACCGATCGCGCCCGCCGCCTGCCGCGCCGTGTTGTTCACCGCCGAGGCCAGGCGCCGCTCCCACGCCCTGCACCGCGCGGCCGGCGACGAGCGCGCCGACATTCGGTGCCAGCGCACAGCCGAGCGAGCCGATCCCGAAGACGGCCAGGCCGATCAGGACGATCCGTTTGTGCCCGCGCAGATCGCCGGCGGTTCCGCCGGCCAGCATGAGGGAGGCCAGTGCGAGTGCGTACGCGTCTACCACCCATTGCAGGCCACTGACGTGCGTGTGCAGTCCGGAGCCGATCTGCGGGAGCGCGACGTTCACGATCGTCACGTCGAGCAGGACCAGGAAGTAGCCCGCGCGCATTGTGACGAGCACGGTGCGCTCCGAGCGCGCGCCGCGGGATGTCACCTGCGATGACGCGCCCGGAGCCGTTGCCGTCTGTTGTCTACCAGGCATCACGGCCGGTTACCCGGCATAGGTGAACTAGTAACCCCAGCCCCAGCGCACCTGCGTGACGCCCGAGGCGTTGTTGTTCGATAGGCCGCTGCCGTTGTGATACTCCATCGAGTAGGTGTCGCCGGTCTTCAGCCCGGCCCAGTACACGTTGCCCATGCCGTCCGCGCGGGACAGGTCGGTGACCGCGGCGAAGTAGGACTGCTCCACGGCTCCGTTGTGGTTCGCCAGCCAGTTGACTCCGGTGGTCATCGGCGCGCCGAACTCGTCGATGATGGTGCGGCTCGTGTAGCTGCCGATCCGGCTGTTGAGGTCCGACTCCCACTGCGATTCCTGGGTGTAGTTGTTCCAGGTGCCGTAGTAGTGCAGTGAAAGCAGCGTGCCGTTGAGCGCCGACGACGCGCCGACTCCGGTGACATGGTCGTTGTACCCGGTGCCGCTGATGATGACGCGGCCGCGCGGGACGCTCGAGAACGTCGACAGCCACGAGGAGCAGATCGACACCCACTGGCTCAGCGAGTAGCCGTACGGCTCGTTCAGCGGTTCGAAGTACACGTTGCCGTTGCCGCCGTACTGGCCGACCACGGTGCTCCACATGGTGTTCCACGCGGTCATGTCGGTGATCGTGCCGGTGCTCGTGCTCTGCGTCCAGGCGCTGATGATGACCTTCATGCCGTCGGCGAGCGCCGCGTCGACAGCGCCGCGGTACGCGCCCCACCAGGACTGGCTGACGCTCGGCGGGTTGATCGGCAGGCGGACGGTGTTCGCGCCCAGATTCGCCTGGAACGCCTTGATGTAGTTGTTCGCGATCGAATACACCTGCGAGTAGTTGTCCGAGGCCGCGAGGCCGTCCGGGATCACCCAGCCGGAGTTGTAGTTGTCGCGGGTGTCGGCCCAGTTCACGCCCTTGAACTGATTGGTCGCCGCCGAGGCGGGCTGCGCCTGGACGACGAAGAGCGCCGAGCCGGCGAGTGCGACCGAAGCGCAGAGTGCTGATATGGCCTTTCGACGTGCGATGAACCTGACCATCTGCTGCTCCCTGGAGGAGTGAGGGTGCTGCGTGTGTGGGTGAATAGCAGGTGGTGCGGTGGTGCGGTGGTGCGGTGTGCTTGTCGTGTGGTGATGATGCGTTGTCCGCGTCGTGTGCTGCGATCGCGCGATCGCGGTTTAGCTTCGGACCCGCGGACTCGCGGTGCTCTCGCGCACGATCAGCCGCGTCGGCACGGTGACTCTGCGGTTGTCCTCGTCATCGAATCCGTAGTCGTCCACCTTGCGCAGCAACTGCTGGATCGCCTGGCGGCCGACCTCGCCGAAGTCCTGCCGGATGGTGGTCAGCGGCGGCCAGAAGGAGTGCGCCTCCTCCAGATCGTCGAAGCCGACCACGCTGATGTCGCCGGGCACGTCGCGGCCCAGTTCGTGCAGCGCCCGCATCGCGCCGAGCGCCATCTGGTCGTTGGCGGCGAAGATCGCCGTGACGTCGTCGCGCCCGCCGAGGGCCAGGCCGTGTCTGTGCCCTGATTCGGTGGACCAGTCGCCGTACCGCACCGGCGGCGGCTCGATGCCCGCGTCTTTGAGCGTGCGCCGCCACGATTCGGTGCGGTGCACGGCCGAGAACGAGCTTTCGGGCCCTGCGATGTGCCACACCTGCCGGTGGCCGAGGCCGAGCAGGTGCTCGGTGGCCTGCCGGGCGCCTTCCGCCTGATCGGTGTCGACGACGGTGTATTCGTCGCCTGCGTTCGAGTCGATCACGACGACCGGCAGTCCGGGCGGCAGGGTGAACTCGGCGTTGTCCAGCAGGTGGGCCTCGAAGACGATGATCACCCCGTCGACGCCTTGCTCGCTGAGCCGGCTGAAGGCGCCGGAGACCTGCTCCAGCGTCGCGTCGACGACCGGGATCAGCATCACCGAGTAGTTCGCGTGCGCCGCCTCGGTCGCGATCGCGTCCAGCGTGCGCATGTTGCCGAAGGTCCGCAGCGTGAACATGATCACGCCGATGGTGCGGAAGCGCCCGGAGCGCAGTGCGCGCGCGGCCGAGTTCGGCCGGTACCCGAGCGCGCGCATCGAGTCGATGACCCGCGCCCTGGTCGCCGCGTCCACGTTCGAGTGCCCGTTCGACACCCGCGACACCGTCTGCGAAGAGACCCCGGCGTGTCGCGCGACATCGCCCATGGACGGCCGCGCCGCCTTCCGGGCGACGGGCGTTCCCTCGGTCGTGGCCATGGCTCCCCAGTAGTCGGCTGAACTGCCGTTGCCGTCTCGTGATGCACCGGACGGTAGGCATGGTTACGTAAACATGGTAGCGTCCGCGACACCGATGTTTACGTAAACATTTAGCGCTCATGTCCGCCATGTTTACGTCAACATGTGTCGTCTGTCCAGAGCCCGGATCCGCGGATCATCCCGGACCGGTCCCGGCCGGCGGCGCAGTCCGGCCTCCCGAGGCAGTGATCCTGAAAGCAGTGACATGTCCGCAACCTCCGTGACCGCGGCGTCCGCGACACCCGGACGCGATCTGCCGCGCCCGAAGCGCCGGCGCCGGCGAAACTGGACCGGCTGGGGCTTCCTGAGCCCGTTCCTGGCGGTCTTCCTGCTCGCGATCGTCGCCCCGGTGCTCTACGCGCTTTACCTGAGCTTCTTCCAGGACAAGCTGATCGGCGGCAACCGCTTCGCCGGCCTGGCCAACTACAAGCAGGCGCTCGGCGACGCGCAGTTCTGGTCGGCCTTCGGCCGGGTCGCGCTGTTCTTGGTCGTGCAGGTGCCGGTCATGCTGATCCTGGCCCTGGCCATCGCGATGGCGCTGGACAGCGCGCGGCTGCACTGGGCGCCGCTCTTCCGCCTCTCGATCTTCCTGCCGTACGCGGTGCCCGCCGTGGTCGCCTCGCTGATGTGGGGCTTCATGTACGGCACCCAGTTCGGCCTGATCGGCAACCTGGATCGCTGGCTGCACACCACCCTGCCCGACCCCTTCTCCAGCGGCCTGGTGCTGCCGGCCATCGGCAACATCGTCACCTGGGAGTATGTCGGCTACAACATGATGATCTTCTACTCGGCGCTGCGGGTGATCCCCGCGGAGCTCTACGAGGCGGCCGAGATCGACCGGGTCGGGCCGCTGCGGGTGATCTGGCACATCAAGCTGCCCTCGGTGCGCGGCGCCGTGCTGATCGCGACCATCTTCTCGATCATCGGCACCTTCCAGCTGTTCAACGAGCCGAACATCCTCAAGCCGCTGTCCCCGGACACGATCAACAGCTACTTCACCCCGAACATGTACGCCTACAACCTCTCCTTCGCAGGACAGGAATACAACTACTCGGCCACCATCGCGATCATCATGGGCGTGGCGACCATGGTCGTCGCCTACCTGGTACAGCGGGCCGGCACGCGCAAGAGGGAGGCGTGACGATGGCTGTCACCCAGCGGATTTCGGCGGCGGCCGCCCCGAAAAGCAGGACCTCGCGACCGACTCGGCGCACCTCCGCGCGCACCGGGAACCCGTCGCTGCGGCCGAAGTCGCCGATGCTCACCGCCGCCATGACGCTGACGCTGATCTACGCGCTGCTGCCGCTGTTCTGGCTGCTGGTCAACGCATCGAAGACGCAGAGCTCGCTGTTCACCACCTCAGGGCTCTGGTTCGGCGGCAAATTCGCCCTCTTCGACAACATCAGCCAGACCTTCAGCTACGACAACGGCGTGTTCCTGCGCTGGTTCGGCAACACGCTGCTTTACGTCGTGGTCGGCGCGGGGGGCGCGACGCTGCTGGCCACGCTCGGCGGCTACGCGCTGGCCAAGTTCGACTTCCCGGGCAAGCGCGGCGCCCTCGCGCTCATCCTCGGCGCGGTCGCGGTCCCCGGTCTGGCGCTCGCGGTGCCCTCGTTCCTCATGTTCAGCAAGCTGGGCCTGACCAACACCCCGTGGGCGATCATCATCCCGTCGCTGGTCAACCCGTTCGGCCTGTACTTGATCTGGGTCTACGCCCGCGACGCGGTGCCGACCGAACTGCTGGAGGCGGCCCGCGTCGACGGGATGCGCGAGTACCGCATCTTCTTCAGCATCGCGCTGTACCTGATGCGGCCGGCCATGATCACGGTATTGCTCTTCTCGGTCGTGGCGACCTGGAACAACTACTTCCTGCCGCTGATCATGCTGAGCAAGCCGGACTGGTACCCGCTGACCGTCGGGCTCAACCAGTGGAACTCGCAGGCCAGCACGGTAGGCGGACAAGCGATCTACAACCTGGTCATCACCGGCTCGCTGCTGACCGTCGTGCCCATCATGATCGCGTTCCTGATCATGCAGCGCTACTGGCAGTCCGGCCTGACCACCGGGAGCGTCAAGGGCTGACCGGCTAACTCAATTCCCGCATCCACCCTCAACCGGCAGGCAGGATCCGCCACCGGGCGGCCCGGCCATGCCTGAACCAGAAGAAAGAAGAACCATGATGAGAATCGCGCAACGCCGTGCGGGCGTCGCCGTGGCGGCCGCCGCGCTCGCGGCGGTGGGCCTGACCGCGTGCTCGAGCAGCAGTTCAGGCTCCTCCGCCGGGGGCTCGGGCGGCTCCGGCGCCTCCGGCCAGGCGGCCATCGCGGCGGCGCTGCAGAAGAAGTCCGCGATCACGGTGTGGGCCTGGGCCCCGCAGGTCAAGGACATCGTCGCGGCCTTCGAGAAGAAGTACCCGAACGTGACCGTCAACCTGGTCAACGCGGGCACCGCGACGGCCGAGTACACCAAGCTGCAGAACGCGGTGAAGGCCGGCTCCGGCGCCCCCGACGTCGCGCAGATCGAGTACTACGCGCTGCCGCAGTTCGCGCTCTCCGGCGCGCTGGCGAACCTTGAGGACTACGGCCTCGGCAGCCTCAAGGGCGACTACTCCGGCGCCGTGTGGGGCTCGGTGGACATCAACAACCAGCTGGTCGGTCTGCCGCAGGACACCGGACCGATGGCGCTGTTCTACAACAAGAAGGTCTTTGACAAGTACCAGCTCAAGGTTCCGGCCACCTGGGCCGACTACGTGGCCGACGCGCAGAAGCTGCACACCGCGAACCCGGGCGCGTACCTCACCAACGACACCGGCGACCCCGGCTTCGTCACCAGCATGATCTGGGACGCCGGCGGCAAGCCCTTCACCGTCAGTGGCACCACGAACGTCTCGATCAACCTGCAGGACGACGGCTCGAAGAAGTTCGCCGACACCTGGAACCAGCTGATCAAGGGCGGCTTGCTCTCCCCGATCTCCTCCTGGTCGAACCAGTGGTACACCGGCCTGGGCAACGGCAGCATCGCCTCGCTGATCACCGGCGCGTGGATGCCCGGCAACCTGGAGTCCGGCGTGCCGACCGGATCCGGCGACTGGCGGGTCGCGCCGATGCCGGTCTGGACCGCCGGAGGCGCGGCGGCGACCGCGGAGAACGGCGGCTCGAGCGACACGGTGCTCAAGCAGAGCAAGAACCCGCTGGTGGCGGCCGGCTTCCTGCAGTTCATGAACGACGGCCCCGGCGCCACGATCTTCGCGAACGAGGGCGGCTTCCCGTCGCAGAACTCGATCCTGAGCTCCGCC
>DASUAR010000227.1:0-12267 GCA_035763685.1 Actinocrinis sp. | reverse complement strand
CACACTCGTTACTACGTCCAGCAGCGGCACCACCCAGGAGGTCTCATGACCGAACTGCGCGTGATGGCGGTCTCCGGCGACGGCGATCGCCTGGTGCTGCGTGCCCCGGACGGCCAGGAGTTCTTCCTCGCCATCGACGACAGGCTGCGCGCCGCGGTGCGCGGCGACCGGGCCCGGCTCGGCCAGATCGAGATAGAGCTGGACGCGCAGCTGCGTCCGCGCGACATCCAGGCGCGCATCCGCTCCGGGCAGACCGCGGAGCAGGTGGCCGATCTGGCGGGCATCCCGCTTGAGCGCGTGCGCCGCTTCGAGGGCCCGGTGCTCGCGGAGCGGGCATTCATGGCCGAGCGGGCGCAGAACACCCAGGTGCGCCGGGCCGGCGAGACCCACGGGCCGAAGCTGGGCGACGTGGTGCGCGAGCGGTTGATGCACCGCGAGCCGGACCACGACTCGGCGCAGTGGGACTCGTGGCGCCGCGACGACGGCATCTGGACGGTGCGCCTGGCGTTCCGGATCGGCGGCCTGCCCTACGAGGCGACCTGGGCCTTCGACCCGCCGCGCCGGCTGGTCACCCCGGCCGACGACGAGGCAAGGCTGCTGTCGAGCGACGTGGCGGCGGAGAACGCGTTCCCGTTCACCCCGCGCCAGCCGAGGCTGCCGGCCGCGGCCTCGGGCGGCGAGCCGACCTCGGTGCGCCCGGCCTCCTCGGTCACCGCGCTGCCGACCTGGCAGGGTCAGCGTCCGGTGGCCGCCGCCGGTACCACCGCGGCGTCGTCTCCTGGCTCCGTCTCGAGTCCCGCGGCCTCCAGCGACTCCGTGGTCACTCCGCTTCGGCCGGTAGCGGCCGCGGCGGCTTCCGCCACCCCGACCGCCCCGGCGGCGGAGGAGCCCGCGGCGCGGCAGCGGCAGACCGGGGCCGGCTCGGCGTACTCGGACGCGTTGTTCGGCCCGGTCGGCCCGCACAAGGACCGGCTGCGCGGCACGACCGACCAGCAGGCGGTCAACGACGGCGTGACCCCGGGCAAGCGGGCGACCGTGCCGTCCTGGGACGAGATCGTCTTCGGGACCCGGCGTCGCAAGAGCGAGTAAGGGCATCGCGAGACCGTGGCCCCGCTTCGGACGGATCCGAAGCGGGGCCACGGCTTTGCCACGGCGGGTCGCACGCCGCGGCGGACTCAAGGAACTAGGCGGTGTTGGCCGTCCGAGCCTCGCCCGCATCAGCACCTTGAGTGTCTTTGCGGGTCGTTCACGCGAACAGGCCCGAGGCGTAGTAGTCGGAAGCGTCCTTGACGCCCGGCAGCGCGAAGAAGTAGCCGCCGCCGGTCGGCGAGATGTAGTCCACCAGCGGCTCGTCGATCAGCCGGGTCTGCACCGCCTCGAACTGCCGCACCACGTCCTGGTTGTAGCAGGCGAACAGCAGGCCGACGTCGAGGTTGCCGTTGTCGTCGATGCCCCGATCGTAGTTGTAGCCGCGCCGCAGGATCCGCTGGCCGTCGGTCTTCGCGGTGCGCGGATTGGCCAGCCGGATGTGCGCGTCCAGCGGGATGATCTTTCCGTCCGGATCGTTGGCGTACTGCGGGATGTCGCTCTCCTTGGCTCCGGAGAGCGGGGCGCCGG
This sequence comes from Actinocrinis sp., assembly GCA_035763685.1. Lineage (GTDB taxonomy): Bacteria > Actinomycetota > Actinomycetes > Streptomycetales > Catenulisporaceae > Actinocrinis. Next base: position 10,650 of record DASUAR010000227.1, on the reverse strand, counting down.
TGTCCCGCCGCCGCCCGAACATGTTCTCCTGCTCGGTCAGCGAGACCCGATCCCAGAACTCCACCAGCATCCTGATGATCCGCACCACCTGGTACGAGCCGCCTTCGGCCCAGGCCGGCTCGCCGTTCGCGCCACCGTGCGTCCAGATCAAGGCGTTGGTCTCAGTGCTCGAGTCCACGTCCGGGTTGGCGATCCCGTCCTTGAAGCCGAGCTGGTTGCGCGGCGCCCCGGTCGGCCGGGACGGAGACTGGAAACCGTCCACCTTCCAGTTCGGCTGGAGCCACTGGCGGGTGTGCTTGGTGAGGTCGCGCAGCGCGTGCATGACCGTGTCGCGGTGGTCGGCGCAGATCTGCAGCGACAGATCGCCGTGCAGCTCAGTGGAGTTCTGCAGGTTGTCATTGGGGAAGACCGGCATCTTGGCCAGCTTCGCGGGCTTGCCCGCGGCCAGGCCGTAGCGGCTGTCGAAGAGCGACGCCCCGACACCGACCGTGATGGTCAGGCCGTCGGCGGGGACCTGCGGTCCGAGCGTGGCGCTGTCCGAGGGCGGGGATGCGACGCCGAGGTCGGCGGGCGTGCCGCCCTCGGACAGGAAACGCGCCCGCTGCGTCAGGGTCTTGAGAAGTTCTTGGAGGCCGGCCCGGTCGGCGGCGAGGACGTTGAAGGACACGACGGTCGCGGCCAACTGCGGCGGAGTCAGGATGCCCGCCTGATGCGTGCCGTGGAACGGGATCGTGCGGCCGCTGCCGGTGTCCGAGGAGTCGCCGGAGGACGATAGCGCCTGCGCGGTGCCGAAGCCGCCGGCGGCCACCGCGGCGGCGCCGACCGCGCCGACTGCCGCGCCGCGCAGGAAGGAGCGGCGGCGCAGCGCGTGATGGAAGTCGGCGCTGGTGACATCCGTGCCGTGGGCCTCGGCGGCGCCGGGGGCGGCCATCGCGGCGAACGGGCAGCTGCCACCGATGGGAAGGTTCTCGTCGGTCATCTTCAGATCTCTGTCTCGCGGGCGCCGGTGCGGGTGACGGTCATGGTCATCGTCATGGTCATGGTCATGGTCATGGTCGTGATCACGCGCTGCTGCGCTCCTCAAGCAGGTTGGGCACGACGGAGAGCTGTTCGAGCAGCTCGCCCAGATCCCCGTTGATCTGCTGCCGCTGCGCCGCGGTGAGCTGGTCAAGAGCGGTCCACGAGCCGTCGGCGCGGTGCGCGGCGTTCAGGTCGGCGGCGACGGTCTGGATCCAGGTGTCGATGGACTTGAGCGCCTGCGGGTCGCGGGCCTGCATCAGCCCGACCAGCGTGCTCAGGACGACCTGAGTGCCATGCAGGTTGGCGGAGGCGGTGGCCAGCGCGGTGCCGCTGCCGTAGTCGGAGATCCCGGTGAGCTGGAACTGGAGGGTGTTCTCCAGGATCTCGTGGGTGCGCAGCGGCAGGTCGTTCGGATCAGTGGTCTGGTTCGGAAATGCCTTGATCAGCCCTTGCACATCGGCGACCAGCTGATCGCCGAGCGGCTTGAGGACGGCGGCGCTCCCGCCGTGCCAGAGCCCGTATTCGATCCGGTGGAATCCGGTCCACGACGAGTCGTTCACGCCGCCCTGGAGCCCGCTCGCGCGTCCGTCGATCTTCGTGTCGAAGTCCTCGAACGTGCCGTACGCGGCGCCCAGGCCCTCGTAGTCGAGGTGCGCGGTGAGCCAGTCCGTCTTGGCCGCGGCGAGGTCGCCGGCGGCAAGATCGGCGGCGAGGCGCTGGCTGTCGGCGAGCAGCACCGGCAGGTTCTGCTGCACGTAGGCGCGATAGTCGGCAACAGGCTGTTGCAGATCCTGGTCGGTCACCGGGGCGAAACCGGTGTTCGCGCCCGAAGAGCCACCGCCGACCAGGTAAGTCTTCGAACTGAGCGCGGTGCCGTCGGTGAACGCGCAGCGGAAGGCGTATGGGCCGCCGGAAAGCGTCACGGTCAGCGGGCGCGTGGTGCCGGGAGCCAGATTCTCGATCTCGGCGAACACCGCGTTGCTGCTCGGGTTGATCAGGAAGACCTCGGCGGTGTTGTGGCCGTTGTTGGTCAGGCTGAAGCTCTGCGCTCCGGCCTCGGGGCTCGTCCAGCCGGTGCCGCAACTGGACTCGCTGAGGGCGATGTCGTTCGCTGCCGCGCCGCTCTTTCCGGGGCCGAGCACGGAGATCACGGCCACGGCGGCCACCGCGGGCACGGCGAAGATCGAGGTGCCCACCGCCCAGCGCGGTACCCGCCAGGCGGCCTCGCGCTCCTGTTTCGCTTCCCGCTTCGCCGCAATGCGCGCGGCGAGCGCCTGCTCATCCGCGACGCGCGCCGCGGCGCGCCGCTGTGCTCTCGTGAGCGGGATCGCGGATTCGGTCCGCGTTGACATGCTCGCTGTTGGCGCCGCCCCTGCCGGCGCGGTGGCTGTTGAGGCTGCGACCGCGGAGCGGATACCGGGCACGAACAGGTACATGGTCAGCGGTAGGTACAGCAGATAGCCAATGACCTGTAGCCAGGTCATCGCGGGCGTCAGATTGAGCGTGCCGGCGATCAGCGTCGCGTACCAGGAGCCTGAGTCGATCGAGGCGAGGTTGAACGCGTACGCGCTCTGGCCTGGAATCAGGCCGCCTTCCTGCAGATCGCCGAGGCCGTAAGCCAGCACACCCGCCGCGATGACGATCAGCACGGCTCCGGTGACCGAGAAGAACTTGGTCAGGTTGATCTTCAGCACCCTGCGGTACAGACCCCAGCACGCGGCCACGGCCAGCGCGATGCCGATCGCCGCGCCGATCATCGGCCCCTGCGACTCTCCGGCCGACTTGGCCGTGGTCCACAGGAACAGCGAGGTCTCCAGGCCCTCCCGCGCGACCGCGATGAACGACGTGACCACAAGAACCCCGGCACTTTGCCCCAACGCCTCGGTGACGCGCGCCTTCAGGTCTCCGGACAGACTGCGCGCCGACTTGCGCATCCAGAACACCATCGTGGTCACGAACGCGACGGCGATCAGCGAGAGCACCCCGCCGAACACGTCCTGTCCCCCGGCCGGCAGGTCCGCGGCGGTGAAGGTCAGCACCGCGGCGAAGGACAGGCTCAGCGCCACCGCGGCACCCACGCCGGCCCACACCGCGCCGAGCCGGGCCCGTTGACCGGCCCGCACCAGCGTCGCGACCAGGATCGAGACGATGAGCCCGGCCTCCAGCCCTTCGCGCAGGCCGATCAGGAAGCTGGGGAACGCGTCATTCCACATGGAGGGCAGATCCTTGGTCGTGGGTCAGATCGAGGGTCGTCGTCGGGGCGGCCGGCTGACCGGGTGCGACCGCCGGTCTAGTTAGGCAAGCCTAACCATACCCGCATGTCGGGCAGCGCGCGCAAGGGGCTCCCGGTGAACGGCCGGGGTGATCTCGATGACATTTGGATCACCAGATCACCCTCTGAGCAGGTGAAATGGAAATCCGAAAAAAAGTTGGGCCGGGTGTATCAGGGACCCCTCCCCCGCGCTCTAGTTAGTGACCGTTCCGGGAAGGGGAGAGCCCGGCGAAGGTCAGTGTGGGGTGGATGCTGGGGGACCGTCCCGATGCCCGTGGGGGGAAAGACACGACGGGCATCGGGACGGCTGCGTGGGACGCGCCCTTTCAGTCAGGACGTCACGGGGGTACGTCCTGGCCACCCGGCGCGTCCCGCGCAGTCACGGCAATGGGATCCACGAACCGCGCCGTAGAACGGGGCAGACGTGCTAAGCCTCGGGCCTAGCGCAAGACTGCCTACTGGAGGGAAACACCCATGAGCCTCAACCACGAAGCCCGTATGGAGCGCCTGCTCGCCCGTCACCGCGACGCCGTGCTGAGCGAAGGCCCGAACGGGACGACCGCGCTGCACCGCAAGGACCAGATCCTGGTCGCGACCCGGCACGCCGACCGCGCGCACGACACCGTCGAGCGCTACACGGAGCGCCGCGACGACTTGCTGGACGTCGGCGTCACCCGGTTGCACCTACGCCCCGACGCCGGTGTGCATCCGATGGAGTTGATCGGCCAGCTTCGCACGCACGACGACGGCCCGATGGCCGTGTCCCTCAACCACCTGATGCGCGGCGAGCCGGAGTACGACGGCGGCCCCTACGGCCTGCCCAAGCCCTGCGCTCCCATGCCGAAGCCCACCGCCGTCGACACCTCGGCGCGCCGCGTGTTCGCCGGCGTGATCGACACCGGCATCGTGAGCCATCCCTGGTTCGCGGACAGCGACTGGTTCGCCCAGGTGAGCCCGGACCAGCTCGACCCGATCCCGGCGAAGGTGGACTACGAACTGGAGACCCAGACCGGTCACGGCACCTTCGTCGCCGGGACGCTGCTGCGCCAGGCGCCGACCGCGTTCCTGATGATCGAGCGCGCGCTGGGCGACGACGGGGTGGGCGACGAGTTGGACATCCTTCGCTCTCTGGCGCGCCTGCGCGGACGGATGCGCGCCTCAGGCGAAACCCTCGACGTGCTCAACCTCTCACTCGGCGGCTACACCTTCGACGACGAGCCCTCGCCGCTGCTCGCGGAGTCGCTCAGCCAGTTCGGCAAGCAGACCGTGATCGTGGTCGCCGCAGGCAACAGCGGCTCGAACCGCCCGTTCTGGCCCGCCACGCTCAAGAGCTGCGTCGCGGTCGGCGCGCTCGAGCCGGACGGGACCCGCAGGGCCGAGTTCTCCAACCACGGCTGGTGGGTGGACGCCTGCTCGGTGGGCGCGAACGTCTGCGGCCCGTTCATCAACGACGGCCACGAGTTCTTCGGCTTCGCGGAATGGTCGGGTACCTCGTTCGCCGCGCCGCGGGTCGCCGGGGCGATCGCCGGATTCGCCGCGTCCAAGCACCTCAGCGCGATCGAGGCGGCCGAGACGCTGCTCGATTCGGGCAGCCGGCAGTGCCACCCCGACTTCGGTGTAGTGGTCGAGTGACCGCTTGGATCGATACCCTTTCCCGCGCTGTCGCTCAGGTCAGCGCGGGAAAGGGTATGACCGTGGACGAGGACCCCAGCACGCAGGAACTGCTCGCGAGCGCGGCGGACGGAGACCAGAAGGCGTGGGACCTGCTCGTGAGCCGGTTCGCCCGGTTGGTCTGGTCGGTCGCGCGCAGTTTCCGGCTCTCCGACGCCGACGCGGCGGACGTGTGTCAGACCACCTGGCTGCGGCTGGTCGAGCATCTCGATGCGATCAACGATCCGACCCGGTTGGCCGGCTGGCTGGCCACCACGGCCCGGCGCGAGTCCATCGGCGTGCTGCGCCGACGGGACCGCGAGGTGCCGATGTTCGAGGGGCCCGGCGAAGAGGACGAGGACGACGAACAGGACCCGGAACGGCGCACCATCGAGCAGGACGAACACCGCGAGTTATGGGACGCCTTTGCCGGGCTTTCAGAGCGTTGCCGAAGTCTGTTGCGGGTACTCGCGGTCTCGCCGCTGGACAGTTACGCACAGGTCGCCGTCGCGTTGAGCATTCCTGTGGGATCGATCGGGCCGACCAGGGCACGCTGCCTCGACCGGTTACGTGCCCGGTTGGCGGCGTAAAGCACGGCAGCACGTCACCCAGCACAACGCTACGCAGTCCATCCGCATCGGGGGGAAGTAGGGGATATGGAAAGCAACCGATCAGTAGGCGAGAGCGTCGAGGACGCGAAGCTGCTTAGACGCATCGGTGCCATGTTCGACCACCTTGATCCGGTACCGGACGCCGTCGCCGCCGCCGCGCGATCCGCCTTCGCCTGGCGCGACATGGACTCTCAACTGGCCCAGCTCATCGACGAGGAACAGCTCGTAGGCACGGCAACGCGGGCACACGGTGAGCACCGGCTGCTGACCTTCGAGGCGCCCGGGATGACGGTCGCGATCGAGGCCACGGAAGTCGGCGGCGCGCGCAAGCTCATCGGCCAGCTGGTCCCGTCCGGCCCGCACCATGTGGACTTGGAATCGGCGGCGCAGGCGGGTCAGTCGCTCACCGCCCCCGTCGACCATCTCGGGCGCTTCTCGCTGAGCGCGGTGCCGGCCGGACTGCTCCGGCTTCGCTGCACGATGCCGGACGGCACCCAGGTAGTGACCGAATGGGTAGACGCCTGAGAAGCTGGGTCGGTGCGCACTGCTGCCAGGACTCCACATAATGACGAGCGCCGGCTCGCCGAGGCGCTTCGCCTTGTGGAAGACGCGCAACGCGATTCCCGCGCGGCGCGCGACCGGGCTACCGCACTGATCGAAGCCGATCGCTCGGACGAGGCGGCCTGCATCGCCCTGCGCGCGCTCGGTCTGGCCAGAAAGCAGCTGGGTGATCTTTCCGGCGCCAGAAGCGCGCTGCGCCGTGCCGTCCGGCTCGGCGAGCTTTCCGGGTTCCCGCTTCGTGCGGCGCAGGCACGCACGTCCCTCGTGGTGATACTCGCGGACGCGGGAAACACACAGGCGGCGCTCGCCGAGGCGTCGCTGGCGGAGGCGACGCTCGCCGGCCTCCCCGATGGCGCGCTCGAGCTCGCCAGGCTGCGGGTGAACCTGGGTCTGGTGCTGCAACGGACCGGGCGGCGCGCCGATGCGCTGGCGTGCTATCGCGCGGCGGAGCGGCCGCTGCGCGAACACGCTGACGCGCGCTGGCAGGTGGTGATGTTCACCCTGCGCGGCACGCTGCTGGCCTATCACGGCGATCACCGGGCCGCCGACGCGGACCTGACCATCGCGGTGGAACTGGCCCGCGACAACGGCTTTCAGGTGCTGCACCAGGGCGCGCGGCACAATCTCGGTTTCGCCGCGCTGCGGGCCGGAGATCTGCCCCGGGCGCTGCAGATGCTCGACGAGGCGCGCGAGCTCGGCCAGCGCCTCGGCCGGCCGATCAACTCGAACCTGGCCGATCGGGCGGAGGCGTTGCTCGAGGCCGGTCTCGCCGAGGAGGCACGGCAGTGCGCCGAGCAGGCGGCCGAAGGCCACGAACGCTCCGGATTCGCGTTCAACGCGGCCGAGGCGCGCCTATCCGCCGCGAAAGCGGCGTTGGCGGCCGACGACGCTGCGGCGGCGACCGCGCACGCGCACGCGGCCCGGGTAGCGTTCACCAAGCAACGGCGCCCCAACTGGGCGACCTGGGCCTCACACATTGAACTCGCGGCACGGGTCACCGCCGGTGAACGCAGCGTCCGTATCCTGCGCGACCTGGTTCGCAACTCGGAGCAGCTGGAACAGGCCGGGTGGCTGATCACGCCTCAGGAGAGCAAGCTGCTCGCCGCGCACACCGCGTTGGCGCTGGGCCGCAACGCCGAGGCGGTCGAGCTTCTCACCAAGGTCGCTGCGGTCCGCCGCAGCGGCTCCGCACGCCTGCGGGTTGTGGGCTGGGAGGCCGAGTCGGCGCTGCGCGGCGTACGCGGTGATGTAAGAGGCGCGGGCCGGGCGATAGATCAGGGGCTGCGGGCCGCCGCGGACTACGCGGGCAACCTCGGCGCAACCGACCTGCGGGCCGGCGCCGCGATTATGGGCGCGGACCTGGCCAAGACGGGATTGCGACTGGCGTTGGCCGGCGGTTCGGCGCGGCAGGTGCTGTTGCGCGCGGAGCAGTGGCGAGCCGCGACGTTGCGGCGTCGACCGGTGCGGCCCCCGGACGACGCGGCATTCGCGGCGCGGCTCGCGCGGCTGCGCGCGGTGGTCGCGCAGATCGCCGATGACGGCCTCGCGGGTAAGAGCGTGCGCGACCTCCAGGCCGAGCGAGTGCGGCTGGAACAGGGCGTCAAAGAGCTGGCCCGGCACGCGCGCGGCGGAGAGTATGCGCCGGAACCCCGGCTCGACCTGGCCGCGCTCAGCGCCGGACTCGGTGAGCGTGCGCTCGTGGAGTACGTCCGAGTCGACGACGCGCTGCACGCGGTGAGCCTCGTCGACGGGGTAGCCCGGCATCACGCGCTCGGCTCGTACAAGGCGGTGCTCTCCGAGGTCGACTCGCTGCGCTTCTCGCTTGAGCGGATGGCCCGGCGTCACGGCTCGGAAGCTCTGCAACAGGCCGCGTTGGCTGCATACGACTACGCACGCAGCGAGCTGGACAACGCGCTGGTGCGGCCGCTGGCCAAGCGGCTCGGGGATCGGCCGCTGGTGCTGGTGCCGACCGGATCGCTGCACGCGCTGGCCTGGTCGGTGCTGCCATCGCTGACGGATCGCCAGGTGACGGTGTCTCCGTCGGCCCGCTCGTGGCTGACCGCGGTCAAAGCTCAGGCCGGAGACGAACAGGCGAAGCCCGGAACGCCGAGGGACGTCGGCGACGACGCCCTGCCGAGAGGCGCGGCGCAGTCTCCTCGCGAGCAGGCGGCACGTGATGCGCCTGCGTCGAGGACCGCGGCTCAGCAGGATCGGCTGGCCGGGCAGGTGGTGCTCGCTTACGGCCCCGGTCTGCCACACGCCGAGGCCGAGATCGGCGACCTGGCGCACCGGTATCCGCTCGCCAAGCCGCTCGTCGGCGCGGACGCCACGGCGCAGGCGGTCGCCGAAGCGCTGGACGGCGCGCAACTGGCCCACATCGCGGCGCACGGCCGGTTCCGGTCGGACAATCCGCTGTTCTCCAGCCTGGAGTTGGCGGACGGACCGCTTACCGTCTACGACCTGGAAGGCATCCGGCAGGCTCCGGCCACGCTGGTGCTCTCGGCCTGTGACGCGGCACTGTCCGGCATCCGGCCGGGTGATGAGCTGATGGGCGTGGCCAGCGCCGTGTTCGCGCTCGGCACTCGCACGTTGATCGCGTCGGTCGCGCCGGTCGGGGACAAGGAGACGCGAGAGCTGATGAACGTGTTCCATGGCGCACTGGCCAAGGGGTTCACTCCGGCGCTGGCGCTGGTCAAGGCGCAGCGGGCGGTTCCGGACGCACGCGGCTTCGTCTGCTTCGGCGCAGGCTAGCGAAGCGCGCCTGGCGGTGCGCGAATGCTTGGCGCGATCCCGGTTACCCGACTGTGTCGATTGAAGCCGAGCAGACGAGCAGAGAGGACTGACTGGTAATGACCGCCAAGGATGCGGCGAAGAAGGCTGGCCACGAGGCGCAGAAGATCAAGGGCAAGGTCAAGGAGAAGGTCGGCCGGGCCACCGGAGATCGCAGCACCGAACTCGAAGGCAAGAAGGACAAGACCGCCGGTTCGCTGAAGAAGGCCGGCGACGACGTGAAGGACGCGGCGAAGGGTCGCTGATCTCCGGCTTTCGCGATGCGCCCGATCGCCGCGGGCGCGAGCGGCCTGACCGGAAGGTCGAAGGTGAGCGGCACCCGCTCACCTTCGACCTTCCGGTCAGTCTTCGACTTCCTCCGGCGACGAGTTCTTCGCGTCGTCGTCTTGGTCGTCGCTGTCCGAGTCGTCACTGTCTTGGTCGTCGCCGTCCCGGTCGGCCGACCCGTCGGAACGGGCATAGCCCTCGAGGTAGCCGCGGGCGCGTTCGGTGCGGGGATACGCATCCAGCAGCGCCCAGAACTTGGCGCCGTGGTTGGGCACCAGCAGATGCGCCAGCTCATGCAGCAGCACGTAGTCCAGGACGTACTCCGGCAGGCCACGGACGCGATCCGAGATGCGGATGGTGCCGTCGACCGGAGTACACGAGCCCCAGCGGGCGGCCTGGTTGCTCACCCAGCGCACCGAGGCCGGCCGGGCGCGGCCGCCGAGGTACTGCGCGGACAGCGCCAGCGCGCGGCGGGCGAGTTCCGGCTCGTTCAGCGCGCTGCGCCGCTCCCGGCGTTCGAGCCGGTCGAGCATCGCTCGAACCCAGCGCTCCTCCTCCCCGGCGGACATCTGCGCGGGGATCAGCACGACCGTTCGGTCACCTTCGCGATACGCGGAGACGGTCCGGCGGCGGCGCGGCGAACGGCGCACTTCGACGGCCGGGTCGGCGGCTGCGGACCCGGCGGCCGGCCGGTCGGTGCGGTCCGCTGCCACGTCAACCAAATTAGCGGCTGGACGCCTTTTCGGCCCGCCCCGGCGGGCCGAGCGGACCGAAAACTTGTCCACAGCCGGTTGGCGGCCGGGTTTTCGTCAATTCCACAAGATTTTTTGCCGCTGCTGGTCAGCGGCGCGCGGCAACCGGATCCACAGGTTTGTCCACAGGGAGACCGAGGATGTCCACAAAGGCGCGCCGGTCTGTCCCCAGGTTATCCCCAGGGTTATCCACAGCCGTCCGTGGGATCCGATTGACGGTCGGCCCCGGCAGCACGTAGCGTCGCTTTCTGGATGCGGGGCTCTCGGAAAACGGCTCCCGCCGCGGCGGCGTCAAGCCCGGTCGGCGGAGCGTGCGCCTGGGGGCCCCGCGGCGTGTTCCTGCCGGATTCCGGTCGCGCGGGTGATCAATCCCCGCGGAAAGCCCCGTCGTGGTGTGACTAATCACCCTTGGGTGGGTACCGCTTCGCGCTCCGGCCGCACCCATGGGCCACGATGCGTGTGCGGTGTGTGCTCTCGCGTAGGGTGGCCTATCGCCCGACCGCCGAGCCCGGCGGACCAGGGCGCACGATCGCGTTCCATCGCGAAGAGTCAGGAACCAACAGGAGGGCCGACCATGGCCGAGACGTACACGGGCGAGGCTTACTGCGTGAAGTGCAAGGAGAAGCGGCACTTCACCGGCGAGATCAAGATCAGCGACTCGGGGCGCAGAATGGCGCAGGGGACTTGTCCGACCTGCGGCACCAAGGTGAACCGGATTCTCGGCAAG
>DASUAR010000226.1:0-14570 GCA_035763685.1 Actinocrinis sp. | reverse complement strand
GGCTGCTGCTGGTCGATGTGCCAGGAGACCTGCTGAATCGTGTCAAAGTTGAACGCGTCGAGGTAGAACACGCACACGTGGGTCTCGTCACGCTGATCACCTACCGGTGTCGTGGATGCGTGGATCTTGACGTCGCCGTTGTCCCCGGGGGCCATCACGAATGCGGCGGCCGGCCCGGCTGCGACCAGACCGAGCAGCCCGGCGAGCGCGGTGAACAGGAGAAGCAGACGACAGCGAAGGCTGGGTGAACGTCGCACGATGCTCCCTAAGCCCCGAGTGGACAAGGCTGAATCAGCCAGTTGCCGTCAGACGGTATGCAGTACGTACGGCGTGCCACGGGAGCTACCGTGACGACACGTCAGGTTTCACGCATTCGGCTCAACCCGCCGCGGCCTTGGCGCGTTCGGCGTCACTGCGCGGCGGCGGCTGACAGGCCGGCGGCCGTCTCGTCGAGCGAGTTGGCCAGCTCGATCAGCTTCGTCCGCAGCGCTTGCGCTTCCTGCTGGTCCATCCCGACGGCGACGCCGATGCCGGTCCTGACCTGGAAGATCCGCTCCCTCAGCGCGTCGCCCGCCTCGGTGGGGCGCACCAGGACCGACCGCTCGTCGTCCACGGCGCGGCGCCGCTCGACCCAGCCGGCCGCCTCCAGTCGCTTGAGCAGCGGGGAGAGCGTGCCGGAGTCGAGCCGCAGCTTTGCGCCGAGGTTCTTCACGCTCAGCTCACCGTGCTCCCAGAGCACGAGCAGCACGAGGTACTGCGGGTACGTCAGACCGAACTCGCGCAGCAGGACGCGGTACACGCCGTCGAACGCCCGCGAAGCCGCGTGCAGCGCGAAGCAGAGCTGCGCGTCGAGACGCATGGCCTGCTCGGCGGTGCGGTCGGTGGTCTCCATGGCGCCAGTGTACCTCAGTGGCGCACAGTTTAGTTTTGCGCATCTAAGTTGTACACAACTAGATTGTGTGCAATACTTCTTGCGTGGGCGGCGCTCCGGTCGCCCCGAGCCTCGAAGGATGGACACCATGAGCCTCTACACCGCAGTCGCCACCGCGAACGGCCGCGAAGGCAAGGCGGTCAGCTCCGACGGCCAGCTCAACCTGGCCCTCGCCTTCCCGCCCGCCCTCGGCGGCGATGGAAAGGGCACCAACCCCGAGCAGCTGTTCGCCGCCGGATACGCGGCCTGTTTCGCCAGCGCGCTCGGCCTGGTCGGCCGGCAGGCGAAGGTGGACACCGGCGAGATCTCGGTGACCGCCGAGGTGAGCCTCGACAAGGACGACACCGGCTTCGCGCTCTCCGTGGTGCTGCGCGCCGAACTGCCCGAGGCGCTGGACAACGAGACCGGCCGCAGCCTGGTCGAGCAGGCGCACGCCGTGTGCCCGTACTCGAAGGCGACCCGCGGCAACATCCCGGTCGAGCTCGTCGTCGAGTAATACTCCTGACACCCTGCCCGCTCGGCTCGCGCGGCCCGCTCGGCCCGCTCGGCCCACGAGCGCAGCAGCACTGACCCGCAAAACCCGAATACACAACTACGCTTCCGGCGGCACCGGCGATCATCGCGGTGCCGCCGAAGCGTTGTCGCCTGGCGGTGTTGTTCGGCAGCGTCGCCTGAAGGCGTGTCGCCTGGAACGGATTTGCGATCCGGTCGCAGGGTGCGAACTGGCCGCTTTGCCGTCTCATTGCCATTCGTGACTGTCAGGGCACTTGCCGTCACCGCAGCGCCTTGCCAAACTGCGCAATCGGTGCCACCCCGCCAACCGCTGCTGTCAGGCGGGGTGTCGCCGCACCAAACCCCGGTGTGCCGCCATAAGCGGGTCCGGGGCGCCCTCAGATCCTCTCGGGCAAACAGCTGCGCTGTAGAAGGGATCTACCTTGATACCCACATCATCCATCTCGCGCGCGCGGCGCCGTCTCGCAACGGTCGCGGCCCTCGCGCTCATCCCACTGACCGCCGCCATCGCTCCGGCCGCCGCGGCGACCACGATCACCAACGGCGGCTTCGAAACCGGCACTCTGTCCGGCTGGACCACCTCCGGGCCGGCCACCAGCGTGACCACCTCCGGTCCGCACTCAGGCACGTACGCGGCGATGCTCGGCTCCACCTCGCCGACCAACGGCAGCTCGTCCATCGCGCAGTCCTTCACCGCTCCGAGCGGCGGCGCGACGTTGTCGTTCTGGTACGACGTGATCTGCCCTGACACGGTGACATACGACTGGGCGACCGCGACGCTGGCCGACACCACAGCCGGCACGACGAGCACGGTGCTGGCCAAGACCTGCGTCGCCAACTCCGGTTGGAAGCAGGTCTCCAAGACGGTCACCGCCGGGCACAACTACACGCTCACGCTGACCAACAAGGACGACAACTACCCCGGCGACGCGACGTACACCAAGTACGACGACGCGGTCCTGACCCCGGCCTCGACGACCAACGACTTCTCGATCTCGGCCAGCCCGGCCTCCGCCTCGGTCAGCCCGGGCGGGTCGGCGACTTCGACGATCTCCACGGCGGTCACCTCGGGCAGTGCGCAGACCGTGTCGCTCAGCGCCTCCGGCCTGCCGTCCGGGGCGTCAGCGTCCTTCAACCCGGCCTCGGTGACGGCCGGCTCCTCCTCGACGCTGACCGTGACCACCTCGTCGAGCACGCCGTCCGGCAGCTCGGCGATCACGATCACCGGTACCGGGACCTCCGCCACGCACACCACCGGCTTCACGCTGACGGTCGGCTCGTCCGGCGGCATCACCCTGACAAAGGTGAGTTCGGACCCGTACACGGACACCGACGCGCAGCACGCGACCCAGGTTGAGCCGGACACCTACGCCAACGGCAACACGATCGTCTCCGCGTTCCAGGTCGGCCGGGTCTACGGCGGCGGGTCCTCGGACCTCGGCTGGGCGACGTCGACCGACGGCGGCAGTACCTGGCAGCACGGTTTCCTGTCCGGCCTGACGGTCAACCAGGGCGGCAGCAACGCTCAGGTCTCCGACGCCGCCGTGGCGTATGACGCCAAGCACGGCGAGTGGATGATCGTCGGCCTGCCGATCGACTCCTCCGGCAACGCCGCGGGTATCACGGTCAACCGCTCCACCGACGGGATCAACTGGGGCAGCGCCATCCAGGCGGTCGGCTTCGACGGTCAGGGCTATGACAAGCAGTGGGTCGTCTGCGACGACACCTCGACCAGCCCCTTCTACGGCAACTGCTACATCGAGGTCGACATCACCTCGTCCGGCAACGCCGAATCCATGTCGGTCTCCAGCGACGGCGGCCAGACCTGGTCCGCGCTGCGCTCCCCGGCTGATGGTCCGTCCGGCCTCGGCGGGCAGCCGCTGGTGCAGCCGAACGGAAACGTCGTGGTGCCCTACTCGGCCAACGGCAGCGCGATCCGCGCCTTCACCTCCACCAACGGCGGCTCGTCCTGGAACTCCAGCGTGCAGGTCGCCACGGTCAACGCGCACGGCGTGGCCGGCAACCTGCGCGACGGCGAGGGTCTGCCGAGCGCTGAGATCGACTCGAGCGGCAAGGTGTACGTGGCGTGGCAGGACTGCCGGTTCCGTTCCGGCTGCCCGGCCAACGACATCGTGTACTCGACCTCGACCGACGGCTCCAGCTGGACCGCGGTGACCCGGGTCCCGATCGACGCGACCAGCAGCGGGGTGGACCACTTCATCCCCGGTCTCGGCGTGGACAAGGCCACCTCGGGCAGCACCGCGAAGCTCGGCCTGTACTACTACTTCTACCCGAACGCCAACTGCTCGGCCTCGACCTGCCAGCTCGAGGTCGGCTACATCTCCTCGGCCAACGGCGGCTCGACCTGGAGCGCGGCGCAGACCATCGCAGGGCCCTTCAGCTTGTCGCAGATCGCGAGCACCAGCCAGGGCAGCATGGTCGGCGACTACATCTCCTGCAGCGTGCTGAACGGCAACGCGTACGCCCTGTTCGCGGTCGGCAAGGCGCCGACGAACGGCCAGGCGTTCGATGAGGCGATGTACACCGCGGGCGGGCTGCCGGTCACCGGCGGCGCGCTGCACGCTTCCACCGGCCCGATCTTCGGCGGACCGGGCATTCTCGCCAACCCGACACCGCGACTGCTCGTCCTGCACTAGCGGCAACCGCGGCTCCCGGTCGTCTCTCGCAGAGTCGGCCGGGAGCCGCTGCACGTTCAGCGTGTGCGGCTTTAGCGATCCGAGCGGCTGAGCGGCTTAGCGACCTGAGCCGGGCTTAACGTCCGCGCGGCGCGTACATGATCACGCCTACGCCGATCAGGCAGACCACCGCGCCGATGACGTCGAATCGGTCTGGCCGGAACCGATCCGCGACCACGCCCCAGATGAGCGAACCCGCGACGAACACGCCCCCGTACGCGGCCAGGATCCGGCCGAAGTGACTGTCTGGCTGAAGGGTCGCGACGAAGCCGTACACGCCGAGCGCGACGACTCCCGCGCCGATCCAGCCGAGGCCGCGATGCTCGCGTACGCCCTGCCAGACCAGCCAGCAGCCACCGATCTCGAAGAGAGCGGCGAGGAGGAAGAGGGCGACCGAGCGGGCAGGGATCATGCGAACGACGGTAGCCGCTCCCCCGCGGTCCACGTTTCCGCGGCACGTGACCGGCCGTGGCCATGGCGCACCGAGGACCGTCTCCCCGCCGACGCGGGCCCGTCAACGGCTTGGCAGGATACGGCCTCGGATCACGGCTGTCGGTGCCGCGACCTACGCTGGCGGTATGGCTCAGGTTCCCCTTGCCCGGCATCTGCTGCGGGCCAAGGACCTCATGGATTCGCAGTACGCCGAGCGGCTGACCGTAACCGAAGTTGCGCAGGCCGCGGGGCTTGGGCGCGCGCACTTCAGCCGCGAGTTCAAGCGCGCGTTCGGCGAGTCGCCGCACGTCTACCTGCTGACCCGGCGGCTTGAGCGCGCGGCCGCGATGCTGCGGTTCACCGACCGGTCCGTCGCCGAGATCTGCATGAGCGTCGGCCTGGAGAGCGTCGGCTCCTTCACCACCAGCTTCACCCGGACGTACGGCCTGTCCCCCACCGCCTATCGGGCGAAGTTTCCGCCTGCCGCGACCTACGCCCGGGTGCCGGCCTGTGTGGTGCGCTTCTACGGACGGCCGCAACATCAGACGTTTCGAGAAGACGGCGACGGCACGCGGGAATAGCGTTGGGACCGTCGTCAACGCGCGCAGGAAGGCTCGAAATGTACAAGATCGCGACTACCCAGCTGTGGGTCACCGACCAGGACAAGGCGCTCGACTTTTACACCAGCAAGCTCGGCATGGAGGTGCGCTCGGACGTCACCGTGCCGGAGATGGGAAACTTCCGCTGGCTGACGGTCGGCCCGGCCGGGCAGCCCGACATCGGCATCGTGCTCATGGCGATCCCCGGCCCGCCGGTGATGGACGAGGCGACCGCGGACGACGTGCGCGCGTTGGTGGGCAAGGGCTTCGCCGGAACGGTCTTCCTGACCACCGAGGACTGTCAGGCCGAGTACGAGCGGCTCAGCGCGCGCGGTGTGGAGTTCGTCGAGAAGCCGGAGCAGCAGCCTTACGGCATCGACTGCGCTTTCCGCGACCCGTCCGGCAACCACATCCGGCTGACCCAGATCACCATGCCGGGCGTGTGACGGGGCGCCGTATCGAAGCACGAGGGATCGAAGCACCGGGAACGGCGGGGGATTCGGCGGCGGACCGTTGACGACGGTCCGCCGCTGCTTTAACTTCACCGGCGGGCGACCGGTCCGGCCGTCCACCGCCTGCCGGGTATGAGGGTGTCCGGCACGCAGCAGCCGTATTCCAGTTCTGATTTGGATGGCCGTCATGCGTGTATCAGCCCTCGTCCGTTTCAGCCTGGCCGGCGCCGCGGCCACCACCCTCGGCGGGTTGGTCTCGGTGGCCGCCGCTCAGCCGGCGCACGCCGCCGTCACGATCACCGTCGCCAAGAGCGGCGGGCAGTACTCCAGCGTGCAGGCCGCGGTGAACGCCGTGCCCAACAACTCTTCGACCGCTTACATCATCTCGATCGGCGCCGGTACCTACTCGGAGACGGTGAACATCCCGGCCTCGAAGCTGCATCTGACCCTGCTCGGCGCCACCGGCAACCCCGCCGGCGTAGTGATTCAGGCCTCGAATTACGCGGGCGAGACCAACCCGGCGACCGGCTCGGCGTATG
Source organism: Actinocrinis sp. (assembly GCA_035763685.1). Classification (GTDB taxonomy): domain Bacteria; phylum Actinomycetota; class Actinomycetes; order Streptomycetales; family Catenulisporaceae; genus Actinocrinis. The sequence goes on along the minus strand of DASUAR010000226.1, from coordinate 8,408 downwards.
GGACGCTCGGCTCGGCCACGGTCACCGTGAAGGCGAGCAACTTCACCGCCGAGTACATCACCTTCGCCAACAACTTCAACAAGAACAACCACCCCGGCGTCAGCGGCACGCAGGCCGTCGCGCTGGCCATGCAAGGCGACCGGCAGGTGTACAAGTACGACAAGTTCTGGGGCCATCAGGACACGCTGTTGTCCTGGAGCAATACGCCGAGCACTGATATCCGGCAGTACGTCTACGGCTCGACTGTGGACGGCGACGTGGACTTCATCTTCGGCAACGGCACGCTCGTGCTCGACCGCAGCACCATCAACGTGGAGAACGACGGCATCTACAGCAGCGGCGCGCTCATCGCGCCCGCGACGTACAACAGCCAGGCGTACGGAATCCTGATCACCGGCTGCACGGTCGCCTCCTCGCTCGCCGCGAACACCGTCTACCTCGGGCGGGCCTGGGTGCCGTACAGCGGCGCGGTGCCCCAAGCGGTGATCCGCGACACCGTGCTGCCGGCCGCGATCCGCGGGTCGGGCTCGTGGACGGGCATCTCCGGCGCCACCTGGACCGCCGGCCGGTACTACGAATATGCCAATTCCGGTCCGGGCGCGCAGGTCAATTCGAGCCGTCCGCAACTGAGCAGCGGCGCGGCAGCGAACTACACGGCGGCCAAGTACCTCGCAGGTGGCGACGGCTGGAACCCGGTCGTCTGACCGGCGCAAAGCGTGAAAGCAGCCTGATTCGCGCCGTGGTGGCGGCATCCGGGCACGGGGCCTACCGTGGGCCCTATGCCCGGATCAGTGCAACTTGGCCCGTCTGACGGCCGAATCATCCTGCGCACGTACCGCGAGGGGCTGGCCGCTCAAGTCGGCCATGACCTCGTGCTGGAGTTCACCGACTGGTCGGCGACGGCGACGCCGCCCGGCGCGGAAGGCGGCCCCGCGATCGAAGCGCGCATCGACCTGACCTCGCTGCGCGTCCTGGAAGGCACCGGGGGCGTGAAACCGCTATCGGACAAGGATCGCGGCGACATCGCCGGCAACGCGCGTAAGTCGCTCGGCGCCGAGCGGCATTCACACGCGGTCTACCGCTCCACCGGTTTCACTCCGGACGGCGATGGCGGAACCTTCGACGGCACGCTGAGCCTGCACGGCGTGGATCGGCCGCTGCGCCTCAGCCTCACCCGGATGGAGCAGGGCGGGTACCGGGCCCGGGCGACGGTGACGCAGACCGCACACGGCATCAAGCCCTACTCGGCGTTCTTCGGGACGCTCAAGCTGCGCGACGCGGTCGACGCCGAGATCGAGATCACCCGCGACCTCGACGGCCCGTCAGCCGGCTGACCGCGCGAAGCTCCGCAGTGCTCTGCGATCGAAACGCCCACCGCGGCGCGGGCCGCGGGCTACGATGCCGACTGATGATTTCGCCGGGCGGAGCGGCGGACGCAGTCGGGGAGTGGCATGACCAAGGAGCAGCAGGCCTTCGATCTCGTGGTGGTCGAAGAGTTCCGGGCGAACGCGGGCGTGGTCGGCGGCGGGCTCGAGGGCGTGCCGGTCCTCGTCTTGCATCACACCGGGGCCAAGTCCGGCGCGCAGTATCTAGCACCGCTGGCCTACATCGCGGACGGCCCGAACTGGGTCGTCGTCGCGGCGAACGGCGGCAAGCCCAATCATCCCGGCTGGTACCACAATCTGCGGGCCAATCCGGAGACCGTGATCGAGGTCGATGGCGGAACCCGCCGGGTCAGAGCCCGTATCGCGGCCGGCGCGGAGCGGGAGAAGCTGAACGAGCGGTTTCTGCGCGAGTCGAAGTATTACAGCGGGTACGCCCAGCGCACCGACCGCGCGATTGCGGTGTTCGTCCTCGAACCACTGGATTAAGAGGGTGCGCGGGCAGGACCGAGGATCACGTCGATCACCCGGTCCCGTCCGCCACCGCTCGGTGGTGTCGCCCTGGCGCTGATTCGCCTCCCACTGCGCGAACTGGCACACGAACCCGTTGAGCATCGCGAACAGTTCCATCTTCGTGCCGCCGGGCAGGTCGCTGCCTGACAGCACATTGAGAAAGTACTCGGTGCAGCGCGGCGAGCTCGGTCCGATGCTCGGCCGGGTGAGCACCAGCGCGGGCACCCAGGGATGCCGGCGCATCGCCGCCAGGCCCTGCCGGGCGAAAGGCCAGGTCCGCGCGCGCGTCGCCGGAGGGCGCTTCCGGCAGGTGCCACTCCCGCGCCACCGCGTCGAGCATGAGGTCGAACAGCTGCTCCTTCTTGGGCACGACGGGCTCGGCAAAGCCGCGGCCGGGCTCACGCTGCTGCTGTTCCTGCGGTTCGCGATGGTCTGGGTCGGCTGCTTCGCCGGGTTGCTGTGCGGCCGGGAGGAGATCGCCGCGCAGGCGGGGCTGCTGGTGTTCCCGATCGGCATGGTCAGCAACGTCTTCGTGCCGATCGGCGGCATGCCGGGCTGGCTGCGCGCGATCGCGGAATGGAACCCGGTGAGCACGGTGGCCGCGGCGTGCCGCTCGCTGTTCGGGGACACGACCGGTCCGGCGCCGACCTCCCCGTGGCCGCTCGTGCATCCGGTGCAGGCCACACTCGGCTGGTGTGTGCTGCTGCTCGTCGTCTTCGCGCCGCTCGCGGTGCGCCGGTTCAGCGCTCACGGGAGGTGAACCGCCGGACCGCGTCAGCGCGCTGAGCGCTACCCCCTTGGTCCGGGCAGCAGCACCACCTTGCCGTGCGGGTTGCCCGAGAGGCTCAAGTGGACGGCGTCGCGCCACTGCTCGAGCGGATACGACTTCGCGATCGGGAGACGGAACGCTCCTACGGCGGCGAGGGATGCGTACTGCGGCAGCAGGACGGTCGGCGAGGTCAGGCCGGGCCGCAGTTCGTCGATGTTGACGCGGGCGCCGAGGTTCCTGGCCTCCGCATGGTTGCTGATCGTCATCACGCGGCGCGGGTCACCGCCGGCCAGGGCGATGAGGTCGGGCAGTGTCCCCGGGCTCGGGCGGGGCGTGTCGAGCACGAGGTCGACGTCGTGCCCACCGGTGAGCGCGCGCACGCGGGCGGGCATGCCCTCGCCGTATGTGGTGACGCGCGCGCCGAAGCCCTCGAGGTCCGCGGTGAACGTCGGACCGGCTGTGGCGATCACGCGCGCACCGCGGCGCAGCGCGATCTGCACGGCGGCGTACCCCACCATTGCGCCGGCGCCGTGGACCAGGAGCGTGGCGCCCGGGTGCAGGTCCATGAGCTCGAGCGTCCACGCGGCCGTCTGCACGACCATCGGCAGGGTGGCCGCCTGCACCGGGTCGAGTCCGTCGGGTATCCGGAACCACGTATTCAGGATGGCGACGTCGGCCGCGCCGGCGCTTGGCTGCCCGACGAAGTCGGCCATCCCGAAGACGACGTCGCCGACCCCGACGGTCCCGCTGCCAGGCTCGCGATCGGCAGCGGCGTCCCGGTCGAGGTCAGCGACGTCCGGGCCGACCGCGTCGACGACGCCGGCCACGTCGTAGCCGATACCGCGGGGCAGCGTTCCCGGCATGAACCCGCGGCACAGCTCCCAGTCCGCAGGGTTGAGCCCCGCGGCCAGCACCTGTACGCGCACGCTGCCGCTCGGCGGATCCGGGATCTCGATGCGCTCCTGCCGCAGCACGTCGAAGGGTTCCCCGATCTCGTGGAACCGGATGACGCGAGACGAAACACCGGGCATGGTCGCTCCTCCAAGTCGTAGTGACAGTCACTGACACTACCAGAGAAGCGACAGTGACTGACACCAACTAGGATGTGGCCATGCCGAGAAGCGGCGCCCAGGCGCGGGCGAGACTGCGGGAGGCGGCCCTGGACCTCTACGCCGAGCGGGGCTATGACGCCACGACCACCGCGGAGATCGCCGCCAGGGCCGGGGTGACCGAGCGGACCTACTTCCGGCACTTCGCCGACAAGCGCGAGGTGCTCTTCGACGGCGAGGCAGAGCTGCGAGAGGTCATGATCGCCCCGATCGCGGCGGCGCAGGACGCGCCCTCGCCGCTCTCACTCGTCCTGCGCGCCTACACCGCGGCGATACCGATGTTCGTCGCGGGCCGCCCCGTAGCCGAACGGCGGGCGCAGATCATCGCGGTCACTCCCGCGCTGCAGGAAAGAGCCCACGCCAAGTCGGCTGCGCTGACCGAGGCGCTGATCAGCGCGCTCGAGCAACGCGGAATCCCCGAGCCCACGGCACGCCTGGCCACACGCGCCGGCGCCGCCATCTTCGAACGCGCGAGCCGCGCATGGACCGGCACCTCGGCCCAGGACCTCGCGGCGCTCATCACCCAGGCTTCGCACGAGCTGCGCACCTTGACCTGGGAGGCGATGCCAGGTCCTCAGGCACTCGCCTCCCTCGCCGCCACCGCCGATGATGGGGCCTGATCCAAGCCAGAACGCAAACCAGCAGAAGACTCGCTTACGCCCGCTTACTGCCTCGGCGGGGCCTGCAGGTTCCACAGCCGCCCGTCCGGATCGCGCACGGTCATCTCGCACGTTCCGTAGTGGGTGTTCGCGAACTCGCTGGCCACCTCGACGCCGGGGCCGGGCTTGAAGGCGTCCGCGTCGGCGACCTTCAAGACGACCCGCATCCCCGGCTCGCGGTCCTCGGGGACCTCGACGATGAACACGGACGGGCCGCTGCCGTTGCGCAGCTGCCCGGAGTTGTGATCGGTCGCGAACTCCAGCTCGAAGCCGAGCGATTGGAAGAACTTCGCGCTCTTGCCCCAGTTGTGCGTCTCCAGGACGACGGCGTCAATTCCCTCGGTCGCCATGCCAGTTCCCCTTTCGGTCGATCGCCTCGCGCGAGGAGTCTCGGGCGTCATCGAGATAGGCCCGCAGCGCCTCGGCGACGAGTGCCGAAAGCGACAGCTCCGCCTCGATGGCGCGGTGCTTGACCTGCTTGATCAGCCCGATCGGCAGGTACACGTTGAACTGCTTGACCTCTTCGTCGCTCTTCGCGCTGCTGCTTATCTCACTGCTACCCACATGAGCATGCTAGCAAGCTAAATGGCTATCTGGCTACCCACACGGGCTCGCCGGGTCAATCAGCCGGAAGCGCCCGGAGCAGGACCTCTTCGCGCAGTTCGTGCCAGCCCCACCTTCGATCGTCGTGGTGCCGCCGTGGCCAGGGCATCGCCGTGCCGACCACGATGAAGAGGTCCAGATCGCTTTGTCGTTATCGGGGGATCAGCCATGCGTGCTTCCATCGCTGCCACGTGCGTGGCCTTACTCACTTTCGCGGTCGGTGCCGATGCCGGTGTCGCCGCAGCTGCCACATCCGCAGCGTCGAGCGCAAGCGCCGCCACAGGCGCCTTGAAGCTTCCGGCGCCGACCGGGCCTTATCAGGTCGGGGTCGTGAATCTGCACCTGATCGACCGGTCCCGGCCGGAACGCTGGGATCCGCCGAAGCCCTATCGAGAGCTGATGGTCAGCGTCGTCTATCCGGCGCGCGACGCGCAGCGCTACCCGCTGGCGCCCCAGATGACGCCGCGCGTCGCAGCAGGCTTCGACGCGGTGGCCGGGCCGGGGAACTACGGCGTGCCGCCGAATACCGCTGATTGGTCGGCGACGCTCACGCACGAGCACGAGGGCGCGCCGGTCGCGGCCGGACGGCGTCCCGTCGTGCTGTACTCCCCCGGCGCGGTCGACGTGCGTTCTTGGGGCACCGACCTGGTCGACCAGCTCGCCAGCGAGGGGTACGTCGTGGTGACCATCGATCCGACATACGAGGCGGCCGCGGTCGAGTTCCCCGGTGCGCGGGTCGTCGACAGCAACATCCTGACCTGGTATCAGCAGGCTCAGCAGGACGGCACGGTGCCGCAGTTCCTTCGGGCGCTGGAGCAGACCAGGGTCGCCGACACCGCATTCGTGCTCGACCAGCTCGGCGCGCTCGCCGCGGGCCACAACCCGGACGCTGGGCAACGGCCGCTTCCCGCGGGCCTGAGCGGTGCCGTCGACCTGCGGCGAGTCGGCATATTCGGACAGTCCGCCGGAGGCTTCACCGCGCTGGAGGCGATGTATCAGGACCCGCGCATCGCGGCCGGGATCGACATGGACGGAACGCTTGAGTACACACAGGTTCCGGACGGCACCTACCTATCCCCGGTCGCTCAGCACGGATTGAATCGGCCGTTCCTGCTGCTGGGCAGCGCGGGCCCGGACGGGTCCAATCACGTGACCGAACCCTCCTGGGCCTCGCTGTGGCGGCACAGCACCGGCTGGCACCAGGACGTGACGCTGCCCGGAACCCGCCACGGGTCCTACACCGACGCCGAAGCGCTCATTCCTCAGCTCGCTGACAAGCTGCCGGCCGGCACGGTGACCACCGATGTCGGCTGCGCGAATCCCGCGGACACTATCGCCGCGGAGCGCGTACTGATCAGTGCCTTCTTCCATCGGTGGCTGTGAGCGGCAGGTCTTCGACGGGTACGCCGCCCGCGGTCAGGCCGAGCAGCGTGAGACTGACGCTGCTCGGCCCGGCCGGCGTCGTGCCGGCGCGCAGGACCGCGAGAGCCAGGGTGTTGTGACCACGAGTGCGCAGGATCCCGTTGGGCAGCGCGAAGGTGTGCTGCGGGCCGACGTCGTTGATGTACTGGCCGAGGTTCCAACCGTTAAGGAAGATCTGCACCCGGTAGGCGCGCGCCGGGTCGTCGGTCAGCGTCAGCCCGATCGAGGCATCGACTCCCCGCGGTATGGCCAGGTTGAACGTCGTGCGCAGCCAGCCGACGCCCTGACTGGTGTCCGCGCTCGGCAAGCTCATCCGCTGCCACCCGCCGTCGCCGAAAGTCGGCAGATGCCAGCCGGAACGTTCGCCGTGGAGACCGCCGTTGTTCAGCGGGCCGCGCAACGGGTCGGCCGCAGCGGTGTCAGCTCCCTGAATTCGCCAGGTCACGGACGGGGCCGCGCCGGAGAACGCGGCGGCGGTGAGCCCGCGCGCCGCCTTGTGCGCGTCGTTCGAGCCACCGTCCTCGCTGTGCGCCATCGGCCGCACGAGCACCGCGAGCACATGCGCACCCGGACCGCTGAGCGCGGCGGGAACGGCGAAGGTCGCGGTAGCTGTCCACGTGCTCTGCGAATCCTGGGCTTTGGTGGGCACCGGCTGCCGGTGCGTGCCGAGCGGTACCCCGTCGAGCCACGCCATCAGCATGCCTTGGGTGCCTGATGAGTAGGAGAGGCTGACGCTCTGCGCGCCGGCCTCCGCGTTGTAAGAGCCCCGATACCAGACATCGCCGTAGTGGAAGCCGTAGTCGTCGGCGAACAACACGGGCTGCCCGGCCGGCACCGGCGTGGTGCTGAACGAGGTGGTCTTGTCGGCGAGGGTCCACGCGGAATCATCGAAGCCCGGCGCCGACTCGGGATTCTCGGGTGCGTAACGCCATTTCGTGAGGGCGGGCAAGGTGACCTGCGCCGGCGCGGGCAGTTGCGCGGAAGCTGACAGGCTGCCGGAGTCCGTGTGACGGGCGGGTATGGCGGATCCGTTCCAGAGCAGCCGGCGGACACCCGAAGGCGCCCATATCTCCAGGTCGCTGGCGGCCGTCGTGTCGCCGTTCAGTGCGGCGACCGGTCCCATCGCAAACACGTTGCGCAGCAAGGCCGGGCCGCGTACGAGGACCGGTCCGCGGGAGGTGTCATGAGCCCAGAACGCCGCGGACTCCTCGTCGTCGGCGAGGAGGAGCAGCAGCGGCGCGGAGCCGTCCGGCGGCTCGATCAGCACCCTGATCAGTCCGGCGAGCTGAGCGTTCACCCGCAAAGCGCCGGCGGTGCCGTCGTAGGAGGATGTGGCCGATCCGGCAAGCACGGAAACGGCCGGCGCGGCGGCGAAGGCGAGCGAGAGCTCGACCGGATCGCCGGTGCGACCGATGAGCAAGGCGACGTCTCGGGCGCCGATGGTGGCGGCGTACATCGGCTGGGCCGTCGTGTATCGCAATGTTCGTCGTCCGGCGGCGATGCCGGTGGCGACGACCTTCATGTCCTTGCGGGTGAGGCGGATCCCGCCGCCCGAGTACGGAACCGTGACCTGGCTGCCGCTCACGGAGACCGGCAGGGTGACCGACTGCTCGGACGCGGCGTCGTTGCGCAGGAAGTAGAAGTGCGCGCCGGTGCTCGGATTCGCCAAGTGGTAGGTCTTGATCGCGGGGTTGGCGGCCGTCACGTCCGCGGCCCGGTCCAGCTCGCCGAGATCGGGCACCGATTCGAGCATCAGCCCGATCTGCTTCATCGGTACCAGCTTCGAGGTCTGATTCCTGGCTTCGTCGATCGCCGCGCCATAGTCGTAGGAGGTGTAGACGACCGGGGCCGGCAGCCAGCCCCAGGAGGTGCCGCCGAAGGTCATGTACACGTTCTGCAGCTTGATCCCGTTGGCCAGGTTCGTGAGATAGAACCGCCGCTCGTAGACCGC
>DASUAR010000225.1:0-2039 GCA_035763685.1 Actinocrinis sp. | reverse complement strand
GACATGGCGGCCCTTTGCGATGGGGTCGATGATGCGCGGGTCCCAGTTGTCCAGGGTCCCGGCGAGGTGGACGAAGAAGACGACGGGGATCTCGCCCTTCGGTCCCAGCTCGCGGTAGGCGTAGGTGACCCCGCCGGCGGTGACGGTGCGGGCCGGGGCCTTCGCGTACGAGGTGACGACCGGCTCGTTGCGGGTCTCGTTGAAGCTCATGATGGTTCCCCTGGTGTGTTTCGTGTCGCCCGTCGCGGTCGCGGCGGGTCAGCTGGTGGCGGTGATGACGGCCTTGCCGCGGATGCCGCCCTGGGACAGGGACTGCAGCGCGTGCGGGGTCTGGTCGAAGGGGACCACCTTTCCCACGACAGGGCGCACCGCGCCCTGGTCGATGAGGGTGGTGATCTGGCGCAGTTGGTCGCCGCTGGAGTGCATGAACAGGAACTCGTAGGTCACGCCGAGCTTCTTCGCCTGCCTGCGGATCTTGCGGCTCAGCGCCGCGGTCGCCAGGCGCAGCAGCGGGTTCAGGCCCGCCTCGCGGGCGAACGCGGGATCCGGGGGTCCGGCGATCCCGATGGCCTTGCCGCCGGGGGCCAGCACCCGCAGCGACTTCTCGAGAGCCTCCCCACCGAGGCTGTCGAGCACCAGGTCGTAGCCGTTCAGGATGCGCTCGAAGTCCTGGGTGCGGTAGTCGATCACCGTGTCCGCGCCGAGCGCGCGCACGAAGTGCGCGTTCGAGCCGCTGGCGGTGGTGGCCACGTGCGCGCCGAGGTGCTTGGCGAGCTGGATCGCGATCGAGCCGACCCCGCCGGCGCCTGCGTGGATGAGCACCTTCTGGCCGGGCCGCACCTTGCCGCGTTCCACCAGCGCCTGCCACGCGGTCAGCGCCACCAGTGGCAGCGAGCCCGCCTCGTGCATGCTGATCGACGCGGGCTTGAGCGCCAGGTCGCCTTCCGCGACGGCGATGCGCTCGGCGAACGTACCGATGCGGTCGCCGTCGGGCCGGGCGTAGACCTCGTCACCGGGCTTGAAGCCGCGAACCGCTGTCCCGACGCCGACGACGGTGCCCGCAACGTCGTTACCCAGGATCAGTGGCAGCTTGTAGGGCAGGATCAGCTTGAACTCGCCGGCGCGGATCTTCTCGTCCAGCGGGTTGAGCCCGGCGGCCTGCACCTGCACGAGCACGTCGTGCGCTCCCACGATGGGCTCGGGGACGTCCGCCTCCTGCAGCGGCTCCTTGTACTTGGTGACGACGAACGCTCTCATGGCGCGCTTCTCCCTTTGACATGTCGTGGGCGATTTTGCGGACCGGCGTTAGCGGCGCGGGAGGTCGCGGGCCGCGGTGATGATGCGCTCGCGCTTGTCCTGCGTGGTGCGTCGCCCCGGCATGTCTTTCTCCTGCGGTCTCGTGCCATCCGGCTTATCCGAGTACACTCAACTATGAGTTAACTCAGATTCTTTGTCAAGGGAGGTCGCCGTGGGACGCGGTCGCATGCCGGTCGGGCGCCGGGAGCGGGCCAAGCAGGACAAGCGCGAGCGCATCATCGCCGCAGCCCGCACGCTGTTCACCGAACGCGGCGTCAGCGAGGTCACCACGACGCAGATCGCCGGCCGGGCCGATGTCGCGATCGGCACCCTGTACCTGTACGCGTCCACGAAGGCGGAGCTGCTGATCATGGTGGAGAACGAGAAGTTCGCCGCCGCCATCGACGACGGCCTCGACGCCGCGTACACCGGCGCCGGGCAGGGCGCGCTCGACGCAGTCCTCGCTCTCATCCGTCCCGTGGTGGTATGCCTCAGGGAGCAGATCGAGAACGGCCGCACCTACCTGCACGAACTCGTCTTCGGCGACCCGGCCGAGCCCTACCGGCGGGCGGGCCTCGCTCTCGCCGCCCGCCTGGAGGACGGCATCACCCGCCTGCTGGCCCGCGACGAGCACATCGAAGCCGGCGACGCGGCGGCGCTGGCGCGCGTGATCACCGCGATCATCCACATCAGCACCACCGCCACCGTGTACCTGCACCGCACCGACGAGGCCGTCCTCACCG
>DASUAR010000224.1:0-16003 GCA_035763685.1 Actinocrinis sp. | reverse complement strand
GAAGTTCAACCCCGGCCTGCCGCCGGCCGAGCCGTTCCCGATCCCGATCCACTCCGGTGACATCCGGGTGGACGTGCAGTCCGCGCTCGCGATGCTCGCCCCGGTCTGGGGCCTCAAGCCGCTGCACGACATCACCGACGCACAGGCCCGCGACGACCTGGCCAGGGCCGCCGTCATGGCGCTGTCCTTCGTGGCCCAGTCGGCCCGCGGAATAGACAAGCCGATGGTGCCGCAGCGGGAGATCGACAAGGCGCAGACCATCGTCGAGCGCTTCATGATCCGCTGGCGCGGCGAGCCGGACCCGCGGCACGTCCAGGCGATCGACGCGTACTGGACCTCGGCGGCCGAGCACGGCATGAACGCCTCCACCTTCACCGCCCGGGTCATCGCCTCCACCGGCGCGGACGTGGCCGCGGCGCTGTCCGGCGCGGTCGGCGCGATGTCCGGCCCGCTGCACGGCGGCGCGCCCTCGCGGGTGCTGCACATGATCGAGGCGATCGAGCGGGACGGCGACGCCAAGGCGTACGTAAAGGGCGTGCTCGACCGCGGCGAGCGGCTGATGGGCTTCGGCCACCGGGTCTACCGGGCCGAGGACCCGCGCGCCCGAGTGCTGCGGCGTACCGCCCGCGAACTGAGCGCCCCGCGCTACGAGATCGCGCTGGCGCTGGAGGAGGCCGCGCTCGAGGAACTGCGCAACCGCCGCCCCGACCGGGTGCTGGAGACGAACGTCGAGTTCTGGGCCGCGATCGTGCTGGACTTCGCCGAGGTCCCGGCGAACATGTTCACCTCGATGTTCACCTGCGCCCGCACCGCCGGCTGGTCGGCGCACATCCTGGAGCAGAAGCGCACCGGCCGCCTCGTGCGCCCGGCGGCCCGGTACATCGGCCCGGCCCAGCGCAAGGTCCACGACATCGAGGGCTTCGACACCATGATCGTCCACTAAGCGGACAGTCAGGTAAAAAGCGCAGGTAGATCGGTGCCCGGTTAGCCCACTTGGGGTCTAACCGGGCACCGTACATTTCCGGTAACCTCTGCTTCACGTTCTCGGACGACGACGCCCGGGTCGGGATGCTGTGACGTTTTGGTGTGCTTTTCACACCTCAGCAGTCCCCGCCGGCGCGGCCGTGCCGGCGGTACGGAATCAGATCGCCGGAGGCACGCACCGTGTCGGAAATCCAGATCCCCGCCGAACTCAAGCCCGCCGACGGCCGCTTCGGCTGCGGTCCGTCCAAGGTTCGTCCCGAAGCCCTTTCCGCGCTGGCCGCGCAGGGTCCCGCGCTGCTCGGCACCTCGCACCGGCAGGCCCCGGTCAAGAACCTGGTGCGCCGGGTGCGCGAGGGCGTCGCCGAGCTGTTCAGCGCGCCGGAGGGCTACCAGGTCGTCCTGGGCAACGGCGGCTCTACCGCGTTCTGGGACATCGCCGCCTTCGGGCTGATCCGGGAGAAGTCCCAGCACCTGAGCTTCGGCGAGTTCTCCTCGAAGTTCGCCGCCGCCGCCAAGGCCGCCCCCTGGCTGGCCGAGCCGCAGGTGATCAAGGCCGAGCCGGGCACGCACCCGCTGCCGGTCGCCGCCGCGGACGTGGACGTGTACGCGCTGACGCACAACGAGACCTCCACCGGCGTGGCCATGCCGATCAAGCGGCCCGCGGGCGCGAACGAGGACGCGCTGGTGCTGGTGGACGCGACCTCCGCGGCCGGCGGGCTGGCGGTGGACGTGGCCGAGACCGACGTCTACTACTTCGCCCCGCAGAAGAACCTGGGCTCGGACGGCGGCCTGTGGGTCGGCCTGTTCTCCCCGGGCGCGCTAGCCCGCGTGGAAGAGATCTCCGGCTCCGGCCGCTACGTTCCCGCGTTCTTCGACCTGCCGACCGCGATCGACAACTCCTCGAAGGACCAGACGTACAACACCCCGGCGATCGCCACCCTGTTCCTGCTGGCCGAGCAGCTGGACTGGCTGAACGGCAACGGCGGCCTGGATTGGGCGGCCGCGCGCACCGCCGACTCCGCCGCCCGGCTCTACGCGTGGGCGGAGAAGTCCGAGTACGCCACGCCGTACGTCACGGACCCGGCGCAGCGCTCGCAGGTGGTCGGCACCATCGACCTGGCCGACTCGATCGACGCGGTCGCGGTGTCCAAGGCGTTGCGCGCGAACGGCATCGTGGACACGGACTCGTACCGCAAGCTGGGCCGTAACCAGCTGCGCGTCGCGATGTTCGCGGCGATCGAGCCAGCCGACGTCGAGGCGCTGACCGCCTGCATCGACTACGTGGTCGAGCGGTTCTAGCCCTCGGCTCTGGCGTGGCGGTCTAACGCACTGCGTTGCGCTGCACTGCGCCGCGCCACATGCCTAGCGGCGGAGTACGGACCCGACGATGACCAGGATGATCAGGGCGACGAAGGCTGCCGTGACGATTCTGGTTCTGATCCGCGGGTCCACTCCGCCAGTCTAGGTACCGGCGCTCTTGGATTCTTCGCCGCCTGCCACGTTGTCGACGATCTCGCGGTCGGCGCTCGCTACCGTCCGGTCAGCGCCCAGCGTCCTATCCGCTCGTAGCGCTTGAGCGGATCGTCTACCACGTTGAACAGGTCGATCTCGCCGACGAGCCAGCGCGGCGTACGGAACGCGGCCATCCGGTCCACGTACGGCTGAAGGTCCGGCAGCGCTTCACCCCCGTTCCCGTGGCTGTGCCCGCCGTTGCCCTGGCTCGCCCCGTGGGCCTGTCCGTGTGCGTGCGTCTTGTGCTCGCCGTTGCCCGAGTCGCGCACCCGGGCCAGGGTCAGGTGTGGGCGGAACGGCCGCTCGTCCACCTTGATGTGGCAGCGCCTCGCGACGCTGTTGACGGACTCGGCGAGCCGGCCGAGCCGGTCGCGGTCGCCCTGCACTCCGGTCCACAGCGTCCGGCCGCCGAAGTGACCGCCGCCGGCCAGCGCCAGCTCCATCGGCGTGTTGCGCGCGGCGGCCCGGCCGAGTCGATCCTTCAGATCCTCCAGCCCGTCCTCGGGTACGTCACCGAGGAAAGCGAGTGTGACGTGCCACGTCTCGGGGCGGCACCAGCGCAGCGCCGGGTCGCCGTGCGGGAGCGTGGTCAATGCGGCGCGCAGTTCGAGCACGACGGGGCGCGGCGGGAGCACCGCGACGAACAGCCGCATCAAGACCTCCGGTCCAGGGCCCCGTCACCATCGACGTTGCCGCTCGACCACCAATCATGCCTTTTCGGCCTTGGTTACGCGGTGCGCGGCACCACTGCGAGGTGCGGACGGCTGGTAACGCTGGCCATAATTCTTCGGTCGGTGCGCCAGGCGAGCGCGTAAGCCGCGCTGACCGCGGAAAGCGCGGTGGCCACGCCGCAAAGCGCCAATGTCCAGCGTACCCCGAGCGATCCGGCCATCCAGCCGACTAGCGGAGACCCGATCGGTGTGCCGCCCATGAATACGAGCAGGTATACGCCCATCACCCGGCCACGCAGCTGCGGCGTCACCGAGGTCTGCATCACCGCGTTGGCCGTTGTCGCCACGGTCAGCCCCGCAGTGCCGGTCAGCAGAAGCAGCAGCGCGAAGGACGCAAAGTCCGGCATGGCCGCGGAGATTGCCTCCAAGACGCCGAACGCGACCGCGCCGCCGAGTACCAGTCGGATCCGTGCGGTACCGCGCTGAGCTGCGAGCAGCGCGCCGGTCAGCGAACCGACGGCCATGATCGCGGACAGCAGTCCGTATGCCGAGGCGCCGGAGTGGAAGATGCGCGTGGTGAACAGCGGGAGCAGCACCGGGAAGTTGAGCCCGAAGGTGCCGAAGATCAGTACGGTGCCCAGCACGGCGAGCAGGTCCGGCCGGGTACGCAGGTAACGGAAGCCCTCGATCTGCTGACCGCGGCGCCGCTCTACCGGCTTTGCCGGAAGCAGTTCGCGCACTCGGATCGCGGCGAGGCTGCCGACGACCGCGGCGTACGAGACGGCGTTGATCAGGAAGACCCAGCCGCTGCCGATCACTTCGGAGCGGAACAGGCCGATCATCACACCGGCGATGGCCGGGCCGACGATGCGGGCCAGGTTGAAGTTCGCCGAGTTGAGCGAGACCGCGTTCTGCAGCTGCTCCGGGCCGACCATCTCGACCACGAAGGACTGGCGGGCCGGGGTGTCCAGCGCGGTGACCGTGCCGAGCGCGAGGGCGAACACGTAGATCTGCCAGACGGTGACCGCGCCGCTCAGCGTCAACGCGCCGAGCAGGCCGGCGAGCAGGCCCATGCCGCTTTGCGTGATCATCAGCATCACGCGCTTGCGGTAGCGGTCGGCCAGGGCGCCTCCCCAGACCGACAACAACAGGATCGGCAGGAACTGAAGCGCGGTGACCACGCCGAGCGCGATACCGCTGTGGGTCAGCTCCAATACCAGCCAGTCCTGGGCGATGCGCTGCATCCAGGTACCGGTGTTCGAGACGAGTTGTCCGGCGGTGAACAGCCGGTAGTTGCGGATGCGTAGAGATCGGAAAGTAGTCGTGGCGGCGCTACGCGCGCTCAAGGGCGGCCCCCTAAGTCCGAGCGGTGGTGCAAAGTGTGCGGTGGTGCGGCGTGCGGTCTGTGGCGTGCATGGAGGGCAAGCGAACAGCCCGCCAACCTTGAGCCTACATCATTAGTTACGCTAAGCAGCAAGGACTTATTCCGCCCGGCGACCCTTACCGGCCGGTAGGCGTAGTCCCCCCGGAAAGGCGAAGAATCTCGGCCGCGCCGCTGTCGATTCCGCGGGATGCTGTTCGTCGAAGGGGTGTCGGAGCCAAACAGAGGTGAAAGGACACCGTCATGGCCGAGTACATGATCCTGCTGTTCGACGACGAGACCGCGTGGGCGAGCGCCTCCCCGGAGGAGTACGACCGGATGCTCAAGGCGCACGGCCGGTTCGCGGAGCAGTGCGTCGAACTGGGCGGCAAGATCATCAACAGCAACGCGCTGCAGCCGACCACCACGGCCACTTCCGTGCGCGGCGACGTGGTGACCGACGGCCCGTTCGCCGAGACCAAGGAGGCGCTCGGCGGCTACTACCTGATCGACGCGGCCGACCTGGACCAGGCGCTGGCCATCGCGAAGCTGGTCCCGGTGCTCAAGGGCGGCGTCGAGGTCCGGCCGATCATGGTCTTCTAGCGGATGGCCGCGGACCGAGCCGCGCCAACGGGGGGCGGCGGCGTTCCCGAACCGCTGGAGGCCGCCGCCGCGGTCCGGTCCGCGGTGGCCGACGCGCACCGTCGCGAGTGGGCCTATGTGCTCGCCGCGACGGCACGCGTCGCCGGGGATCTCGACCTGGCCGAGGAGTGCGTGCAAGACGCGTACCTCGCGGCGCTCGACGCGTGGACGAAACAGGGCGTACCGAACAGTCCCGGGGCGTGGCTCACCACCACGGCGCGTCGCCGCGCGCTCGACGCCTGCCGACGCCAGCGCACTTTGCGGGACAAGCTTCCGCTGCTCATCGACCCCGAGCCCGCAGTAGAGGACGTCGACTCCTCACTCACCCCGCCCGATCCCTTTACCGCGCTCGAGACGCGCGCATCGCCTCCCGCTGCCTCCTCCTCGCCGGTGCCTTCCAACGTCCCCGACGATCGTCTCCGCCTCATCTTCACCTGCTGCCACCCCGCGCTCGCCGCCGAAGCACAGATCGCGCTCACCCTGCGCCTGGTTTGCGGCCTCACGACGCATCAGATCGCGCACGCGTTCTTGGTCTCAGAGGCGACCATGGCCGCGCGGGTGACCCGGGCGAAGAAGAAGATCGCCGCGGCGCGCATCCCGTACCGCGTGCCCGAGGCGGGCGAATTGCCCGACCGGCTGCGCGCGGTTTTGGCTGTCGTCCATCTCGTATATACGACCGGCCATACCGACCCGACCGGCGCGGACCTGATGCAGCGTGACCTCGCGGCGTGCGCGATCGATCTGGCGCGGATGCTTCGAGCACTGATGCCCGATGAGCGGGAAGTACGTGGCCTGCTCGCGTTGCTGCTGCTGACCGACGCCCGCGCGCAGGCCAGGACCGATGCGCGCGGCCGGCTCGTGCTGCTGGAGGAGCAGGACCGCAGGGTGTGGAATCAGGACCAGATCAAGGAAGGCATGAGCCTGATTCCGCAGGCGCTGCGCGGCGGACGACCCGGCAGATACGGGATCCAAGCCGCGATCGCGGCGCTGCACGCGGAGGCCAGGACGTATCAGGACACAGACTGGCCGCAGATCGTAGACCTCTACGACGTACTGATGCGGGTCTGGCCTTCTCCGGTGGTCGCGCTGAACCGCGCCGCCGCCCGCTCGATGGTCTATGGCGCGCAGGCCGCGCTCGCGGAGATCGCAGAGCTCGAACAGCACAGTGCGGCCGGCGTCGCGAGCCGCGCGGACCGCCCCTTCGCCGGCTACCGCTACCTGCCGGCGGCAAAGGCGGACCTGCTGCGCCGCCTCGGCCGCAACGCCGAAGCGGTCAAGGAGTACCGAGCGGCCCTCGCTCTGACCGAAGGCGCCGCAGAACGCGAATTCCTGCTGCGCCGCCTACGCGAACTCGGCGCCGACGGCTGACTCCCGCCCTGCCGGCGATTACGAGCGGTGATCGGTGGGTCACCTGAATGGACCCTTGTGACCCTCTGGCCGCGGTGCTGGCATGAGCAATCAGGACGAGGACAGCGAATCAACTCAGAATTCCAAGGGGGGCCGCCATGGCCTTCGTCATCCGCGTCAACCCGACCCCCGCGATGACCGCCGAAGCGTACGAGGAGGCGGGTATCCGGCTTGAGCAGGCCGGCGCGGGCAGCCCGCCCGGCCTCATCTATCACACCTGCTACGGCACTCGCGACGATCTACACGTGTTCGACGTGTGGGACAACCGCGCGGACTTCGACCGGTTCGCCGCGACCCTCGGCCCGATCCTGGAGGAACTCGGATTCGGCCCGGGCGCTCCAGAAATCTACGAGCTGCACGACTCCGCGATGGGCAGCGCGGCTATGAGCAGTGCGGCAATGAGCAGCGCGATGCCGACCGGCGAGATGGGCTTGGAAGGCATCCACCGAGCCGCACACGCCGCGTTCAACGGCCGGGACCTGCACGAGGCGGTCCGCCACTTCCGCCCCGACACGGAGTACACCGACCACGCCCGCGGCCTGACGACCAAGGGCCCGGCGGAGTTCATCGACTGGATGCAGGGCTGGATCGACTCCTTCCCGGACGCGACCGTGGAAGAGGCCAGGTACATCGTCAGCGGTGACCACTGCGTGGCCACGTTCCAGGGCCGCGGCACGAACAACGGCCCGATGGGCAACCTGCCGCCGACCGGTCACCGCATGGACATCGGCATGTGCGAGGTGCTGCGCTTCGACTCGAGCGGCCGCGTCGCCGGCGGCGACATGTACTACGACATGATGAGCATGATGGTCCAGCTGGGCCACATGCGGCCGCCGATGACCGGCTCCGTTTGACCGAGTCGGCAAAGACCACAGCGAATATGTCGGCCGGGGTGGGCGCTGGCGTGCCAGCGCAGGCCGACAGGAGGGCCGGGACCGGCCCGGGCGGAACCGACTGCGTCCACCCGGGCCGATCCCGGCCAGTTCTCCTGCCCGACGCCGCATCAGCGCCAGAAAGACCGAAGCCCCACTCGCCCGAGTCGAAGCGAGCCTCGGGTCCTCGTAATCCCGGGACCAGTCCGCGAGGCGATACCCGCGCGGGCACTGCGCGCCGGCCACACGACACACAACAAGAAGCCGCCACGGTGTAGCAGGGTCCTGTGTCCCGCTGAGCGGGGCACGGATTGGCGCGCCCCACCTCGGCGCACTTCACGTTGAGGGCCTGCTGAATCGGGTTGAGCGCGAAGTAGGCCACGAACAGCGCGGCGACGATCCACAGCAGCACACTGACATCGTGGATCTCGCCCGCCGCCGCCTTGACCAGCACGAAGGCGATGACGGACGCTCCAATCCCCACCGTGATGCTGTAGGCGAACGTCATGAGCGTGATCGCGAGGAACGCGGGAACGGCTGAGGCCTGATGCGCAGACTGCCCTAGCGTGGTTCCGACTGACCAGTACATAGCCGCTGTTCGCACCCGCGCACCTGAACGCGCGCTGCCTGAAAGGCCCATCGCCGGAACGCGCTCGACAGGCATGCTGCGCGCTATCGGGTTATGACCGGATTATGCGCAAGCCGTTCGAGCCCGACTACGGCAAGGCCAGTGGACTGCGCGGCGCGAGCATCGGCCACGGCTCAGCCGGCACGATGCTCGTCGCAACGCTCGCCATAGCCGTGAGCTTCACGACACCGCCCGCAGCGAACGCGTCCGTGCAACATCCGCACCTCCATTCGGTATCACGCGTATCGATCCATGATGCGCGCAAGCACGCGGCGAATCGGGAAACCGACGCCGCCCCGTCCGTCGTCGCCGTGCGGAAGTCACTCGGCGAGATAGCGCTGGCCTTCGCGATTGCACAGCTGGGCAAGCCATACCGCTACGGCGCCTCCGGGCCCAATGCGTACGACTGTTCCGGTCTCGCACAGCGGGCATGGCGGAGCGCAGGTGTGGCGATTCCGCGCACAACCCAAGCCCAGGCGCGGTTCGGCGCCCAGGTGCCGCTCAGCCGGATTCAGCTCGGCGACCTGGTGATCTTCTACGCGAGTGCCTCGCACGTCGGCATCTACGCGGGGGACGGCAGGGTGATCGTCGCCCCGCATGCCGGAAAGGTGGTCAGCTACGCGGCTATGCGCTGGATGCCCATCCACACGATCCGGCGCCCCGGCTGACAGCACGACCGGCTTGGGGAGCCGGACGGGCCACCAGGCCGCAGCGCGAGCCACCGGCACCGACGACGCGCACCTTGATGATCACTTCACGTTGAGGACCTGCTGGATCGGGTTGAGCGCGAAGTAGGCCACGAACAGCGCGGCGACGATCCACAGCAGCGCACTGACATCGCGGATCTTGCCCGCCGCCGCCTTGACCAGCACGAAGGCGATGATCGACGCGCCGATCCCCACCGTGATGCTGTAGGTGAACGCCATGAGCGTGATCGCGAGGAACGCGGGGACGGCGATCGTCCAGTCGTCCCATGGTACGTCCTTGATTTGATTCATCATCAGAAAGCCGACCACCACCAGCGCGGGGGCGGCGGCTTGCTGCGGGACGACCGTGGCCAGCGGGGTGAGGAACGAGGTCAGGCCGAGCAGGATTCCGGTGACGATCGAGGCGAGGCCGGTGCGGGCGCCCTCGCCGACGCCTGCCGCCGACTCGACGAACGTCGTGTTGGAGCTGGCCGAGCCGAAGCCGCCCGCCGCCGCCGCGAGGCCGTCGATGAACAGGACTCGGCCGATGTTCGGCACGTTGCCGTCCTCGTCGAGCAGACCCGCCTCAGAGGTGACGCCGACGATCGTGCCCATCGCGTCGAAGAAGTCGGAGAGGATCAGGGTGAAGATGAACACGACCGCGGTGACCGCGCCGGCGTGGACGAAGCCGCCGAACAGCGACACGTGCCCGATCAGGCCGAAGTCCGGGGTGGAGAACACCGAATGCGGCCAGTTCGGCTGGATCAGGCCCCAGGCCGCCGCCTTGAGGTGCGCCGTGTAGTTGATGATGATCGCAAGAATCGTGGTGCCGACGATGGAGATCAGGATCGCGCCGGGCACCTTTCGCACCAGCAATACGAACGTGACCAGCACGCCGATGCAGAACACCAGGATCGGCCAGCCGGTCAGCTCGCCGTTGTTGCCGAGCTGGACGGGCACCGTGGACTGCGCGGCGTCCGGGATGCGGGTGACGAATCCGGCGTCCACCAAGCCGATCAGCGCGATGAACAGGCCGATGCCGACGCCGATCGCCTTCTTCATCGGCACCGGGATCGCGTCCATGATCAACCTGCGCAGCCCGGTGACCACGAGCAGGCAGATGCCGAGTCCTTCGAGCACCACCAGGCCCATCGCGTCCTGCCAGGACATCGTGGGCGCGATGGTGAACGCGACGACGCCGTTGAGGCCGAGCCCCGCGGCGATGGCCAGCGGCAGGTTTCCGCCGATGCCCATGATCAGCGTCATCACGCCGGCGACGATCGCCGTGGCCGCGGTGAGCTGCCCGAGGTTGAGGGAATGGCCGTAGAGGTCCTTGCCGCTGGCCAGGATGATCGGGTTGAGCACCACGATGTAGGCGAGCGCGAAGAAGGTGGCGACCCCGCCGCGTATCTCGCGGGCGACCGAGGTGCCGCGCTCGGTGAGCCGGAAATATCGGTCCAGCACACTGCCGGGTGGGGAGCCGGGCGGGGCGTCGAGCGTCGTGGACATCGGCAGCAATCCCTTTGTGTCGTCGAACAGTCTGGGTCCGTCAGACTGTGGGTGGTCGGCGTGCACGCGTACGGGTTGTGTACGGCCGGGGCCAGGGTTCCATAGGCTGATTACCGTGACTGCTCCCCGTGATCAAGAAATGGCATCGGATCCGCCTCGGAACGGGCATTCCGGGGATGACGGAATCGGCGATGCAGTAACGCAGGGCGAGGCGTCGGAACGCACAGGTGTGAAGGCCGACGATGCGGCAGCGGGGCGCGCCGAGATCAAGCCGATGGAGACGAACGACGTACTCATCGTCGCGATCGGTACCGCATTGTTCGCCGTGGCTTTCGTCGTCCTGCTCGCGTTACGTACTTCGTTGGAGCGTTCAGGCCACGGGCGTTGGCCGTGGATCGCCCTTTCGGGTGTGATCGGCGGACTGCTCGGCCTGGTGTACTGCATCCGCCGCCAGCAAAGGATGTCAAAAGTCAACGCACAGTAGTCGTCCGATCGCACCTACGTCCATATACTGTCTGGTGTGGAATCACCACGCTCCGCAGCGAGCAGTCCAAGGACGGGCGCCATGATGGCACTGTGCCCAGACTGCGACGGGCAGGGCCGCACCATCGTGACCTTCGGGTTGCTGCGCGGCGCCGGCGTACGGTCGACGCGCGTATTGGAGACGGTGGCTCTGCGCGAATGCGCGGTCTGTAACGGCGTGGGATGGTATGACCCCACGCATGGGAGATAGCAGGCGGCTAGGGACAGCGGCGAACCGCTGGTAGTCGCGCAGGCTGGTGGACGCAGAAGACGCCAGCTGTGGGTGCTTCGCGGCCGCGTGAGGGTGCGGGCGTGGTCACGAGTGGCCGAGTTCGGCTTCCTCGTCGGCGAACTGCGCGTCCTCACCCTGCTCGGCCGTTTCCTCCGCGTGGACCGATCCGGTCGGGTGCAGCCGGACCTGGTCGACCGCGTACTCGTCGACGATAGGCTCGCCGACTTCCGCTGCGTCCGGCACCACGGCGGCCTCCGAATGGCCTCCACAGCCGAAGTCAAAGCCGACGACATGGCCGTCAGCCGGCGAGTATTCGTTCGCGCAGACACCGAACGCCTGGCTGAGCGCCCCGCCGAGCGAGGTCAGGAAGCCGCAGCTCGCGCAGCTCGCCGGCGCGGCCTGGGCCATCGGTGCGGCCGCGCCGAAGGACTCGCTCCAGCGGTCGGCGGCCAGCTGACGGCCCGTCAAGGACAGCACGCGGGTACGGCCGAGTCCGAGTTCGAACGCGATCAGCGGCAGGCTGTCCCGCTGCGGCGCGGCCGGGTCGGCGTCGCCGGCGAGGATCGGGGGCGCCTCGCGCAGCGGCTTCGGCTCCGTGTCGTCGGCGCCGGTGTAGCCGGGCTCAAGGCGCGCGTCGTCGGCCGCGGTCGGCAGCAGGTCCCCGACGCCGATGTCGCCGGGCTGGATGCGCTCGCTCCACGGCAGCCAGCGCGGGGCCAGAATGGCGCCCTCGCCGGGCAGCAGCACGGTCTCGTCGACGGTGACCTGCTTCGAGCGCGAGGCACGCGTCACGGTGACCGCCCAGCGCCAGCCGACATAGCCGCGCTCTCGGGCCGCGAAGTAGTGCGTGACGGTGCGCTCGCCGTCGGCGGTCGCGCCCTGGTGCTCGCCTACCGTGCCGATGCCCGCCACGTCTTCGGCGGCGGCGAAGGCGAGATCGACCGCCTCGGCGCACGCCTGGTCCAGCACGGGGGTACGGCTCGGCCGGGTCCTGGTCGTCACGCTCACGAAGTCGATGTTAGTCGTTCCGGGATGCCTCTGGAGGACAGGAGACAACTAAGGCGATGACGCGCGAGGATAGGGCAGTGAGTATTGGTAGGCGGAACCCTCGCGGCTATGGAGAGGGGCAGCCGGACGCCGAGGCACCGACCGAGCGTCTGACGCTGCCGGAGCAGGGTGCCGGTGCACAAGATCCGACTATTCAATCCACTGTGTCTGGTCAACCCGCAAGGTCGGAGTCGGTGGGCGTAAGGGTCAACAAGCCGCTCATAACGCGTCGACCGGATGAGCGTCGGACGCGCACAGAGCCGGCCAATGGAGCTCCGGAGCGCGGAGATGGGGCGAAGGCGCCGGACGGGGCCAATGACGCGACGCGTGTGGTCGACGCGGCGCTGGCAGCACAGCTGACCGAGCGAATCACGCCCGGCTCGTCGCCTGACGCGGCGACAGCCGCGTTCACCGCGCCTGATGATCCGACCATCGCCACTGCGGGCCTGGATTCCACGCGCGTCGGCCCGCCCGATCCCGAGGACCCGGTTCAGCGCGGCGTGCGCGCGGTCAAGCGCTCGGCAGGGCGCGGTCTGGACGCTGCCGACGCGGTATACGGACGCATCCAGCGCGTTACGCACGCCGAGGGCGCAGGCGAGTCCGGACTGGCGCACGTGCTGGAGATGGGCGCGGTCATCGGCGCGGGCGACATCCTGGTCACCCTCGCGCTCGCCAACTCGCTGTTCTTCTCGGTGCAGCCGACCGAAGCGCGCTCGAAGGTCGCGCTCTATCTGCTGATCACCATGGTGCCGTTCACGCTGCTCGCGCCGCTGATCGGGCCGCTGCTCGACCGGCTGCGCGGCGGCCGGCGCTTCGCGATGGCGGTGACCGCGCTGATCCGCGCGCTGCTGTGTCTGGTGCTGGCCAAGACGATCAGCGGCGGCGGGCTCGCCCTCTACCCGGCCGCGTTCGGCTGCTTGGCGGCGTCGAAGGCGTACGGCGTCAGTCGGGCCGCGGTCATTCCGCGCGTGCTGCCGCCGGGCACGACGCTGGTACGGGCCAACTCGCGGATCTCGTTGACCGCGCTGGCGTCCACGATCATCGCCACGCCGATCGGCCTCGGTCTCGGCGCGATCAGCCCGGCCTGGACCCTCGGCTTCGCCGCGCTGGTGTTCTTCTTGGGCACTTGGCTGGCCATCCGGCTGCCGAAGATCGTCGACTCGAACGAAGGCGAACTGAAGGCGCAACTGCGCAAGCGGGATCGCGGCGCGGACGCCGAGCTGGCCGAATCGATGCCCGACCGGCGGCTGCGCTCGGTCGGCCCCTCGGTGGTGCTCGCGCTGCGGGCGAACGCCACGCTGCGGGCCTTCTCCGGCTTCCTCAGCCTGTTCATCGCCTTCCTGGTGCGTCGTCAACCACTCGGCGGGCTCAAGGATCTGACCGCGGTCGGCGTCTTCGCGGCGGCGGTGTTCGTCGGCAGCGCGGTCGGCTCGGTGCTCGGCAAGCTGCTGCGGGCCCGCGCCCCGGAGACCATCATCACCGCCTCGCTCGCGCTCGCGGCGGTGACGTCGATCATCGCCGCGTTCTTCTACGGCCTGCCGATGGTGCTGGTCCTCGGTGCGGTCGCCGGCATGGCTCCGTCGTTGTCCAAGCTGTCGCTGGACGCGTTGCTGCAGCGCGACACGCTTGAGCGGGTACGCACGTCCGCGTTTGCGCGGTCGGAGACGCTGCTTCAGCTCGCGTGGGTGCTCGGCGGCGCGCTCGGGCTGGCGCTGCCCTCCAACGGCGTGCTCGGTTTGAGCCTAGGCGCGGTCGGTCTGAGCATCATGGCGCTGCTGACGACCAAGGCGCTGTACGACCTACGCTGGCAGCCCACGGCATCTCAGGTAGCGTCCTGACGGTGAGTTTCAATCGCGCCAAACGCTGCCTTATCGTTACCGCAGTCGAGGCTGAGCGAGACGCCTTCGATCGCGGGCTCGGTCAGCTACCCGAGGAGTTGCGCGCTTCGGTCACGCTGCTGGTCGGTGGCGTCACTGCGGCCGTGGCCGCGGCGACGACCGCGATTGCCCTGGCCCGCGCGCCCTATGACGTCGTCGTCAGCGCCGGTATCGGGGGCGTGTTTCCGGAGTACGGCCGGATCGGGGACCTGTTGATCGCGGACCGCATCGTCGCGGCTGACCTTGGCGCGGACGGTCCCGAGGGCTTCCAGTCGGTGGAGGAGCTCGGGTTCGGTAAGACGGTCATCGGTGCCCTACCTCTTGACGCGCTCAAGGCGGTCGGCGGGCGCGATGCGGTACGCGGGGACGTACTGACGGTGAGCACCGGCACGGGCACAGCGGAACGCGCGGCCTGGCTGCGTACCCGCTACCCGAGTGCGGTAGGCGAAGCGATGGAGGGTTACGGTGTGGCCGTGGCTGCCGCGCAGTTCGAGCTACCGATCGCGGAGGTTCGCGCGGCCTCGAACCTGGTCGGTCCGCGTGACCGTTCGGCCTGGCGAATCGGCGAGGCGCTGAGCACGCTGACGGCTGCGGCTGCGCCGATCGTGGAAGGACTCCTGAAGTGACTGCGGATTCGACGGCGGCGACAGACACGGAAAGAGCCACGCATAGAGCTACGGATACGGCTGCCGCGGACGCCGCCAAGACAGACGCAGAGACGGAAGCAGAGACGCTGAGCATCGCGTACTCGCCGTGCCCGAATGACACTTTCGTCTTCCACGCCTGGTCGCATGGTCTGATCGAGGGTGCGCCGCCTGTCGACGTCACGCACGCCGACATCGACGTGACCAACAACCTGGTCCGTCAGGGCGGCCTTGATGTGATGAAGATCTCGTATGCTGCGTTGCCTGAGGCGCTCGCCGAGTACGCGCTGCTGCCGTGCGGCGGGGCGCTCGGACGTGGCTGCGGACCGCTCGTGCTAACCGGTCCCGGCAATGCGGGCGGCGAGACCTCCGGCACCGATCTGGCCGGGAAGATCGTGGCGGTGCCGAGTCTCAAATCGACCGCTTACCTGCTTTTTCAACGTTGGGCGCAGGACCAGGTCACCGGCGGCGTCGGCGGCATCGGTGAAATCCGGGTCCTGCCGTTCCACGAGATCATGCCGGCGGTGCGCGACGGGCTGGTGGACGCGGGGCTGGTGATCCACGAGGCGCGCTTCACGTATCCGAACTTCGGCCTGCGTTGCCTGGCCGACCTCGGCGACTGGTGGGAGGGCGTGACCGGTGCGCCGATCCCGCTTGGCGCGATCGTGGCCCGCCGTGCACTCGGTCAGGAGCGGATCGCCGAACTCAGCCGGGTCGTGCGGGCAAGCGTGGAGTACGCCTTCGCGCACCCCGAAGCGTCCCGCGACTACGTCATGCAGCAGGCGCAGGAACTGGACCCCGAGGTCGCGAAGGCGCACATCGCGCTTTACGTGAACGAATTCACCCGCGACCTCGGGCCCGAAGGGTACGCGGCCGTGCGTCGGCTGCTCGGCGACAGGCTGCCTGACGGCACCGTGTTGGAGCTCGCCTAGGGTCTGCTCGACCTAACGCTTCGGCACTGTGCGTTGAAGATGATGCTGAGGCTGGAGCCGGTCTCCTACGCGTCCAGTTGATCGGCGACGGCGCGCAGCAGCTTGGCCACCTTCTGGGCCGAGTCCCGGTCCGGGTACTTGCCGCGGCGCAGCGTGTTCGAGGTATGGTCAAGCACCTTGATCACGTCCTCGACGATGACGACGAGTTCGTCGGCCGGCTTGCGGGTCGCGGCGGCGACGGACGGCCGGGTGTCGAGCAGGTGCAGGTTCAGCGCGCTCTCGCCGCGGCGCCCCTCGGCTACCCCGAACTCCACCCGCTGGCCCGGCTTGAGCGCGGTCGTCCCGGCGGGCAGAGCCGAGGAGTGGACGTGGACATCGCCGCCGTCATCGCGCGTGATGAATCCGTAACCCTTTTCGGCGTTGTACCACTTCACCTTGCCGGTTGGCACGGGACTACCTCATCCGTCTTGTCGTCGCT
>DASUAR010000223.1:0-6449 GCA_035763685.1 Actinocrinis sp. | reverse complement strand
GAGTCGGGGTCCTGCTCGAGCACCTCGGCCTGCTTGACCTCGCCGGTCCACTCCGGGTAGGCGGGCAGGTCCGCGATGACCGCCATGATGTCGGCCGCCGGCGCGCCGATCTGGATGGAGGCTCTGGTCCGGTCCGCCATCGCCCTGCCTTTCTACCCCGGCCGGCCATGCCCCCGGCTCCGCTCGGTTCAGGGTACCGCGCCAAAGAGGCGCTAAGGAGGGAATGCCGATCCGCCTGTGGATAGGCCGAAACACTAGCTACTCACCGGTAATGAGATGTACCTTCGGTGCTGAAGCCGTGGCAGCAGCCACGGGGGCAGCACAGCGCGCCGAGGGTCAGGTTCCCGGGGACGTTGTTTCGCCGCCTCCGATGATCGGCAGACCATAGTTCGTCGTATTTTCGAGGAGCGCGCGTGCGCGAGTTCACTGTTGAACCGTTGTACGAGGTACCCGCCGGTGCCAACCTCACCGACCTCGTGCACCGCAACGCCGAAGAGGCGCCCGGTCAGGCGGTGCTCGGCCGCAAGGTCGACGGCGCATGGCGGGATGTGACGGCGCAGGAGTTCCTGGACGAGGTCACCGCGGTGGCCCGGGGCCTGGTGGCGCTCGGCGTCGGCGCGGGCGACCGGGTCGCGATCATGTCCCGCACCCGGTACGAATGGTCGCTGCTCGACTTCGCGATCTTCGAGGCGGGCGGCGTGCCGGTGCCGATCTACGAGACCTCCTCGGCTGAGCAGGTCGCGTGGATCCTGTCCGACTCCGGCGCGGTGGCCGCGTTCGCGGAGACCGCGGAGAACACGGCCGTCATCGAGTCGGTACGCGATCAGGCGGCGGGCCTTAAGCACGTCTGGCAGATCGAGTCCTCGACTGACGCACCGTCCGGTGCCTTGGCGCTGCTGGCGGCCGCGGGTACCGAGGTGCCCGCGTCGGTGCTTGCCGAACGCCGCGCGACGCTGAACCCGGAGTCGGTGGCGACGATCATCTACACCTCGGGCACGACCGGCCGGCCTAAGGGCTGCGTCCTGACGCACGGCAACATGCTGTTCGAGGCGTGCAACGCGGTGAACTTCCTGGAGAAGGTCTTCCGCGGTGAGGGTGAGGACGCCGAGGCCTCGACGCTGCTGTTCCTCCCGATGGCGCACGTGTTCGCGCGGATCATCCACATCGGCGCGATCTACGCGCGGGCCAAGCTCGGGCACTGCTCCGATGTGAAGAACGTGGTCGAGGAGCTCGGCTCGTTCAAGCCGACCTTCATCCTCTCGGTGCCGCGCGTGTTCGAGAAGGTCTACAACTCGGCCAGCCTCAAGGCGCACTCCGAGGGCAAGGGCAAGATCTTCGACGCCGCGGCGCAGACCGCGATCGCCTGGTCGGAGGCGCACGAGGCCGGAAAGGTCCCGGTCGGCCTCAACCTCAAGCACGCGCTGTTCGACCGGCTGGTCTACGGCAAGCTGCGGGCGGCGCTCGGCGGCCGCACCAAGGCCGCGATCTCCGGCGGCGCCCCGCTCGGCGCCCGCCTCACCCACTTCTTCCGCGGCGTGGGCCTGTTCGTGCTTGAGGGCTACGGACTTACCGAGACCGCGCCTGCGGTAGCGGTTAACCCGTACCCGAACGCGAAGGCCGGAACGGTCGGCCCGCCGCTGCCCGGCACCACGATCCGCATCGCCGAGGACGGCGAGATCGAGATCAAGGGCCGGCAGGTCTTCCGCGGCTACTGGAACAACGAGGCGGCCAGCAAGGAAGTCTTCACCGAGGACGGCTTCTTCATGACCGGCGACCTCGGCAAGCTGGACGACGAGGGCTACCTGTCCATCACCGGGCGCAAGAAGGAGATCCTGGTCACCGCGGGCGGCAAGAACGTCGCCCCGGCGGTGCTCGAGGACCGGCTCAACGCGCACCCGCTGATCAGCCAGACCATGGTGGTCGGCGACAAGCAGCCGTTCATCGCGGCCCTGGTGACCCTCGACTCCGAGGCGCTGCCCGGCTGGCTCGAACTGCACGGGCGGGACAAGACCACGCCGCTCGCGCAGCTGGCCGGGGACCCGGCGGTGCTGCACGAGATCGAGGAGGCGGTCGCCACGGCGAACCAGGCGGTCTCGAAGGCGGAGAGCATCCGCAAGTTCGCGGTGCTGCCGGTCGAGTGGACGATCGAGGGCGGTCAGATCACCCCGTCGATGAAGATCAAGCGCAACGTGGTCGCCCAGGAGTACGCGGACGAGATCGAGAAGCTTTACGCCAAGTAAGGGCGCGCCCTAAGCGGTAGCTCCGCAGCCGATGGCTGTGCCCCCGGCCTCTGCCTGAGTCAAGGCAGAGGCCGGTGCGTTTAGCGCGGATTGAGCAGTGCGTCGAACCGCTCGCGGATCGTTGACCACTGCCAGCGCCGCTCGACCCAGGCCCGGCCCGCGGCGCCGAGTTTCGCGGACAGCGTCGGGTCGCCGAGCAGTTCCGCGACCCGGCGCGCGGTCTGATGCACCTCGCGGCCGGGGACGACGTAACCGGTCTCGCCTTCGATCACCGCGTCAGGCGCGCCGCCGGAGTCGCCGGCCACGACCGGCAGGCCGGTGGCCGACGCTTCCAGGTAGACGATGCCAAGGCCTTCGACGTCGAGCCCCGCGCGACGAGTACGGCACGGCATCGCGAACACGTCGCCGAGCGCGAAGTAGAGCGGCAGATCCGCCCACGGCAGTCTGCCGGTGAACACGACGTCGCGCTCGACGCCTTCCTCGCGCGCGATACGTTCGAGGTCCTTGCGGTACGGACCGCCGCCGCCGATCAGCAACACGGCGTCAGGTACCGCCTTCTTGACCGCTGGCCAGGCGCGGATGAGCGTGTCCTGACCCTTACGCGGCACCAGCCGGGAGACGCACACGGCTACCGGACGGTCCGTCAGTCCGTAACGCTTTCGCAGCTCCATGACCTCGGGTGCGGTACGTAGCTCGGGCCTGAAACGCTCCGTGTCTACGCCTGGCGACAGCTGCGCCATCCGCTGCGCCGCCTCCGGACTGAGTACCGCACCGATGCGGGTGCGCTGGTACTCGCTCAGATACGTGACGACATCCACGCCGTCACCGATTCGGCGCAACAGCGAACGTGCGCCCGGGAGCTGGGCCCAGCCCGTCTCGTGGCCGTGCGTGGTCGCGACGAGGCGAGTGACGCCCGAACGGCGCAGCGCCGGAGCCATCAATCCGAGCGGTGCCGCCGCGCCGAACCAGACCGTCTCGCAGCCTTCCGCGCGCGCGATCTCGCACGCTCGTCGGGTGCGGCGCGGCTCGGGCAGGAGTACAGATGTGTCCTCACGCACCGTCAGATACGGCCGCTCCGCGTCGTAAGCGCGGCATTCGGCCGCCTTTCCTCGCCATGTGGACGCGTACACCACTACGTCCGATGGGGTGAACCCGTCGACCATGGCCTGAACGAACTCCTGGATACCGCCGGGTCGCGGGGGATAGTCGTTCGTGACGACGAGGGTGCGGGGCATGCCGCAACGATCTCAGATCGGAAGCACCGAGGCACATGACGGGCCGCCAGACCGCGACGAGGCCAGCACTGACCACACCGGCGACGACGGGGAGGGTGATCACCAGGCAGCGCGCGCGGACCGCGGTGCTGCCCGCGGCCTGCTGGGCGTGGACCCGGGGCGTGTTGCTGCTGTTCACCTACAACGTCATCCCGTACATCTCGCATGGCGACATCGTCGGCGACGTGAAGACGTACAACCGCTGGTCCCAGGCGTTCGCGTCGGGGCACTTCCCGCTGCACGACCCGCAGTGGCAATACCCGCCTGGGGCTGCGATCGTCATCGCGTTGCCACGCATCGTGCGAAGCGTGACCGGATTGAGCTACTACTCGGCGTTCTACGCGATGGCCGTGCTGGCTGACCTGATCACGTTCCTGCTGGTCGTCTATCGGTGCTGGTACGCGGCTGAACGCAGCGCACCGACGCGCCGGCCCGACTACACCGGAACCTGGGCTTACGTCGTCGCGATCTTCATGCTTGGGCCGATCGTGTATGGCCGCTACGACATCGTCGTGGCGATGGTCGCGACCCTCGCCCTGGTGCTCGCGACCAGCAGCACGGAGTGGACCTGGCGGTTGCGTGGTGCGGCGATCGGCCTCGGCGCGGTCATGAAGCTCTGGCCCGCCGCCCTGGCCGCCGGCCTGCCCAAGCGCGTGGACGGCCGCAGAGCGCTGCTTTGGGCGGGAATCGCCGCGCTGCTGCCCGCACTCGCGCTGGCGGCCGCGCTGCCGGGCGCGTTCGAATTCCTGACGGGTCAGCAGAACCGTGGCCTGGAAGTCGAATCGGTGCTGGCGA
Organism: Actinocrinis sp.; assembly: GCA_035763685.1. Classification (GTDB taxonomy): domain Bacteria; phylum Actinomycetota; class Actinomycetes; order Streptomycetales; family Catenulisporaceae; genus Actinocrinis. The sequence goes on along the minus strand of DASUAR010000223.1, from coordinate 2,140 downwards.
CCCCGTTCCTGATCGCCAGGCAGCTCGGCTATCCGGGTGTGATCCGGCACCAGTTCGGCGCGTTCGAGATCACGGGTCCCGGCATCGGCGCGGTCCGGATCTGCTGCGAGGCGCTGACCGTGGCCGGATTCGCCTGGTTGCTGTGGTGGCGCCGACGCGCTGATCTGGTCCCGGGACGGTGGTCCGCGGCGGTGTACTACGACGTCGCTCTCGTCGCGGTGTTGATCGCGATCGTGACCAGCCGCGTGCTCAGTCCGCAATACCTGGTGTGGGTGGTGGCGTTGATCGCGCTGTGCCTTACGTCACCGAAGAGTGCGTTAACCGGACCGTGCTGGCTTCTGCTCGCCGCGATCTCACTCACCCAGATCGAGTTTCCGCTGCTGTTTCCGCGACTCGTACACGGTGGTCGCTGGGCGCCGTGGTTCGTTACCGGCCGCAACCTGATGCTGGTCGCCGCGACATTCTGGGCGGCCCGCTCACTGCGGCGCGCGGTACACGCGGCAGGCGTATCGGCCGGGCCCTGACCGCAGATGTGCGGCGTAACCGGGATTCGGTTCCGGTCGGTCTCGAAGCTACTGCTCGGGCCTGACCACCTTGTCGATCGGCATGGAGGCGAGCGGGGTGAACTGCACCACCGAGCCGGGCCGCGGCGCGTGGATCACCATGCCCTCGCCGGCATAGAGGCCGACGTGCGTGCGACCGGAGAAGTAGATCACCAGGTCGCCGGGCTTGATCGCGGACAGCGGGACGCTCGGGCCGATGGTCGCCTGCTCCTGCGAGGTGCGGGGCAAGTGCACGCCCGCCGCCGCCCACGCGTGCTGGGTGAGGCCCGAGCAGTCGAATTCGCCCGGACCGGTCGCGCCCCACACGTACGGCTTTCCGAGTTCCGAGTAGGCGGCCGAGACCGCCGTGATCGCGCGGCTGACATCGGGGGCGGGGATCGCGGCTGTCGCGCCGGTCGTGGCGGTGCCGGGAGCCGCGGCCGAGGCGGCGATCGCGGAGACCAGCGAGCTGAGCGAGGGGGCCGCGGCTTTGGCCTTCGTGCCAAGGCCGTCCCCAGGCGTATCGGCATCCGGCGCGCCGTAGCCGAAGCCGCCGCCGGCCGCGAGCGCGGCGGCGACGCGGTTGCGGTCGGCCGAGTCGAGAGCGTCGAGCCGGTCGCGGGCGGCGGCGAGCTTGGCCTCGATATCGGCGCGGTGCACGGCCAGTTGCGTCTGTGCGCTGCGCAGGTCGGCGAGGTCGGCGGCGGATTCGCGGTCGAGCTGGTCGAGCGCCTGCTGGGCCTGTAACGCGGCGACCACACGCTCGTGATCGACGTCGGCCACGCGGTCCGTCATGCCTGCGCGGGCGAGGTAGCTGTCCGGATGCGCGGAGAAGACCAGCGCGATCGACGGGTTCACGCCGGCGGTGCGGTACTGTGCTGCCGCGAGGCGTCCGAGACTGCCACTAGCTGCCGCGAGTTGTGCACGCAGCTGTGCGGTATGCGCTCCGGAGTTTGCGACCGCGGCTTGGAGTCGGGCGATGCGTTCCTCCGTGGCGTCATACGCCTGCGTGTCCGCCTCGGCCTGCTGGTAGAGCTGTGCCACTTCTTGCTTGACGGCGTCCGGGCTGGTGGAGGGGTCGTTGGCGGCGGGACCTGGAGCCGGCTCGGCGTGTCCGACGGCAGGTACCAGGCCGGCCGCGGCGACGGTCGCGGCCACCAGTCCGGTGGCACGCATCAAGCCCGGGCGGCAGCGTACGCGTCTGTGAGACGCCATGACTGGCGTCACTCCTCTCGCTCGGCTGCGGCCCGTCCGCCCAAGGGAGCTGTCGCTCTGGCCGCCCCCGATTCGGCGGGCCGAATGCGCAACGTAGCGAGCCGGTGACGCTAAGGGCAACGATCTGTCACTCGATCAGATCAGTACGCCATGGTCGGGACAGCGCCCGAAGACTGGTAAGGGCGCGCCGAGAAATGAATGCCACATATTTCCCGGCGGGCCCTAGGCGCTGTTGGGGAACGTCTCAAGGGGCGAATCCGGTGATCGACTTCGCCTGGACGCACGGCCGAAACGCCCACAGACAACCGGTATGAGGACGCTCCGGCCGCACGCCCAGGCTCGTCGCGCAGTGAACCATCTGCGCCTGGCGGCGCGTGGCGATT
>DASUAR010000222.1:0-3175 GCA_035763685.1 Actinocrinis sp. | reverse complement strand
GACCGGTATCCGATCCACACCGGGCATCCCTCCCTTCGCCCTGCCGCAGGTCCGACGAAACGCGCATGATCCTTCCGACTTGCTAGGTACATACCCGATGACGCAAGGGGAACGCCATCTAACGACCAGAGTACGGTCCGGGATGTCAGGAGTACCCGGTGTTGCGGTTCACTCGTTCGAGGGACAGTGCCTCGCCCGGACGCGCGGGAACGACCGTGCTAAGCCGAGACGGGGCAGTCGGGGACGGGGCACTCGGGGACAGAGCCGTCGCGCCGGTCCCGGTTCGCTGACTGGGATTTGCCGATACCTCGCTGGCGCGGCCGGCCGCGCGCGTCGCAGCCGCGTTCCCACATCGCGCGCTTACAGCGGGATGTTGCCGTGCTGTCCGCGGCGCTGCGGGGCGGCGACGATCGCGGCGGCCAGTGCGCGGCGGGTCGCGGCCGGTTCGACCACTTCGTCCACCACGCCGATCTGCACGGCCTTGTCCAGCCCGCCGGCCACCCGCGTGTGCTCGGCGGCGAGTTCGAGTTCCAGCTGTGGGCGCAGGTCATCGGCCACCTCGGCCAGCTTGCGCCGGTGCAGCACCCGCACCGCGGCCACCGCGCCCATGACCGCGACCTCGGCCGTCGGCCAGGCGAAAACGCGGGTCGCGCCGAGCGCGCGCGAGTTCATCGCGATGTAAGCGCCGCCGTAGGTCTTGCGCGTGACGAGGGTGACGCGCGGCACGACCGCCTCGGCGAAAGCGTGTAGCAGTTTCGCGCCGCGGCGCACCACGCCATCCCACTCCTGGCCGACGCCGGGGAGGTAACCGGGCACGTCTACCAGCACCACGAGCGGAACGCCGAACGCGTCACACATCCGCACGAAACGCGCGGCCTTCTCCGCCGAAGCCGAGTCCAGGCAGCCGCCGAGCCGCAGCGGGTTGTTCGCGATGACGCCGACGGTGCGGCCGCCGAACCGGCCGAGCGTGGTGACGATGTTCGGCGCCCACTTCGGGTGCAGCTCCACGCCGACGCCGTCGAGCACGCCGTTGACCAGCGGATGCACGTCGTAAGCGCGCTTGGGCGAGTCCGGCAGCAGGCCGCCGAGGTCGCGCTCGGCGATCGAGTCGAGCCGCATCGCGCCCTGATCGCCGAGCAGCGAGGCCAACCGCCTGGTACTGGCAAAGGCCTCATCTTCGCTGTGCGCGACGACGTGCACCACGCCTGAGCGGCGGCCGTGCGGCTCGGCCCCGCCGAGCCGATCCATGTCCACTGCCTCACCGGTGACCGAGCGCACCACCTCCGGGCCGGTGACGAACACCCGCCCGGCCGGGCCGAGCACCACGATGTCGGTCAGCGCCGGGCCGTACGCCGCGCCGCCCGCGGCCGGGCCGAGCACCAGCGAGATCTGCGGGATCTTGCCGGACGCCCGGGTCTGCATGGCGAAGACCTGTCCGACCGCGTGCAGCGAGGCCACGCCCTCGGCCAGGCGCGCCCCGCCGGAGTGCAGCAGGCCGATCACCGGGGCGCCGTCGGCCAGCGCCTTCTCATACGCGACCAGGATCGCCTTGCAGCCCACCTCGCCCATCGCACCGCCCTGGACGGTCGGGTCCGAGGCGTACGCGCACACCCTGGTGCCCTCGATCAGGCCTTGCGCGGCCACGGAACCGGAGTCGTCGACGGGCGTGAGCAGCTCGAACCTGCCCGAGTCGAACAGCTTCGCCAGCCGCTTGAGCGGGTTGCGCGGGTCCGCCTCGCGCGACGGCTTCGCGGGCTTGGCCTGGCCGGCCGCCTTGGCGGCGGCGGCGGGCGCGGGCTGCTCGGGCATGTCAACGACAGCGGTCATAGGCGGCTCTCCTAAAGGCGCCGATACCTCGGAGATGGTGGGTCGGAGGTGACTCTACCGGTATATGACGGGCCGTCAGGCGCGGCGCACTGCGAGCACCACGTTGTGCCCGCCGAAGCCGAAGGAGTTGTTGAGCACCACGGCCGGCCCGGCGGGCGTCTCGGCCGGCAGCGCTCGCGGCTCGACCCGCACGATGTCCAGGGTCACCTCGTTGTCGAGGTCGTCGACGTTGATCGTCGGCGGGGCGAGCAGTTCGTGCAGCGCCAGAACCGAGAACACCGTCTCCACGCCGCCGGCGCCGCCGAGCAGGTGCCCGGTCATCGACTTGGTCGCGGAGATGGCCACGTTCGCGGCCGCCTCACCGAGGACGGCGCGCAGCGCGACCAGTTCGGCGAGGTCGCCGAGCGGGGTCGAGGTGGCGTGCGCGTTGAGGTGCACGATCTGGGCCGGGTCGATCCGGCCGTCGGCCAGCGCGTGCCGCAGCGCGGCGCTGATGCCGCGTCCGGTCGGCTCGGGCTGCGCGATGTCGTGCGAGTCGGCGGACAGGCCGACCGCGGCGAGTTCCGCGTACACGCGGGCGCCGCGGGCCGCGGCGTGCTCGGCGGATTCGAGCACGACGATGCCCGCGCCCTCGCCGAGCACGAAGCCGTCGCGGGCCTTGTCATACGGACGCGAGGCGCGCTGCGGCTCATCGTTGTTCTTCGACATCGCCATCATGTTGGCGAAGCCGGCGATCGGCAGCGGGTGGATCGGGGCCTCGGTGCCGCCGGCCACCACGATGTCGGCGCGGCCGGTGCGGATCATCTCCAGCGCGTAGCCGACCGCTTCCGTACCGGTGGCGCAGGCCGAGACCGGGGTGTGCACGCCCGCCTGGGCGCCGAACTCCAGGCCCACGTACGCGGCCGGGCTGTTCGGCATGAGCATCGGCACGGTGCGCGGAGACACCTGCCGCGCGCCCTTCTCCTTGAGCACGTCGTAGGCGTCCAGCAGCGTGATGACGCCGCCGATGCCCGAGCCGACCACCGCGCCGAGGCGCTCCGGGTCGACCTCGACGCCGTCGAGGCCCGCGTCCTTCCACGCCTCGCGCGCCGCGATGAGGGCGAACTGCGCCGAGCGGTCGAGCCGGCGGCGCTCCACCGGCTTCATGACCTCGCTCGGCTCGACCGCGACCCGCGCCGCGATCCGGACCGGCAGCCCTTCGGCCCACTCCTCGGTCAGCGGCCTGACGCCGGAACGCCCGGCCAGCAGCGCCGCCCAGGACGTGGCGACGTCACCGCCGAGCGGCGTGGTCGCGCCGAGGCCGGTGACGACCACCTTGCGGCGGGAATCCGCGCTGTTAGTTGACGCC
>DASUAR010000221.1:0-2345 GCA_035763685.1 Actinocrinis sp. | reverse complement strand
TGACCGGCCGCAGTGTTACAACTGACATGACGCGCGCAGTATTTGGTGCGGTCACGAACTTGGTGAGGGCAAGTGCAGACACGTCCCGTGACCCCGCGCCGCGAGCCTGCCCAGCCGGGGCCGCGCGCGGGCCGGCCGGGTGCGCCGGAGCGCCGCCGTCCGTCCCAGCCCGCCGACCTCGCCCCGGCGCAGTCAGCACGGCCCGGCCTGTTCTCGCTGCGCAGCTGGCGAGTGCGCAATCGGTTGACGCTGCTGGTGCTGCTGCCGCTGCTGGCCGCCGTCGGCCTGGCCGCCGCGCGTATCAACACCTTGTACCAGGACGAGACGCACTTCAGCAATGCGCACTTCGAGGCGCAGACCACCACGTCGGTAGAGCAGGTGCTGCTCGCCCTCCAGCAGGAACGGCTGGCCGCCTCGGTGTGCCTCACCGTGATTCAGCCGTGCACGATGGCCGCCGCCGACGCGCGGGCCCAGCAGAACCAGGCCGACCAGCAGAACTTGAACCTTAAGCCGCTGCTTGAGTCCTACGTCACCGCCTACACCGACGCGCAGCAGGCGGCCACCACCGCGATCACCCAGGTCAGCACCGTCGCCAACCAGGTCATCAGCAACGCCTCGTTCAACCCGAACCTGCGCGCCGCCGCGACCGAGGCCTTCGGTCGGGTCACCGACCTCGGCGAGATTCGCAAGGTGGCCACCGGCAGCCCGGTGCAGTCCGGCCTGATGTTCCGCGCGTACAGCAGCATCATCGACGACGTCATCGCCGTCATCGGCCAGACCTCGAGCGACACCTCCGACGCGCTGGTCGCCCAGGACAACTCGGCGCTGGTCGCGCTGGACAACCTGGTCGAATCGCAGTCCATCGCGCAGCTCTACACCCAGGAAGTCATCGCCAACGGCCAGATCGGCGGCACCGGGCCGAACCCGGACCCGGTCGAGGCGAAGATCCAAGCGGTCAACCTCAACCAGGCGATCGCGTTGCAGACCTCGGCGCAGAGCGCCTTCCTCAACGTCGGCGCGCCCTCGCTGATCCAGTCCTTCCAGGCCACCGTCTCCGGCCCGGACATCACCGCCGCGCAGGCCGCGGTCGCCCGGGTGCTGTCCATCCTGCAGGGCAGCGCCAGCTGGCAGAACAGCAGCTCGCAGCTCGGCCCGGCCATCGTCGACGAATCGCTGCCGGCCACCGTCGGCGACCTGCGCACCGTGCAGGGCACCGCGATCCAGCAGATGATCACCGACTCCGGGACGCTGCTGACCAACGCGCAGTCCGACCTGTACAAGAACCTGGCGATGATCGTGATCGCCCTGTTGCTCTCCTTCCTCGGCATCGCGCTGGTCGCGCGTTCACTGGTCGGCCCGCTGCAAGCGCTGCGTACCGGCGCGCTGGACATCGCCGCGAACCGGCTGCCGGAAGTGGTCCGCAGGCTGCGTGACGCGGACAACTTCGACGCCGAGGCCGCGGTCGATCCGATCCCGATCAACTCCAACGACGAGATCGGCCAGGTCGCCCGGGCCTTCGACGAGGTCCACCAGCAGGCCGTGCGCCTGGCCTCCGAGCAGGCGCTGCTGCGATCCAACGTCAACTCGATGTTCGTCAACCTCTCCCGCCGCTCCCAGTCGCTGGTCCAGCGCCAGCTGCGGCTGATCGACGAGCTGGAGAACAGCGAGCAGGACCCGGACCAGCTGGCGAACCTCTTCAAGCTGGACCACCTGGCCACCCGTATGCGCCGCAACGGGGAGAACCTGCTGGTCCTCGCGGGCGAGGAGCCGGGCCGCAAGTGGAGCCAGGCGGTGCGCCTGCTCGACGTCATGCGCGCCGGCGCCTCCGAGGTGGAGCAGTACGAGCGGGTCGCCCTGCGCGACCTGCCCGACGTCAACGTGCTCGGCCGCGTCGTCAACGACCTCGTGCACCTGGTCGCCGAGCTGCTGGAGAACGCCACCTCGTTCTCCGCCCCGGAGACCAAGGTCTCGGTCACCGCCAACATGCTCAACACCGGCGGCGTCATGCTCGAGATCGAGGACGCCGGCATCGGCATGACCCCCGAGGAGCTCGACGACGCCAACGAGCGGCTGGCCAACCCGCCGGTCATCGACGTCGCCATCTCCCGCCGCATGGGCCTGTACGTGGTCGGCCGGCTGGCCACCCGGCACGGCATCCAGGTGCGGCTGCGCCGCTCGGCCGGCGGCGGCATCACCGCCCTGGTGCTGGTGCCCAGCACCCTGCTGGCCGGCGCGGACGGCGAGGCGCAGGCCCCGACGCCCGAGCTTTCGGCCACCGGCGCCCGTTCGCTCGGCGCGCTGCCCCGTCGCGGCACCGGCCAGGCGAGCTTCCCGGAGCAGGAAGG
>DASUAR010000220.1:0-17931 GCA_035763685.1 Actinocrinis sp. | reverse complement strand
GAATCGCCACGCGCCGCCAGGCGCAGATGGTTCACTGCGCGACGAGCCTGGGCGTGCGGCCGGAGCGTCCTCATACCGGTTGTCTGTGGGCGTTTCGGCCGTGCGTCCAGGCGAAGTCGATCACCGGATTCGCCCCTTGAGGCATTCCCCAACACCGCCTAGGGCACACAGCAGCGAGCGCGTACCGCGCCGGAGAACTGCCCTACGCCGGCTGCCGCGACGGGTGTGCCGAATAGGCGCGTAGCTCCGCTGGAATGCCCTCTCGGTGCGGACCACCATCCGGGTCGAGTTCACGCAGCATCCGTCGTGAATCGTCGAGCAGCGCGCCGTGGATTGACCACAGCATCGTCGGCGCGTCCTCGTCCGGGTGCATCGCCTGAGCTGCCTCGCGCGCATGCGGCTTCGAGGACTTGATCAGCCGGCTGAGCTCCTCGTAAACGCGCGGACTGGCCTTGTCAGGCAGTTGCAGGCGGCCGAACGCGTTCAGCGCCTTTGCCGAGTCATCGAGCAACTGCGCCAGCTCCGGCGGAAGCGACCGGTGCGCGCTCGGGATGCCGGCGAAGTCAGCGGTGAGGTCGGACAAACCGCGCATCAGACTATTGAGCTGCGTGGCGACGTGGTCGAGCGCGATCGCGGCCTCGTCCACCCGATGCACGTCGTCGAGATGGGTCGACCTGCGCGGGTGGTACTTGAGCGACTCCTCGGCCCGCTCGGCGATCTTGCGGGCGGCGCGGGCGGAGGCGGCCAGTTCCCGGCTGCGGCCGAGCCAGCCGCGGGCCTGGTCGTGGTCCCAATCGCCGCCCAACCGCTTGGCCACCAAGCCGCACAGCGCGGCCAGATCGTCGGCCAGATCCGCCAGCTCCTTGGCCGCGGTCCTGGCGAAGGCCGGCGGCGCGATCACGATGTTGACCAAGACGCCGATCGTGGCGCCGATGACGCTGTCGAGCACCCGAATCAGTCCGTAGCTGCTGCCGAAGGCCAGCACCAGCAGGCCGGTCACCGCGACCTGAGTGACCTGCGTGCCCAATTGCAGGGTGCGGCCCAGCACCAGGCCGAAGACGACGATCAGCGACATCGTCAGCATGTTGATGCCCAGGTAGCGTCCGATGGTCAGCGCGCCGACCATTCCGGCGACGATCCCGGCACTGTACTGAATCGCCCGGCGCACCGACTGATAGAGCGTCACCTGCACCACGACCAGCGCGGCGACCGACGCGAGCACCGGATCGCGTACCCGCAGCAGCTCCGCGGACAGCTCCCAGGCGAGCGCCGCGGCCAACGCCGCCTTCGCGGTCTGCACGAAGGCGTCTCGCTCGCGGATCAGCCAATGTTCGAAGCCGTGCAGCCGGTACGCGCGCAGGGTCGGGCCGAGCGGCCAGCGCGAGCCCAGGTTCATCCGGTCGCGTGCCCGGTTGACCAGGGCAGCGACGTACCGGCCTTCCTCACCCGACATGATCGCCATTGTCCTGCATCGTCGGGCGCGGCGGGAAGGTTGTCCGCTGGCTGACAACAGGTCGTCGACAGCGTCTGTCCCCGCGGGCGCGTACGCTTATGCCACGTCCGGTACCCGCCCTTAAAGGGACTGGAACGGAAAGCGGATGAGGGGTGAGGGCGTGGACGGCTTGCCAGGGCAGCCGCCGGACGCTGCCACGACGTCCCGTCCTGGCCGTTTCACGGTCGGCATCATCGGCGCGGGCCGGGTCGGGCCGGTGCTCGGTGCCGCCCTCGCGCGCGCCGGGCACAGCGTGGTCGCCGCGTCCGGAGTCTCAGAGCGCTCCCGCCGCCGAGCCGCCGACTTGCTGCCCGGCGTTCCGCTCTTGCCCGCGCAAGAGGTGGCGACGCAGGCCGAGCTGCTGCTGCTTACTGTGCCCGACGATGCGCTCGGGCAACTCGCCGCCGGTCTGGCCGCGACCGGCGTGATCCAACCCGGCAAGGTCGTCGTACACACGTCCGGCCGGTACGGCATCGGTGTACTCGATCCGGTGCGGAAGGCCGGAGCGCTGCCGCTCGCGCTGCATCCGGTGATGACGTTCACCGGCACCGAGGTGGACCTGGCCCGGCTGACCGGCTGCTCGTTCGGAGTGACCGCGCCGGAACAGTTCCGGCCGATGGCCGAGACGCTCGTGGTGGAAATGGGCGGGGAGCCGGAGTGGATCGGCGAGGAGCACCGCCCGCTCTACCACGCGGCGTTGGCCGCCGGCGCGAACTACCTGGTCACCCTGGTCGCTCAGGCCGCCGACCTGCTGCGCGCCAGCGGGGTGAACCAGCCGAACCACATGCTCGCGCCGCTGCTCTCGGCCGCGCTCGACAACGCGTTGCGCTCCGGGGACGCGGCGCTGACCGGACCGGTGGCGCGCGGCGATGCGGGCACCGTCGCCGCCCACCTCGAAGAGCTGGACCGGGTCACGCCGCACGGCCCGGTACGCGCCGCGTATCTGGCGATGGCCCGGCTCACCGCCGACCGGGCGCTGGCCGCCGGGATGCTCACCGCCGAACAGGCCGAGCCGCTGCTGGGAGTGCTGAGCGAATCGCGCTCGAAGGGAGAAGACCAGTGACCAGGGTGGTGCACACCCGCGCCGACCTTGAGGCGGCCCGCGCCGGGCGCTTTGGCGACACGGCCGTCGTGATGACGATGGGCGCGCTGCACGACGGGCACCTCGCCCTGATCCAGGCGGCCAGGCAGGCGGCCAAGACCGTGATCGTGACCATCTTCGTCAACCCGCTCCAGTTCGGGCCGACCGAGGATTTCGCGCGCTACCCGCGCACCCTCGATCAGGATCTGAAGCTGTGCGAGGCGACCGACGTCGACGTGGTCTTCGCCCCCGCGGTCGAGGAGGTCTATCCCGGCGGCACGCCGATGGTCATGGTCGATCCGGGCCCGATGGGCGAGGTGCTCGAAGGCGCCTTCCGGCCCGGGCACTTCGCCGGGATGCTCACTGTCGTCAACAAGCTGCTGAACCTGACCGCCCCGGACGTCGCCTTCTTCGGGCAGAAGGACGCCCAGCAGCTCGCGTTGATCCGCCGGATGGCGCTGGACTTCAATCTGCCGGTGGAGATCGTCGGCGTGCGGACCGTGCGTGAACCGGACGGCCTGGCGCTCTCCAGCCGCAACCGCTACCTCTCCGGCGCGCAGCGGCAGACCGCGCTCGCCCTCAGCCGGGCGCTGGCCGAGGGCGCGACCCAGCCGACCGTGACCGCGGTGCTCGCGGCGGCCCGCCGGGTGCTCGACGAGGCCGCACACGCCGACCCGCCGCTCGCCCTCGACTACCTCGCGCTGGTCGACCCGGGAAACTTTCAAGAATTCCGGGACGACTACACCGGCAACGCCATCCTCGCGGTAGCCGCGCGGGTCGGCGCGACCCGGCTGATCGACAATGTCCCGCTGACCATCACCGGTGAGGCGACATGACCCGTATATCGAGACTGCTGGCCCCCGCGCCCGGCTGGACCGCCTATGCCGACACCGTGGTGGTCGGCTCCGGCATCGCCGGGCTCACCGCGGCATTGGCCGCCCGGCACGCCGGCTCGGTGTTGCTGGTGACCAAGGCGCAGCCCTCCGACGGCTCGACCCGCTGGGCGCAGGGCGGGATAGCCGCCGCGCTCGGCATCGGCGACACCCCCGAGGCGCACCTGGCCGACACGCTCACCGCCGGCGCAGGGCTCTGCGACCCGGAGACGGTGCGGATCCTGGTCACCGAGGGCCCGGCCGCGGTGCGCAACCTGCTGATCAACCGGGGCGCCGAGTTCGACCGCCGCTCGGACGGCAGCATCGCGCTGGGCCGCGAGGGCGGACACCACGCGGACCGGATCATCCACGCCGGCGGCGACGCGACCGGCGCCGAGGTCTCCCGCGCGCTGCTGGCCCGGCTGGATCAGCTGGTCGACGAGGTCGAGGTCATCGATCACGCCCTCGTGCTCGACCTGCTCACCGACGCCAACGGCCGCGCCGCCGGGCTGACCCTGCACGTGCTCGGCGAGGGCGCGCGCGACGGTGTCGGCGCGGTGCACGCCCGCGCCATCGTGCTGGCCACGGGCGGCCTCGGCCAGGTGTTCACGGCCACCACAAACCCATCAGTGGCCACCGGTGACGGCGTGGCGCTCGCGCTGCGCGCCGGGGCGCAGGTCGCCGACCTCGAATTCGTACAGTTCCACCCGACCGTGCTCTGGCTCGGCGACGGAGCGCGCGGCCAGCAGCAGCTCATCTCCGAGGCGGTGCGCGGCGAAGGCGCGTTCCTGGTGGACGCCAAGGGCGAGCGCTTCATGACCGGCATCCACGAGCTGGCCGACCTCGCGCCGCGCGACATCGTTGCCAAGGCGATCATGCGCCGGGCCAACGAGCAGGGGCTCGACCACCTGTGGCTGGACACGCGGCACTTCGGCGAGGACAAGTGGCGCGGGCGCTTCCCCACCATTTGGGAGTCGCTGCACCAGCACGGCATCGACCCGGTCACCGATCTGATCCCGGTCGCCCCGGCCGAGCACTACGCCTCCGGCGGCGTGCTCACAGATCACTGGGGCCGCACCTCGATCCCCGGCCTCTACGCCTGCGGCGAGACCGCCTGCACCGGAGTGCACGGAGCGAACCGGCTGGCGTCGAACTCGCTGCTGGAGGGCCTGGTTTTCGCCGACCGGATCGGTCGCGACCTGGTCCGCGCGTTCGGCCCGCAGGGGGACGCGCCACCCGGCGAACCGGTGGATGATCAGCGGCCGCAGGTGCTGTTGCACCCCTCGGTGCGTCACGCGACGCAGCTCGCGATGAGCGCGGGTGCCGGCGTGCTGCGCAGCGCGGACTCGCTGGCGCGTACCGCCGCGGACCTGCGCGCTCTGCTGGACCGCGCCGACGACGATCCGCGCGCGGAGGCCTGGGAGGCGACCAACCTCCAGCAGGTGGCCACCGTGCTCGCCGAGGCCGCCGCGCGCCGCGAGGAGACGCGCGGCTCGCATTGGCGCGAGGATTTCCCCTTGGCCGACGACGAGCATTGGCGGGTGCGTCAGGTCGCGCAGGCGACGGCGGAAGGCGTGCAGATCACGCGCGTCCCCGTGCCGTCCGCCAGCCAGGCGGCACCCAGTCAAAGCCCAGCGTCCAAGTCACGCGCAGTGCCCGAATCACCCACTGTGTCCGCAGCCCGGAAGGAGGAGGCCCGGTGATCTCGTCCCAGATCGCGCAGCTGCTCGCTGACGCGGGACTCGACCCCGAATACGTCGAGCGGGTCGTGCGTAACGCCGTCGAAGAGGACCTGGACGGCGGCGAAGACGTCACCACGGTCGCCACCGTCGACGAGTCCGCACAGGCCGTCGCCGACTTCACGGTCCGCGCCCCGGGCATCACGGCCGGAATCCCGGTCGCCGCCGCGGTGGTGGACCTGGTGTCCGGCGGCACCGCGCAGGTCGAGTTCCACATCCAGGACGGCGCGCGGGTCGAGGCCGGCACGGTGCTGTTCACCGCTCGGGGCCGGGTCCGCGACCTGCTGACCGCCGAGCGCACCACGCTCAACCTGCTCTGCCACCTCTGCGGTGTCGCGACCGTGACCCGCCGCTGGGCCGACGCGGTCGAGGGCACCGGAGCGAAGATCCGCGACACCCGCAAAACCACGCCCGGCCTGCGCAAACTGGAGAAGTACGCGGTCCGCTGCGGCGGCGGGGTGAACCACCGGATGTCGCTGTCGGACGCCGCGATGGTCAAGGACAACCACGTGATCGCGGCCGGCGGTGTGGTCGAGGCCTTCGAAGCGGTGCGCAAGCGTTACCCAGAGCTGCCGATCGAGGTGGAAGTCGATACGCTCGACCAGTTGCTGCCGGTCGTCGAGGCCGGGGCGCAGCTGGTACTGCTCGATAACTTCACCCCGGAACGGATGCGCGCCGCGGTGCTGCTGGTCGGCCGCAACGAGCCGTACGGCCGCACCCGGCTCGAGGCGAGCGGCGGGCTGACCCTGGACCAGGCCCGCGCCGCCGCCGAGACCGGAGTCGACTATCTTTCCGTCGGCGCGCTGACCCACTCCGCGCCGATCCTGGACGTCGGCTGCGACTTCCGCACCAGCTGAGCAGCCGCCGACCGCGCCGCCGCACCGCCGTTCCACCCACGCTCAACAGACCCTGCCGACCGATAGACCCTGCCGAAACCTCCCGGCGCCTTCCCCACCGGAGCCCCAGCCATGCTGCTCACGATCGACATCGGAAACTCCCAGACGGTGCTCGGCCTGTTCGAGGGCGAGGAGATCGTCGAGCACTGGCGGGTGTCCACCGATCCCCAGCGCACCGCCGACGAGCACGCCGTGCTGCTCCAAGGTCTGATGCACAATCACCCCCTGGTCGGCGACGGCGGTGTGGACGGAATAGCGCTGTGCTCGACGGTGCCCTCGGTGCTCCAGGAGATGCGGGACATGATCCGCCGCTACTACGGCGACATCCCCTCGCTCGTGGTCGAGCCCGGAGTGAAGACCGGGATGCCGGTGCTGGTGGACAACCCCAAGGAGGTCGGCACCGACCGGATCATCAACGCGCTCGCGGCGGTGCACCTGTACGGCTCGCCGTGCATCGTGGTCGACCTCGGCACCGCCACCTCCTTCGACGCGATCTCGGCGCGCGGCGAGTGGATCGGCGGCGCGATCGCCCCGGGCATCCAGATCTCAGTGGACGCACTCGGCGCCCGCGGCGCGCAGCTGCGCAAGATCGAGCTGGCCAGGCCGCGTTCGGTGATCGGCAAGAACACGGTCGAGTGCATGCAGGCCGGCATCCTCTACGGCTTCGCGGGGCAGATCGACGGCGTGGTCAATCGGATGGCGGACGAGCTGGCCGACGACCCGAACGACGTCACCGTCGTGGCCACCGGCGGCCTCGCCCCGCTGGTGCTCGAGGAGGCCGAGGTCATCGACGCGCACGAGCCCTGGCTCACGCTGATCGGGCTGCGCCTGGTCTACGAGCGCAACATCGGCACGAGCTGAGCGCGTCGAGAGCTGCCGCGCGGCCGGTCCCGGCCACCGGGGAAGCGGCAAATCCGTTTCCCGCCGCCCCTTATCCTTGTGCCCATGAGCGACGAGCCGACCACCAGCAGCCCCCAGTCCGAGGAACCCGAGCAGATGCGGGTGCGGCGGGAGAAGCTGGACCGGATCAAGGCGCGCGGCGCCGATCCGTACCCGGTCGGCTATCCGCGCACCGGGACGATCGCCGAGGTGCGCGAGAAGTACCAGGGCCTGGACCCGGACACCGCCACCGGCGAGACCGTCTCCATCGCCGGGCGGGTGCTGCTCTCGCGCACCGGCGGGAAGCTGTGCTTCGCCACCGTCCGTGAGGCCGAGGCGGAGATCCAGCTGATGGTCTCGCTCGACCGGGTCGGCGCGCCGTCGCTGGCGGACTGGAAGGCGGACGTCGACCTCGGCGACCACGTCGGCGTCACCGGCGAGGTGATCACCTCGCGGCGCGGCGAGCTGTCGATCCTGGTCGGCTCCTGGGAGATCACCTCCAAGTGCCTGCGTCCGCTGCCGGACAAGCACAAGGGCCTGTCCGACCCGGAGGCGCGGGTGCGGCAGCGGTACGTGGACCTGATCGTGAACGAGGACGCGCGCTCGATGATGCGCAAGCGGGCCGCGATGATCCGCTCGATCCGCGACACGATGCACGCCGAGGGCTACATCGAGGTCGAGACCCCGGTGCTGCAAACCGTGCACGGCGGAGCGAACGCGCGTCCGTTCCAGACCCACATCAACGCCTACGACATGGACCTGTACCTGCGCATCGCGACCGAGCTGCCGCTCAAGCGGCTGATCGTCGGCGGCGCAGAGCGGGTCTTCGAGGTCGGGCGGCTGTTCCGCAACGAAGGCGCGGACGCCACGCACAACCCCGAGTTCACCACCATCGAGTGCTACGAGGCCTACGGCGATTACCGCACGCAGGCCGATCTAACGCGCCGTCTGATCCTTAACGCGGCAATGGCCGTGAACGGCAACACGATCATCCGCGGCCTGGACGCACACGGCACGGAGCACGAGATCGACCTATCCGAGCCCTGGACGGAGATCTCGGTGTATCCGGGCATCTCCGAGCGGCTCGGCGAGGAGATCACTCCGGCGACCTCCGTGGAGCGGCTGCGCGAGCTGGCCGACAAGGCCGACGTGCCCTACGAGCAGAACTGGGGCCACGGGCAGATCGTGCTGGAGATGATCGAGCGGCTGCTCGAGGAGAACATCGTCGCGCCCACCTTCGTGATGGACTACCCGACCGAGGTCTCGCCGCTGGCCCGCAAGCACCGCTCGATCGAGGGCGTCGCGGAGAAGTGGGACCTGGTGATCCTGGGCACCGAGCGGGCCACCGCGTTCTCCGAGCTCATCGACCCGATCGACCAGCGCGAGCGGTTCACCGCGCAGTCGCTGCTGGCCGCGGGCGGGGACGAGGAAGCGATGCAGCTGGACGAGGACTTCCTGCGCGCACTGGAGTACGGCATGCCGCCGACCGGTGGCATGGGCATGGGCATGGACCGGCTGATCATGATGCTGACCGGCAAGAACATCCGCGAGACCATCCTGTTCCCGCTGGTGCGCCCCGGGGCGTAGCCGCACATCGCTTGGTGGCACAGTAGAAGGACGGCATCGGGCCTGCGGTGCGCGGGGCAAGTCGCGGAGGTGTGGCGGGCAGTGGTGAAGGACCTCGAAGCACTGATAGCGCCGCTGATCGTGGGGATCGCGTTCATCGCGCTCGTCGTCACGATCCTGCGCTCGCAGAATCCGCAGCGCCGCGCGGCGGCCAAGGCTCGCGAGCGCGCCGCTGAGGAAGCGGACCCACGTATCCAAAAGGGCTGACCCGCCGAACGAACTGGCGCGCGGCCGAATGAACCGCGCGGCTGAATGAGCCGCGCAGCCGGCGGATCCGGCGCCGATCACGGCGCGGTGAGGATCACCGGACCCTGATCCGTGACCGCGACCGTGTGCTCGACATGCGCGGTGCGGCTGCCGTCCGCGCTGCGCAAGGTCCAGCCGTCGTCATCGGCCACGTATTCGTCCTTGCCGCCGCCGAGGAACCAGGGCTCGATCGCGATGACCAGGCCGGGTCGCAGCTTCAGCCCGCGGCCGGCGCGCCCTTCGTTGGGCACCGAGGGGTCCTCGTGCATCGTGTGCCCGACGCCGTGCCCGCCGAAGTCCGTGTTGATGCCGTAACCCCCGGCACGCCCCACGGCGCCGATCGCGGCCGAGATGTCGCCGATCTTCGCGCCGACGACCGCCGCGGCGATCCCGGCAGTCAACGCCGCGTACGCCGTGTCGATCAGCCGCCGGTCTTGCGCCTGCTCCCGCCCCACGATCAACGAGATCGCCGAGTCCCCGGTCCAGCCGTCGAGCGTCGCCCCGCAGTCGACGCTCAGCAGATCGCCGTCCTCGAGCCGGTAGCCGGTCGGGATGCCGTGCAGCACGGCGTCATTGACCGACGTACAGATCACGGCCGGGAACGGGATCGGCGCGAACCGCGGCCGATAGCCAAGGAACGGCGAACTGGCCCCGGCCGACCGCAGCACCTCGCGGGCCACCTCGTCGAGCTCGGTGAGCTTCGTGCCGACCGTCGCCCGCTCCCGAACGGCGGCCAGCGCCGCGGCGACGACCCGCCCGGCGGCGCGCATCGCCTCGATCTCGCCGGGCGTCTTCAGTTCGACCACGGTTCTTCCCTTCAGGTGAGCCTGCGTACCCGAGCCAGCACCGAGGCCGGCGCCGCCGCGTCGGAGACCGCGCCGCCGGCCCGGTCGGCAGTGGTGACGCCCGGCGGGCGCCCCGCGCCGACTCTGGCCAGTGCGCGGGCCACGGTCAGTCGGCTGGTCGCCTCGGCGGCGGCGTCGTCGGCCAGCATCTCGACCAGTTCGGCGACGGCGGCGGTGGCGCGCCGGGCCGGGGCGAGGAAGGGCAGCGCGGACTGCCAGGCCACGAAGGGCTGGATGACCAGCTCGTGCCGGCCTTTCGCGTGCGCGCGTTCATGGGCGAGCACGGCGGCCAGTTCCTCCGGCGGCAGCGCCGCGAGCACGCCGTCGGTGATCACGATGCGCGGCTGCGGCCCGGGCAGGCAGTAGGCCAGCGGCTCCGGATGGTCGAGCACTCGCACGCCGTCGGCCTCGGCTCGGCCGAGCAGGTCCACCACGGTGCGCTGGCGGCGCAGGTGCCGCTCGATCCGCACCGCCGAGGTGGCCAGCACCCCGAACAGCCAGGAGAACAGCAGCGCGGCCAGCACCAGCGCGATCAGGTTGATTCCGGCCAGATCCCGGCGCAGCGGCGCGAAGCCGACCAGGAGCAGCGCACTGATCGCGCTGAGCCCGCCGACGAGGCCGACCAGTTGCCACAGCGCGATCGCGGTGCGCGGGGAGCGGCGCGTCCACCGGGCCGTGCACAACGCGTTCGGCACCGGCCAGGCGAGCAGCACGGCGATGACGGCGCAGGCGGCGGCGGCGATCAGCCACATCGCCCGGACCTCCCCGGGAGAACCGGTGTCTCGGCTTCCCGGCCGGCCGGGACCCGCGTGACCACGGCCGCCGCGCTCAGGCGTTCGACGAACTGGCGGGGGTTTCCTCAAGCAGCTCGCGCAGCAGCGCCTTCTCCTCCTGCGACACCGAGCCGGCGAAGTGGACCAGGGCCGAGCGGCGGTCGTTGGTGGTGCCGAGCGCTTCGAGCATGGTGCTGGCGATCAGTTCGGCGCGGCTGGTCGTGGCGGAGTAGCGGTAGGCGCGGCCGTGCCGCTGCCGGGTGACGAATCCCTTGCCGCCCAAGCGGTCGAGCACCGTCAGGATCGTGGTGATCGCGGGGGCGTGCTCGCGTGGCAGCTCCTCCACGATCCGAGTGGCAGCCACCGGTTCGGGTGTGTTCCACAGCACGTCCATGACCGCGCGTTCGAGTTCGCCGAGCCTAGCCATGGGGTCTACTCTAATGCCGAAAGAACTTCTACGGAGTGTAGAAGTTTGCTGGAGTGACACACGCCTCACGGGGCCGAGGGGAGCCGACTTTGTCCGGGCTCGTCGTGGCGCGGGTCGAGACCGCGCTGTCCCTGTCCTTCCACATCATGTTCGCCGTCTTCGGCGTCGGCCTGCCCTGGCTGCTGCTCTACGCCGAGCGGCGCTGGCTCAAGACCGGCGACCCGGCCTGGCAAGCGCTGACCCGCAAATGGGCGCGGGTCATGGCGGTGCTCTTCGCGATCGGCGCGGTCTCGGGCACGGTGCTCTCCTTCGAGTTCGGGCTGCTGTGGCCGACCTTCATGTCCACCTACGGCGGCGCGATCGGCCTGCTGTTCACCCTCGAAGCCTTCGCCTTCTTCACCGAGGCGATCTTCATGGGCCTCTATCTCTACGGCTGGAAGCGGCTCTCGCGCCGCGCGCATTGGCTGGTGCTGTGGCCGATCGCCGTATCCGGCACGCTCTCCACGCTCTTCGTCGTCATGGCGAACGCGTGGATGAACCACCCGGTCGGGCTCGGGGTCTCCCACGGAAAGATCACCGCGGATCCGTGGGCCGTCTTCTCGAGTTCCACCTCGTGGACCGAGGTCACCCACATGTTCGTCGCCGCGCTGATGTGCACCGGCGGCGCGGTGGCCGCGGTGTACGCGATCGGGATGCTGCGCGGACGCCGCGACGAATACCATCGCAAGGGCCTGAACCTGGGGATGGCCGCCATCCTGGCGCTGGCCCCGATTCAGCTGCTGATCGGCGATTTCGCGGCGCGCGACGTGGCCACGACGCAACCGGCGAAGCTGGCCGCGATGGAAGGGCACTACTACACGTCGGGACACGTGCCGCTCACCGTCGGCGGGTTCTACGACAGCCAGACGCACCAGCTCGTCGGCGGCGTCCCGATCCCGGACGGCCTCTCCCTGCTGCTGGACTTCAAGCCCGGCGCGGTGGTCCCCGGGCTGGACCAGACCCCGGCGAATCAGCAGCCGATGACGGCAGTGGTGCACCTCGCCTTCGACACGATGGTCGGACTCGGCACGGCGATCCTGCTCATCGCGGCCTGGGGCGCGTGGCGCTGGTGGCGCGGCCGCAGGCGGGGAATCGTGCCACGGATCGCGCACACCAGGCGCTGGTTGTGGGCCGCGGCGTTCTGCGGGCCCGCCGCGATGCTCGCGATGCTGGCCGGCTGGGAGGTCACCGAGGGTGGCCGGCAGCCGTGGATCGTCTACCAGCACATGCTGGTCGCCGACGCGGCCACCAAGAGCACCGGGCTCGGCTGGGCCCTGCTCGCCACCGTCCTGATCTACCTCGGCCTGGCCGTCGCGCTGATCCTGATCCTGCGCAGGCTCGCCAGCGGTGCTCCGCCGGAACTCGCCGAGGCCGGGCCTGAGATCGGACCTGAGATCGGACCTGACGTCGAGCCCACGCCCGCTCTGGAGGTGACCCGGTGACCGCCGTGAACGCGATGCTCGTCATCATCGTGCTGAGCCTGCTCGCTTACGCACTCCTCGCCGGGGCCGACTTCGGCGGCGGCTTCTGGGATCTCGTGGCCGGCTGGAGCGGGAAGAAGGAGCGCGACCCGGAAGGGCAGCGCGGCCTGATCGCCGCCTCGCTCGGCCCGGTCTGGGAGGCCAACCACGTCTGGCTGATCTTTGTGATCGTCAGCGTCTTCAGCGCCTTCCCCACCGCGTTCGGGACCATCGCCACCTCGCTGGAACTGCCGCTGGGCTTGGCTCTCGTCGGCATCGTCTTACGCGGTGCGGCGTACGTGTACCGCGCCTACGGGGACGGCGCGGCGCTCCCGGACCGGTGGTGGGGCCGGATCTTCGCCGGCGCTTCGGTGCTGACGCCCTTCATGTTCGGTGTCTCCGGTGCCGCATTGGCCACCGGTTCGCTCGGCCCGCACAGCATGCCGACCGAACCGTTCCGCTCCGCCTTCGCGCTGACCGCCGGAGTGCTGGCGGTGGCGGTTACCGCATTCCTCGCCGCGGTCTACCTTTGCCACAACGCCGCGCAGAGCCCTGCGATCGCGCACCTGGTCCCGGTTTTCCGGCGCAAGGCCATGGTCGCGGCCGTCGCCTCCGGCGCGGCGGCGCTCGCCATGCTGCCGTCCCTGTACCGCGACGCCCCGATCGTCGCGGCCCGCTTCACGGATCGCTCCATCCCGTTCGCCGCGGTATCGGCGGCCTTCGGCGTCGCGAGCCTGCTGGTGCTGTGGCGGGAACGGTACGTGGTCGCGCGGATCACCGCCGCGCTCGCGGTCGCCACGGTCCTCGGCGGCTGGGCGGCGGCGCAGTACCCGGATCTACTGGTCAGCGGCGGCGCGGTCGACGCCTATAGCGCGGTGCAGTCGGCAGCGGCACCGCAGAGCGTGAACGCCATGCTGATTGCGATGTGCCTGGGGATGGCCGTCGTGCTGCCGTCCTTTTACCTATTGTTGAAGATATTCAGCCGACCTGCGGTCGACGAGCACTGAATGTGACCGCTGCGATCGTCTGAGCTTGTCAACCGGGCGGTCCGGGGAAAGCGAACCCGGACCGCCCGGTAAGCTCACCCGGGTGAGTGACAGGGCTGTGGTGACAGCAGCAGAGGAAACAAAGCAGGACGCGTACGCGGACTTCGACGCGAGCGCCGACCCCGGGGCCGAGGCCGGAATCGCGACGGACGCGGCGCAGTGGGCGCAGGCGGATCTCATCGCCGAGATCCGGGAGAGCTTCGCGCTCATCGAACCGTACGGGTCCGAGGCGGCCGCGTGGTTCTATGAGCATTTCTTCGCGGCCAATCCCCGGTACCGCAAGTATTTCTCCGCCGACGCGGCCACCCAGCACCGGCGGCTGTTCCTGGCGGTCCAGCGGATCGTGGGCGACCTGGACAAGCTCGACGAATTCCTGCCTTATTTGCGCCGGCTCGCGTTGCGGCACCGCAAATTCGGCCTGCGCGCCGCGCACTACCAGGCTTTCGGCGCCTCGCTGCTGGCCGCGGTGGCGCAGTACAGCGGTGACCAATGGACCGAGCGCACCAACGCCGCGTGGGAAGCCGGATATGGCTTGGTGGCCAACGTGATGCTCGACGCGGTGGCCGAGGCGGACGCGCTCGGGCCCGCGTATTGGGACGCGGAGGTCGTCGCACACGAAACGCTCGCGGGCGGCATCGTGCGCGTCGTCGCGCGGCCGATTGTGCACGCGCGATTCGCGGACGCGGAACACAAGGGCGCCTACCGGTATGTGGCCGGGCAGTACGCCGCCGCGGAGACCGCGGCGCTGCCCCGCGTCTGGCGTGACTTCTCGTTCGCGACCCGGCCCAGCGGTGACATGGGCGGGGACGAGGTCGAGTTCCACGTCCAGCTCGGGCGATCCGGCGGCGTGAGCGAAGTGCTGGTGAACCAGACCGCGGTGGGCGACCGGCTGCGCATCGCGGCCGCGGAGGGAGAGCTCGCCTTCCCCGGCCCGGAGCGTACCTCGCGACTGCTCGCCGTCGCGCACGGGACGGGAGCCGCGCCTGTCCACGCCCTGATTCAGCACGCCATCGCCGAGGGGGATCTGCGACCGCTGACTGTCGTGCTCGCCTCCGACTCGGGCCCGCACTATCTCGCCGACGCGCTGCGCGCGCTGGCCGAGGAGCACGGAGAGATGGTCGTCGAGGAGGTCGTGGGCGATCCGCTCGCGGCGGTGCACGCCCACGCGGCCGCCTCCGACGCGCACGGAGCCTGCGGCGCGGTACTGGTCGGGCCGAGCGCGCTGGTGGACGAGAGCCGCAGCGCGCTGCTGGCCGCCGGGGTCGATCCCGAGGCGGTCTCCTCCGACCTCTTCGACTGATCCCGCCGCCCGGCCTGCCACTGTCGGTCCGATTCGTACACTGAATCGACCTGTCTGCTGATACGAACTCTTCAACCGGTTGACCACCCTTTCGGTGGATGTGCACCACCTGTCGGCTGCTGCCACAGTGCACAGCGTGGTGTTACGTGCTACCGATCGGACCGGGCGGCGCCGGCATCGCGGAGCGCGCGGTGCTCGAGTCGACCGCCACGGGCCGGGCCCCGGCCGCTCCCGCGCGATGCGCCCGGATCGCACAGCGCTCTGCTCGCTGGCCTTGGTGGTGGTGTTCCTGCCGGTCGCCGGGGCCTGTCTGCTGCCGCTGGCGCTGCTGGCGCGGCGCACCCTCGGCGCGCCGCTGTGGCTCGGCTATGGCCTTTGGCTCGTCAGCGCCCTGTGCTATGGGCTGCGGCCGGTGCAGCTGGCGATGGCCCGGCTGCTCTGGCCGATCCGGCGACCGGTCGAGGCCGAGCGCGAGCGGCTGGAACGGATCTGGCGGCACGTCATCGCCCAAGCCGGGGTACGGGGCGGTCGCCGCTTCCGCATCCGCGTCGTAGACCTGCCGGAGGCCAACGCGCATTCGGTGGGCCGCGATCTGATCTGTGTGACGACCGGGGCGCTGGACCAGCTCGGCGACCGCGAGCTTGCCGGCGTGCTGGCCCACGAACTCGGCCATCACCTGCGCATGCACACCTCGGTCTCGGCCTTCCTGGTCTGGGTGCTGCTGCCCTTACAAGGCATAGCGCTGCTCGGCTCACTGCTCGCCACACCCGTCGCAGCACTCGCGAACGCCCTAGAGCAGCACCCTGCGGACAGATACAGCGCGGACGGATACAGCCCGGACGGATATCGCGCAGACCGATACAACCTGCACGGACAGGGCGTGCATGGGCACAGAGGCCGCCGCTGGATCTCGGGCTGCGCGCGTGCCGCCCTTCGCCTCGGCCACGGCATCAGGGTCGTGTTCGCCGCGCCCGGCGTCGCCGCGTTCGCCGCCAAGAACGCGGCCGGGCGCAGCGCCGAGTACCGGGTGGACGCGTTCGCGGTCGACATCGGTCTCGGTCCGGAACTGCTCAGCGCGCTGCGCTGGTTCGCCGCCAACGAATCCACAGGCCGTGGATTATCGGTGGGCGATTCTCGCTATGAAAATGAATACGGCCGCTCCGGTCGTGCCCGCCACGCCGCCGTCCGCATCCCGCGTCCTACGCATCCACCGCTTGACCGCCGGATGGCGCGTATCGCCGCCCGCGCCAAGCCCTATGCTCGCGGCTGTGGATGATCTGACCATCCGGCGGGCGCGGACCGCCGATGTACCCGAGATTCGCGCCCTGCTCGACGTCTACGTGACCGACCGCATTCTCCTGGACAAGCCCACCGTGACGCTATATGAGGACATTCAGGAGTTTTGGGTAGCGGAACGCGATAACGACGCTTCTGTAGTCGGCTGTGGCGCGTTGCATGTCATGTGGCGTGACTTGGCTGAAGTACGCACCGTCGCGGTGCATCCGCGCAGCCGCGGACTCGGCGTCGGTCATGCCATTGTGGAAAAACTTCTCGCCACCGCCGCCTGGCTCGGCGTGCGGCGGGTGTTCTGCCTAACCTTCGAAACCGCATTTTTCGAGCGGCACGGATTCCACCGGCTGGCCGACTCCCCGATCGACCCTGACGTGACCGCGGAACTGTTGCGGTCAGCGGACGAAGGTATCGCGGAGTTCCTGGATCTGGAACGCGTCAAGCCGAACACTTTGGGCAACACCCGGATGCTGCGCGTGTTGTAGCTGACCCGCTGCCGGAACGGTTACCTGCTTTTGCGGCCGCGGAGTTGAATTCACCGCGGAAATGCGCTTGTCTAGTGTGCCAAGACAGTTGCGCGAGAAAGAGGCGAGTATGGCGCAGAAGACGGTGGTCGTCATGACGGACGATCTCAGCGGTGGCGATGCCACGCAGACGATCCATTTCAGTCTGGACAACACGGACTACGTCATCGACCTGAACGACAAGAACGCGGCGGCGCTGCGGTCCGATTTCGATAAGTACATCGAGGCCGGGCGCAAGTACCGGGCGGACGGCTCGGCGGCGCGCCCGAAGCGCGGCGCGGTGCGCGGCCCGTCCTCCGGAGTGGACACGGCGGCGGTGCGCGAGTGGGCCCGGGCCAACGGCCACGAGGTCAGCGAGCGCGGCCGGGTCTCCAAGAAGATCATCGACGCCTTCACGGCGGCGAACCACTGACGACCGACCTAGCGGGCGCGCCGGGTGAGAGCGTATCGCGAGCAGGATTCCGCGATCGTCGCCAGCAGGGCGATCACCTCGGGGGGGACCGCCAGCGGGTCATGCAGCCAGCGCTCGGCGCTCGGCGCGGGGATTCGGTCACCGACGCCGTGCGCACGCATCCCGAGATCGATCCCGCCCCAGTCCAGCCAGTCGAGCAGTTCCGGCAGATCGTCGCGGGCACCAGGGGCCACGAAGAAACAGCACCGGGCCGCCTCAGCCTGCGTTACCTCAGCGTGAGTCGGCTTAGACGGTGCCCTCTCGGACCGAGCCGCCTCGGACTGGGTTACTTCACACAGCGCCACCGGCCCGGGAGCCAGCGCCGCCTGCCCATATCCGATCAACCTGCGCAGCGCCCGGCGACCCGCCTCCGCCGGCACCTCCACCACATCGAACTCGGTACCGGCCTCCAGCCACAGCCGGCCGCGCTCGTCCCGCCGCACCGGCCAGTCCCGCTGTTGGACATACCAGCGCTCCAGCTCGCCGACCTCGTCCGACGCTCCGGCGACGGCTACGTGGGCACGCCCGCTCACGGAGTCGGCCCGGCCGCCGGGAACAGGACCGGCGAATGCGGCGTTAGTCGACATGCGAGCCCTAAAGGGTTGCGGAAGCAGGGGAGTCGCGGACCGCTCAACAAGCGGTCCAGCTCGAAGGCGGCGTTGCGTGAGACGCGGGGTGCACGAAGCAGTGCACGACACGGCCTCTCACGTGGTTCGCCGCGCCTAATTTAGAGCATGGCGGCTCAGCTCGGGAGGGTTACCCGCCGCGCCGTTCGCTTCAGGCGTACAGCCCTGGCGCGTACGCGGCTGAAGTGCGGGAACACCTGATCAGACAGGGTGCAACGCTAAACTGACACAGTGTGCCGCCGCTCCGCGGGGCGCGCATTCCCGTAGGGTCCGTCTCCAGGCGGGACTAGCATTCGGAAGGACAGGCCGGGTGCAGTTG
>DASUAR010000219.1:0-15780 GCA_035763685.1 Actinocrinis sp. | reverse complement strand
GCACCGCCCGGTCGCGCATAATTCCCGATTCCCGGCACCCCGAGGGAACAATGACGGACACCATCAGTTCAACGCCCGAGCCGCCCCGGCCACAGCCGGGCTCGGAGCCGTTGCGCCAGCAACAGCGCTTCCGGCTGCCCGACCCGCAGTCCGCCACGACCGGCAACACCGGTGACCGGCCCGCGGCTCAACCCAACAACCAGCAATCCCCGTTCGCACGATCCGGTTCCGCGGCAAGCGGTGGCGGTCCGGCCTCAGCAGGCCGGCCCGGCGCGCCCGGATCCCCGCGCCCGGGCGGTTCACAGCCAGGCGGTTCGCCGGCGCAAGGTTCCCGCACGGCGGCGACGCCGCCGGAGGGCCGCTACGGCGAAAAGCGCGGTATGTCGAAATCGCGCAAGGCCGGCCTCGGCGTCGTCGGTCTCGCCATCCTCGGCGGCGTCGGCGGCTATATCGCCTGGCAGCTGTCGCATCCGGCCGTCCAGGGCACCGTGACCAGCTTCAACGCCACCACCGCCACCTCGGTCATCGTGACCTTCGAGGTGGACAAGCCGTCCGACAAGTCCGCCACCTGCACCTTGGTCGCGGTGGACGGGCACGGCTCGGTGGTCGGCACGGCTTCGGTCCCGATCCTGTCCGGCCGCGCGAAAAACGTGCAGACCTACACGCTGCAGACGACGACCACGGCGAACACCGTCGAGGTCCAGACCTGCAAACTGACGGGCTGACGCGGTCGGCGGAATAACAGTTCGCTGCGTATTGTCGGCGGCGCTTGGTAGCCTCGTAGTTTCGCGGGTATCCGATCCGACGGCTACCCGACTATCCGCTTGACGCTACGAGGAGCATCCGTGACCCAGACCAGCGACAACGCCACCTGGCTCACCCAGGAGGCGTACGACCGGCTGAAGGCCGAGCTGGAATACCTCCAGGGTCCGGGCCGTACCGACATCGCGAAGAAGATCGAGGCTGCCCGCGAGGAGGGCGACCTGCGGGAGAACGGTGGCTACCACGCCGCCAAGGAGGAGCAGGGCAAGCAGGAGGCCCGCATCCTCCAGCTGCGCCAACTGCTGGAGAACGCGCAGGTCGGCGTCGCCCCCACGGTCTCCGGCGTGGCCGCGCCCGGCATGGTGGTCAAGGTGGCCTTCGACGGGGACGACGACGACTCGCTGGAGTTCCTGCTCGGGTCGCGCGAGGACGCCGGCGCCGCGATCGAGGTCTACTCGCCGCAGTCGCCGCTCGGCTCGGCCATCAACGGTCGCAAGATCGGCGAGACCACCGAGTACGAGCTGCCGAACGGCAAGACCATGGCGGTCAAGCTGCTGTCCGCCGAACCGTACGCCGCGTAGCGGCGGTGGAACGCAGTGACCGGCTTCGGTCCGACGCCTCACAGTGCGTAGGACCGGAGCCCGTCAGCGCTACAGCCAGCCCTTTTCCTGGGCGATACGAACGGCTTCGGCGCGGTTGCGAGCGCCGGTCTTCTGAATGGACGCGGACAGGTAATTGCGCACCGTGCCCTCGGAGAGGCTCAGCTTCACGGCGATCTCCGCGTTGACGGAGCCGTCGGCGGAGGCGGCGAGCACGTCACGCTCCCGGCTCGTCAGAGGGTTGATACCATCGGCCAGCGCCGCGGCGGCGAGGTCGGGATCGATCACCCGCTCCCCCGCCAGCACCCTGCGCACCGCCTCGGCCAGCCGCGCCGCCGGGGCGTCCTTGACCATGAAGGCCGCCGCGCCCGCCTCCATCGCGCGGCGCAGAAAGCCCGGTCGGCCGAAGGTGGTGAGCACCACGACCTTGGTCTCCGGGTGCCGGCTGCGCAGCTGCGCCGCGGCGGTCAGGCCGTCGAGGCCCGGCATCTCGATGTCGAGCAGCGCCACGTCCACGCCGCCGAGCGCGTCCACCGCGGCGACCACCTCGTCGCCGCGGCCGACCTGCCCGACGACGGTCATGTCCGGCTCCAGGTTCAGCAGCGTCGCCAACGCCTCACGGATCATCGCCTGGTCCTCAGCCAGCAGGACCCTGATGCGTTTTTCCTGGTCGCTCCCCGAATTCACGGGCCAACCTTAGCCGACCCTCACCGCACCGGGAGGGTAGCGCTGAGCCGGAATCCGTGCGGCCGGGTCGGCCCGGCGCTCAGCGTCGCCGAGAACGGGGCCAGCCGCTCGCGCAGGCCGGTCAGTCCGTTGCCCCAGTGTTCGGCCTGTTCGGCCCGTTCGGCCCGTTCGGTGACGGCGGCGAGCCCGGGCTGCCCGGAAGCGCCGAGCGCATCGGCGGCGTCCACGGAATCATCGGCCGAATCAGCGCACGGCGTGGCTCGGCCGTCGTCGACCACTTCGAGCGTGAGCGTGGTCTCTCCGTTCACCCGCGCCTCGATCAGCCGGGCCCGGCACCAGGTGGCTCCGGAGTGCCGCACCACGTTCGTCACCGCCTCGCGCAGGCACCAGGCGAGCGCCGCCTCCGCCTCCTGGTCGAAGGTGCCGGAGCGGCGCAGCAGCGCGGGATCGGCTTCGAACGAGATCTGCGCGGCCTCCAGCGCGGTGCGCGCGGAAACCGTCTCGACCACGAGCGTGGCCCGCCGGTAGCCGGAAACCGCCTCGCGGATGTCGGCCAGCGCCTGCCGGGAAACCTGCTCGATGTCGGCGACCTGCTTCTGCGCGGCCGTGGGGTCCAGCGCGATCAGCCGCCTGGCGAGTTCGGCCTTGAGCGTGATGGTCGCCATCGAGTGCCCGGCCAGGTCGTGCAGGTCGCGGGCCAGCCGCAGCCGCTCCTCGTTGACCGCGAGGTGCTTGACCTCCTCGCGGGCCTGGTGCAGCTCGCCGATCAGGCCGCGCATCCGCCGCACGCCCATGACCGCGACGCAGGAGAAGAAGCCGGGCAGCACCATCCAGCCCCAGGTTCCGGCGGCTACGCCCAGCAGCACGCCCTCGACGACCATGACGCCGGTGGCCGTCACGCCGCCGATCGGCGCCAAGCTGCGTTTCCCGTCCAGTGGAAGCACGGAGCCGCAGGCCGAGGAAACGTAGATCCACAGCGCGATCCAAGTCGGCGTGCAGAGGATCGGGAGCACCAGGGCCAGCGCCGCCAGCATCGCGAGATAGCGGATGAGCCGGCGGTTCGAGGTTCCCGGCAGATAGCCGGACTGCCACTCGGCGCGGCTCTGCATGGTCAGCCGGGTGTAGACGTAGCAGAACACCCAGAACCCGGCGATGCCGGTGATCTGCTGCCAGACCGCGTACTGCCTGCTGAAGTTGTCGACCAGGGGGATCAGCAGGTAGATCAGCCAGATCCCAGCCCACAGCCATCCGGTCCGGGACGGTGCCCGGAGCCAGATGGCTGTGTCGTCCTCGCGGACTTCGCCGCTCATGTGCGCCGGCCGCCCCTGCTCAGCCGGCGTCCACGCCGCGGCGGTACATGCGGGCCGCCAGGACCCCCGCGCCCACCGTCCAGGCCACCAGGATCGCGACGCCGCTGCTCGGCACGTGCACCCCGGTGATCACGTCCTGAGCCAGCTGCCGCACCTGATAGGTCGGCAGCGCCTTGCCGACCTTCTCCAGCGCCCCGCCGCCGAGCGGGAAGAACTGCCCGCCGAGGAAGGAGCCGCCGACGTACACCAGGATCGTGACGATCTGCACCGAGTCCTGCGGCACGCCGTAACCGATCGCGATGCCGAGCGCCGTGAAGGCCAGTGCGCCGGCCCACAGCACCAGGAACGCGGCCAGCCACTTGGCCGCGCTCAGGTGCACGCCCATCGAGCCGCCGACGATGAAGACGATGGCGATCGCCGGGATGGTGATCAGCGTCGCCGAGGCGATCTTGCTGATCACGTAGCCGTTGCCGGGCAGGGCGGTCAGTCGCAGTTGCCTGATCCAGCCCTCCTTGCGCTCAGTCGCGATCTTCTGCGCGTTGGTCGTGAGCGCGGCGCCCAAGGCACCGAACGATGCGTAGGCGATCAGGAAGTAAGTACGCAGACTGAGGTGCGTACCGTCCACCATCTTGCTGGCAGGCGCGGTGCCCGCGGTCAGCAGGAACAGCACGGTCGGGTAGAGGATGGTGAAGAACATGACGCGGCGGTTGCGCAGCGCACGCAGGATCTCCAGCCGGGTCAGCGCGATCACGCCGGTCATCGGGCGTCCTCCACTACTTCCGCAGGCGCGTCCGCGCCGTTGTCCTGCTGGGTGATCGCGACGAAGGCCTGTTCGAGGCCGAGCGCGGTGATCTCGATGTCCTCGGGCCGGTATCCGGCGTCCAGGATCGAGTAGAAGGTCTTGTCCGAGTCCGAGGTCTGGATCTGCACCCGGTCGCTGATGATCTCCAGCGAGACCACGTTCGGCAGCATCACCAGCCGGTCGCGGGTGACGCCGGGCAGCCGGAAGGAGATGCGCTGGAAGCCGGCCTGCGCCTTGATGTCCGCGACGGTGCCGTTGGCCAGCAGCCGTCCCTTGTTTATCACGATCACCTGGTCGGCGATCTGGTCCGCCTCCTCCAGGTAGTGGGTGGCGAACAGGACCGTCTTGCCGCGCTCGGCCTCGGTCTTCATCGTCTGCCAGAAGATCTGCCGGTTCTCCACGTCCATGCCGGTGGTCGGCTCGTCGAGCACGATCAGGTCGCTGTCACCGGCGATGGCGATGGCGAACCTGACCCGCTGGGTCTGGCCGCCGGAGAGCTTGTCCGCCTTGCGCTCGGCGATGTCCGCGATGTTCGCCCGCTTGAGCACCTCGTCGACCGGCACCGGCCGCGGGTGCAGCTTCGTCATGAGGGTGAGCAGTTCGCGCACGGTCACATCGCTGATCAGTCCGCCGGATTGCAGCATGGCCCCCACGAGCCCGGCGGTGATCGCGTCGTGCGGCCCCTTGCCGAACACCCGGATGGTCCCGGAGGACGGCCGGCGCAGGCCGAGCAGCATGTCGATGGAGGTGGACTTGCCCGCCCCGTTGGGTCCGAGGAACGCCACCGTGCGGGCCCGCGGGATCTCGAGGCTGAGCTCGTTGACCGCCTTGACCTGCCCGTAGTGCTTCGAGACGTTCTCGAACGTCACCGCGGCCGACCCCGGCCCGCCGCGTACTCCCGTTGTCATCTTCAGTCCCGTCGTCGTGATCCCCCGGGCGTGCGGCCGATTCCGCACGCCCTGGCAACTGGGACTATCGAACCGGATTACCCGGCGCGGCGGCAGTGCGCGGCGTCGTGAACCTCACATGACAACTGTCATGCCGATTCAATGCAGCAGTTCAGTAAGGCGGTTCAGTGCAGCAGGCCGCCGAGGATGCCGGTCGGCGACGGGCTGGGCGCGGAGGAAGGCGGCGAACCCGCGCCGCTGCCGCCGCCGGATCCGCCGCCGGACTTCGTGCCGCCGCCCGAACCGCTCGGCTGAGCACCGGTCCCCGATCCCGAGGCCGAAGCGCCGGAGCAGCCCTGGCCGCTTTGCGGAAGGTACGTGACGTGGAACTGCTCGGTGCCCGCCTGGCTGCCGCCGCGCAGCAGCGTGCGCGTGACGTCCACCTGGAAACCCGGCTGCGCCCCCTGCGCGCAGGCGCCGTGCGTCGCAGTGGGCTGAACGATGGCGGTGCGCTGCGACACATCGACCTTGACGTCGTCGTAAGCCTTTTCGCCGAGCAGCGCCACGGTGAGCGAGTTGTTGGCGTAGGAGGCGTAAATGTAGACCGGGTGGCCGCTGGTGTTCGTCCACTGGAGGTCGGTGCCGGGCGCGACCACGGCGGCGTCGAGGCCGACCGGATAGCGGTCGACGTACGAGGCGTGCGGATGGTGCACCGCATCGCCCATGCCGCCGGAGAACGCGGCGTCGAATACCGCTGTGGCGACCGTGTCGACGCCGCCCGACGGATCGACGCCCGCGCGCTGCGCCGCCGCGCTGAGCGCGAAACCGTTCGCGGTGGTCGGCGCGCCGACGGCGCCGAGGAAGGACCAGGTGGCGCCGGGCTGCACGACGTTGCCGGCGACGAGCGCGGCGGCCCGCTGCACGTTGGTGAAGCGATTCGGGGCATCCGGGACCGGCAGGGTGCTGTTGCCGAGCACGTCGGTCACGTCGAGCGCCTGCGCCTGCGCGGTGGTGAAGGTCGCCGGGAGCGGGCCGATCGGCACGGTCGCGGTGCGCGGGGCGGTCTCGGTGAGGGCGGGCAGCACGGCCGCGGCGAGCGCGGCGGGGGCGAAGCCGTGTCCGTCGCGCGCCGGGACGAGTACGGGTTGGTTGCCGGTGATGGAGAAGGTGGCGTTGACGGCGGGCTGCTCCTGAACCAGGGCGTTCTGGCCGAGGTAGCCGCGCAATCTGGCGCCGTCGAGATGCGCGGTCATCTGGCCGGTCGCGTCGGGGGTGATGCTGAGCGCGTCACCGAGCTGAGTCGGGGTCAGTTTGGTGGTGGCGGTCCCGGTGACCAGCGAGATCGGCGCCGAGACCGCCGGTCGGGCGATCGTCTCCAAGGCGTTCTGCAGCGCCGACGGCGTGGCCTTCGGCCTCAGCGGTTGCACCGGGATCTGGAGCGGGCCGCTGACCCGAAGGTAGCCGCTGCTGATCGCGGTGATCGCGCCGTCCACGCTGAAACCGCGGCCCTCCTTGGGCGCGGTGACCACGGGGACGCCGGACCGGAAGGTGATGGCGCCCTCGACCATCGGGCTGTTGTAGGCCGCCGCGATCTTGTCGAGCGCGCGACTGAGCGCGGCGGCGTCCACGCTCGGAATGGGAGCGATCTGGTGGGTGGCGCCGAACAGCGCCGGGATGATGACCAGCGGGTTGGTGCGGTTGCGCTGCGCCGCCTGCACGGTGTCCGCGACGTCGAGGGTGAGCCCTGATTTCGTGGGGTCGAGGCTGACCGGGGTCTGACCGACCAGCAGCGGCAGCGGAGCGCGGGCCGTGGCGCCGAGCCGGTCGCTGAGCAACTGCTCGGCCGCGGCCGGGTTCAGTCCGCCGATCGGGACGCCGGCGACGATCGTGCCGCGCGGCACGCTGCCGCCGAATACGCCGCTCGCCACTGCCAGCGCGACGCCGTAGAGCAGGGCGAATGCGGCGGCCACGACGGCCGCGACCGTCAGGAGCCTGCTACCGCCGCGACGCTCGGTCTCGTCGTCGGCCGCGTCGGTCGCGGCCTGCCGGCGCTGGTCCGCGCGCGACTTGTCGGCGCGGGCTTTCGCGACGCGACCGGCTGCCGGTTCGGCTCCGGCGGCGCCGCCATGTCGTGGTCGCGGCTGCGCGGGGGCGGCGGTTTCCGGACCACTGAGCACAGCGCCGGCGGCCGCTGCGGCAGGGCGAGCCGGGTTGAGCGCTGGGGCGGCCGCCTGCGCCGGGATCTTGGTGAGCTGCTGGGTCGGGGCGTCCGGAGCGGCGAACGGTCCGGCGAACGGCGCGGCAGGGCCGCGCAGGGCGCGGGCGGCCGGTGAGCCAGGATCCAGATATGCGGACTCGCCGGAGGAGTTGTGGAAGATGCCGCCGAGGTACCGCAAGGCGAGGGCGTGCCGGGACGGATCATGGCCGTCGGGATAGTTCGCGCCGAAGCCGGGGAAGACCGCGGGCTGAGTGGGGACGCCGTAGGGGCCGCCGAACGTGGACGCCGGAACGGCGCCGGGCACGTATTCGTAAGGACGCTGACCCGTATCGGCGAATTCGCCCTCGATGATCTCCGGATCGTCGAGTCCGGCCGATCCGCGCAGCGCCACCGCGCCCGCGCCCGCCGGCTCGTCGCGGAACCACTGGCCCGGCAGATCGTCGTCGGCCGCCGCGGCCGGATCAGTCTGGCGGTCGAGGCCGACATCGGCCGCGGAGACATTCTCCAGGTCGAGTCCGAAGACCTGCTCAAGGGTGTCGTGGAAGGCGTCGGCGAGCTCTGCGGCGTTCTGCAGCGCGCCCGTGGACGGCGGCAGCGTCGTGGTCAGCAAGGCCGGGGTCGGCCGGGTGTCGCGCGGCAGCGGCACCACGAGCGTGGCGGTGGTCAGCGCCGCCAGCTCGGAGGGCAGCGCGCTGGGTCGCGCCGGAGAGGCGGCGACCTGCGCGAACGGAGCGGCCTGCGCGACGTTGCGGCGCGGCCCCGGGGCGCCTTCCGGCAAGGCGTCCTCGTCGCGGTCCTCCCAGACGGCGTGCGGGCGCAGCGTCGTCGAGGGCTGAGGCGGCGCGTCGGGCAGCTTGATCAGCAGGCGCGCGGTCGCCTCGGCGGTGGAGGAGACGCGCAGACCGGACTGCGACGACTCTGGCGCCGGTTGGGAACCCGGGGGATGCGGCTCTGGGTATCGCGGCTCCGGATACTCGGGTTCCGAATACGCCGCGACGCCTGGATCAGGCATCGAGTATGGGTCGCCGGCGCCCGGCGCGACGCCGCCGGGGTCGCTCAAGTACTCCGGCAGCGGCGGGAAATCGAGCAGGTCGGTCGCTCCGGTGGCCCCGGTCTCGAAACTGCCGGATTCATACAGGCCGGACGCGAACTGCGGGTCGTAAGGATCACGGCGGTACGGATCCGTGCCCCGCCCTGGGTAATCCGAAGACTCTGGAGTATTCACAGCGCCGTTCCGGCCTTCCAGATCGCAGATCGACGTCCGCGCCGCCGAATCGGCCCGATCACGGACAGTGCCTTGACGATCACCATACTGTGATCGTCGTCGGCCGGAGGCCCGATGGCTGATATTCCACCGTCGCGAGTGATGCCGTGGGAACACGCGCCGGCGCCGCTTCGGCGCATCGAACACGGTGAAAGGGATACGGCGTAACTGAACGCTTCTCGCAGCGTCCGCGGATTTCACCCTCGCGGGTGAACGCTTCCCGAGCCGCCGGGGCGCTGCGCGAGGCGCGCGTTGAGCGAGGCGAGCCACGCGCGGTACGCCGCCGTGACGATCAAAGCCATGCCGCCGAGCAGATACGTGATCGATTTCCAGTCGTTGGGGAGGATCACGTCGCCCTTACGCGCGAAGGTGAGCGGCGGGCCGAGGTAGGTAAGCCAGATGAGGGCGAGCAGCCATCCGGCCGAGGCGCAGCTGACCGCGGACAGGCGGGTCGGTCGCCAGGAATCCGGCGCGCCCGGCGCGAGTTCGCTGAGGCCGAGCAACAGGCCGACCAGACCGCCCAGGGACAGCACCAAGCCGGTCGGGACGTTGGCTGCGGTCGCCCGGTGCCCGAAGGAGCCGAGGCCGCCGACGACGACGCCGGCCGCCGCCGCGGCGAGGAGCAAGAACCAGCGCGAGACCTTCTCCGGGGGCGTGGTGCCGGCCGTAGTCGTCACGTTGCGCGGCGGTTCGGTCGGAATCGTGCGCTCGGTCGGCTCGGACGCGCTCCGCTGCGGTACCGCGTCCCACGTGCGCATTGCGTCGGCGGGCTGCGCAGTGTCTTTGGACTGCACAGCGTTACCGGACGGCACAGCGCTACCGGAAGGCGCAGCGCCTATGGAGGGCGCGGTGCCTTTGGAAGGCGCTGCGGAGTCCTGCCGGCGGGTCGGCTTCGGTCGGGTCACGCAGCCATTCTGCGGGTTAGACGGCTAACCCGGCGAATAGGTCCGCCTCGGGCTTGTCGGGACCGGCCTCCCCATGCACCAGTTGGTAATGCTCCACGCCCATCACCTGCTGCCCGAGCGAGTTGGACAGCGCGAAGAACGGGCCGACCACGCTGATCTGAGTTGCGTGCGCGCGCATCGCCGCAGCCTTGCGCTCCGCGTACTCCTCGGCGTGCACGACGGCGGTAACCGTGTCGTCGGCCGCGACGAAGGGCAGGTCGTCGACCGATTCGACCGCGGTGAAGCCGGTCGAATCGCCCGTGGCGCGCAACGCGTCGAGCCCCGCCTGGACCACCGAGCGCGGCACGGTATTCCAGTAAATCTTGGACACCTCATGCGCCGGCGCCGTCCCGAAATTCGGATCGGCGGCGAGTTCGGCCGCGCGCATCGCGACCCGGTGCGCCTGAATGTGGTCCGGGTGTCCGTAACCGCCGAAGTCGTTGTATGTGACCAGGACTTGCGGCCGGACCTCGCGGATGACCGTGACCAGCATCGCCGCGGCCACCTCCACATCGGCCTGCCAGAAGCAGTTCGGCGCGTTGTTCGGCTCGGTGCCCATCATCCCGGAGTCCCGGAAGCGTCCGGGACCGCCCAGAAAGCGGAAGTCGGTGACGCCCAATTCACGCATCGCCGCGGCCAGTTCGGTGATCCGGTGCGGGCCGAGCCGGTCCTCGTGATCGGCGGCGAGATACGCCAGTTCCGGCACCAGCACCTCCCCCAGCTCGCCGAGGGTGCAGGTCACCAAGGTCACATGGGCGCCCTCTGCGACGTACTTCGCCATGGTCGCGCCGTTGTTGATGGACTCGTCGTCGGGATGCGCGTGCACGAACAGGATCGACTGGCCGGTTCGCGGTTGCGGACTGGTGCGATGCCTCATGCGCTCAAGCCTACGCACCCGCTACGTTGCGCAGTCCGGTAGAAGTCCGCCCACGGCGTCTCGCAGTCACGCCACGGATCGTATTCACTCGGTAACAGGGAACGGCGATACAGGGAGCGGCGATAACCAGCCCGGGGAAGGACGACGCACTACAGATGACGGATACGGTCCTGAACTCTCTGGACGTATCGAAGCGACCGCGCACCCCCGATGAGGCCGCGGTCTGGTACGCAGCGGCCCTCGGTTGGCCGGTCACCCCCGGAAGCGGCGGCAGCACCGATGCGGCACGCGACAGGACGTCCGAATGCTGGCTGACGCCCGGGCCGTGGCAGTGGGCCGCCTCCTCGGCGCCCGAACTGGTCCGCGCGGTCTGGCGGCTGAGCCCCGGCGCGCCGGTGCTCGCCGTGCTCGGCCGGCCGGTCCCCGGCGCGCGGCGGCTGGGCATCGTGGACGTGCCGTCGCTGGTCGGCGTGGCGGCACTGGAGCGGCTCGGCAAGAATCCGTCGGCGGTCGGGCCGATCACCGACGGCCAGGGACGCATCCGCTTCCTGGTCGACCTCGGCGCCGACGGCGAGCCCGAGTACGGCCTGCGCAAGTGGCGCGACGCCGGGGTGGACCTGCGCATTTGGGGCCGGGGCCGGTGCTGCCCGCTCCCGACGCCCGGCGCGGCGGGCCCGTCGTGGGTCGTCTGGGCGGTGCCGCCCGATCCGCAACGGCGCGCTCTCCCGCACGCGCGCCAGGTGACCGCGGTGCTCGATCGCGCGGTGCGCGACGCGTACCCCTCGCTATGGGATGCCGCGCTGCATCAGGAGCAGGCTCTCTCATAGCATCGGGTCATGCCCGAAGAGATCTCCTTTCCCCGGCAGTTCGCCCGCACCCAGCGCTTCACCCTCGGCGTGCCACGGGCGTTCGCGATCGCCCCGGACGGCGCGCGAATCGCGTTCCTGCGCACCAAGACCGGCACCGACCGGGCCACCTGCCTCTGGACCGCGGACCCGGAGACCGGCGCCGAGCGGCTGATCGCCGATCCGGTGGACCTGCTGGCTGGCAGCTCGGGCGAGGAGTTGACCGTCGAGGAGAAGGCGCGGCGGGAGCGCTCGCGACAGGGCGCCGCGGGCATCGTGGACTTCGCGACCGACGGCGCCGTGCGCGTCGCGGCGTTCTCGCTGTCCGGGCGGCTGTTCGTGACCGACCTGGTGGCCGGCACGGTGCGCGAGCTGCCCGCCGAGGGGCCGGTGATCGACCCGCGACCGAATCCGACTGGCGCGCACGTGGCGTACCTTTCCGGCGGCGCGCTGCGCGTTATCGGCGTCGACGGCACTGGTGATCGGGCGCTCGCGGCGCCGGACGGCCCGAACGTGACCTACGGTGCCGCGGACTTCATCGCCGCCGAGGAACTGGACCGGCACCGCGGCTACTGGTGGTCTCCGGACGGCAGCCAACTGCTGGCCGCGCGCGTGGACGATTCGCCGGTGACCCGCTGGCACATCGCCGACCCGGCCAATCCAGGGCAGCCGGCCCGCGAGGTCGGATATCCGGCGGCCGGGACCGCGAACGCGCTGGTCAGTCTCGTTCGGCTCGGGCTCGACGGGTCGCGCACCGCCGTCGTCTGGGAGGGCGCCGAGCCCGCCGAAGACACCGGGTCGGTCTTCGAATACCTCGTCTCAGTGCACTGGTCCGCGCACGGCCCCGCGTTGCTCGTCGTGCTTTCCCGGGATCAGCGCACCGCGCGCATCGTCGCGGTCCAGCCGGACGGCACCACGAGCACGCTGATCGAGGAGCACGACCCGGTCTGGATCGAGTCCGGCCCCGGTTCCCCGGCCTGGTCACCGAGCGGCGAACTGGCCTGGATCGCACCACGCGGCGACGCCTACCGGTTGATGCTCGGCGCTCGTGCCCTGACGCCGGACGGCGTCCAAGTGCGGGCACTGCTCGGGTTCAATGCACGGCATGCGTACCTGTCAGTGTCCTTTGACGATCCGACGCGGATTCACATCGTGCGGGTCGCGCTGGCCGACGGCTCGGTGACCCGGCTCAGTTCGGTCGACGGCGTCAACGCCGCGGCGATCAGCGGTTCGCTCGCGGTCGTCACCTCGGCCACGCTCCACGAGCCGAACCGGCGCATCGCGGTGTTGCGCATCGGCGATCACGGCGCGGGCGGCGGCGAGGGCACCGAAAGTGTCGCGCCGAAGCAGCTCAGCGAGTTGCGATCGGTCGCCGAGCAGCCGCGGATCACGGCCCGGCCGCAGGAACTCGTCCTCGGCGAGCGGGAACTGCGCGGCGTGCTGCTCCTCCCGTCCGATCACGTGCCGGGCACGAAGGTTCCCGTGCTGCTCGACCCGTACGGCGGTCCGCACGCACAAATGGCCGTCGCGTCGCACAACGCGTTCCTTTCGTCCCAGTGGTTCGCGGACCAGGGCTTCGCGGTGCTGGTCGCGGACGGACGCGGCACTCCGGGACGTGGTCCGCTCTGGGACCGCGCGGTGCGTGACGACTTCGCCGGCGCGACGCTCGACGACCAGGTCGACGCGCTCGCCGCGCTGCTCAAGCAGTTCCCCGATCTCGATGGCGACCGGGTCGCCATTCGCGGCTGGTCCTATGGCGGCTACCTGTCGGCGCTCGCGGTGCTGAAGCGGCCAGACGTGTTCCACGCGGCGATCGTCGGCGCGCCGGTCACCGACTGGCGGTTGTATGACACCGGATATACGGAGCGTTATCTCGGCCACCCTGATCAGGCACCCGAGGTGTACAACGCGAACTCGCTGTTCCCTGACGCCGGGCCGGGCGCGTGGCAGTGGGCTGATCCACACCGCCCGATGATGATCATCCACGGGCTCGCGGACGACAATGTGGTCGCCGCGCACACGCTGCGGCTTTCCTCCGCGCTTTTGGCCGCCGGCCGGCCGCACGAGGTGCTGCCGCTGTCCGGTGTCACCCACATGACGCCACAGGACATTGTCACCGAAAACCTGATGTTGCTCCAGGTGGACTTCCTGCGCCGCGCGCTCGGCGACTGACGCGGCGCACGCATCCACGGCCCGCTGACGGATGCCGTCAGCGGGCCGAAAGTTGCGCTGTAGCAAAATCGTGACAACCGTGCAGCGCCACTGTCGTCTCTGGACACGGCGGTTGGGTCTGCGGAACCAGTACTCTTTCTGGACGGTCGGTCATGGTCGAATCGGGATCACCTCGGAACGCGGGTGACGGCCGATGACCGTCACATCAGTCGGGGCAGGGATGAGTGACACCGCCGACAACTGGCCGATTCTGGCCGAACCGGAGCTTGCCGGACCGCCCTCGGGCCGCCGCAAGCTCGATCACGACGCGGTCGCGGCCGAGCTGTTCGCGGCGCATTACGGCCGGCTGGCCGGCTGGTGCCGCAAGTTGCTCGATGACGACGACACCGCGCACGAGATCGCGATGGAGGCGTTCACCCGGCTGCTCGGGCGGCTGCGCAAGGTGGACGACCCGGTCGGCTATCTGTACGTCATAGCCGCCAACCTGGTGCGCGACCATTGGCGCAAGACCAAGCGCGAGCGCGAGATGCTGCGTCACACCAAGCAGGCGTACACGGCCTCCGGGGGTGAGGCCGAGTACCACGGCCGGGATCTGCGCGCGCTGGTGGAGGCGCTGCCGGACCGGCAACGTGTGACGGTCCTGTTGTACTACTACGCCGGGTTCCCGCTGATGGACGTCGCCCGGCTGACGAATCGGCCTGCGGGCACGGTCAAAAGCGACCTGTTCCAGGCCCGCGCGCAACTGCGCCAAGCGCTGGACGGCACCCGATGACCAACGGCACCCCCACTCCCGACGATTCGCGGTCCGATCCGCGCTATCAACATCCCGGCGGCGCGGACCCGGAGCGGGCCGACCGGCTTTCGCGCGAGGACCGGTTCGAGGACTCCCTCGCACAGACCTGGGACACCGCGGACGCCGCCACCGACCGGCAGCTGCGCTCGCTGATCGGCCCGGTGACTCCCCTGTATGCTCCGCCGTACGGCTTCGAGCGGGTCGTGCTGCGGGCGCGGCGGCGGCACAACCGCGCGATGATGATGGGTCTCGCCGCCGGATTCACGGCAGTGGCCGTGGCGGCCGGGGGCGTCGCGGTCGGTATCCGGACGAACGGGAACGCGACGGTCAACGCCTTGGCGTGCGCCTCCGCGGTGCACACCGCGCCGGGCGCGGTGAACTTGGGACAAGGCCCGATCGTGACATGGGACGGATCCAGGACTGGATTCGGGGGTGCCGTGGCGGCGGCGGTCGCACCTGCCGCGGCGGTCCGCGTGCGCGGGGTGGCGTATGGCATCGGTGCCGCGAGCAGCGGCGTCGGCTCTGGGAGAGAGGTCATGGACCGCAAGTACGAATGGGCGATCGGCGGCGTGCTGACCGCTGCCGCGCTCTCGGTCGGCATCATCGCCGGATGCAGTTCGGGCAGCAGTGACAACGGCCCCTCGGCGAACGCCACGGAAAGCGCCGGACCCGCGGCGAGCCAGGCGGCGACGAGCGTGGGTCAAGTGCAGCTGCCCACCCCCAGTGTCGTTTCGAGCACCCCGGCTCCCTCGGCATCCGGGGTACCGATGTGCGTCTCCACGGACCTGTCCCCGACCGTGAGCATCGTGGCCGGTTCGGCGGGCGCCGGGCACGAGCTGATGAACGTGGCGCTGATGAACAACTCCGGTCACACGTGCACCGTCTTCGGCTTCCCGGGCCTGCAGCTCGAGGACCGCAACAACGCGGGCCAGGCCACTGACGTGGTGCGCAACTTCGCGGTGAAGCCCACCACGATCGTCGTGAAGAACAACGCCTCGGTGGCGGCGACGGTGCAGTTCGACTTCGACGTCCCGGCGGCCGACGAACCGCAGACCGGACCCTGCGAAGCCCAGTCGGTGTACTTGGGGATCATCCCGCCCGATGAGAAGCGGCAGCTGAGCGCCACCATCCAGGGTGGTCCGGTGACGGTCTGCCAGCACGGCAAGCTCAACGTGCTGCCGTTCGTCGCAGGTACGAAGGGCGCCAACCAGTAAGGCGTGGCGAGGTTT
Source organism: Actinocrinis sp. (assembly GCA_035763685.1). Lineage (GTDB taxonomy): Bacteria > Actinomycetota > Actinomycetes > Streptomycetales > Catenulisporaceae > Actinocrinis. Next base: position 391 of record DASUAR010000219.1, on the reverse strand, counting down.
GCGCAGACGCGGAACGGTCCGGCTCTCCGAATCGGAGAGCCGGACCGTTCGGCTTGTCAGGGTCCTGCGCTACGACTGGCCGCGCGAGCGCCGCGCCGCGGTCCGGGCCCGCTCCTGCGCCGAGAGCACCACCTTGCGGATGCGCACCGAGGCCGGCGTGACCTCGACGCACTCGTCCTCGCGGCAGAACTCCAGGCACTGCTCCAGGGAGAGCTTGCGCGGCGGCACGATCTTCTCGGTCTCGTCCGAGGTGGACTGCCGCATGTTCGTGAGCTTCTTCTCCTTGGTGATGTTCACGTCCATGTCGTCGGAGCGCGAGTTCTCCCCGACGATCATGCCCTCGTACACCTCGGTGGTCGGCTCGACGAACAGCGAGCCGCGCTCCTGCAGG
>DASUAR010000218.1:0-67772 GCA_035763685.1 Actinocrinis sp. | reverse complement strand
GCCGCCACTGCCGGTCAAGATGGTCGTCGCGGGCGGCTTCGGCGTCGGCAAGACCACCGCGGTCGCCGCGGTCTCCGAGATCGAGCCGCTGACCACCGAGGCGTCGATCACCGAGGTCGCCGCGGGCATCGACGACGTGTCGCTGACCCCGAACAAGACCACCACGACGGTGGCCATGGACTTCGGCTGCCTCACCCTCGACCCGACGCTCAAGCTCTATCTGTTCGGCACCCCGGGACAGGACCGCTTCGGCTTCATGTGGGACGACGTCACCGAGGGCGCGCTGGGGGCGCTGGTGGTGGTGGACAGCCGCCGCCTGGACGACTGCTTCCCGGCCGTGGACTACTTCGAGCGCAAGGGAATGCCGTTCGCGGTCGCGGTCAACACCTTCGACGGCGATCTGACGCACCCGCTTGACGCGGTACGCGAGGCACTGGACGTCGCCGACGAGGTGCCGGTGCTGTGCTTCGACGCCCGCGACCAGGGCTCGGTGCGCGACTCGCTGGTCATCGTGCTCGAACACGCGCTCGCGCGGGCGGTGGCAGCGGCCTGATAGCGCCCACGGCGCCAGGCTGATCACGCTGCTGATTGCGCTGACGGCGCGAAGACTTCACGGCCCCCGGTGATGACCGGGGGCCGTTTCCTTAAGCGCTCGTAGACGGTGCTTACAGTTGCGGCTTATCGGTTGCGGCGCAGGCCCGGCGAGACCGCGAGCCGGGTGACCACCGAGAACACGATGAGCGTGGCGACCGAGAGCAGCACGACCAGGAACCCGCCGCCGACGACCTGGTAGTACTGGTACTGGGACAGGCCGTCCACGACATACCTGCCGAGTCCGCCGAACGAGATCACGGCGGCGATCGTCGTGGTCGCGACCACCTGTACCGCCGCCGTTCGCAGACCACTGAGGATCAGCGGCAGCGCCGAGGGGATCTCCACCCGGAACAGCACCTGCAGCGGCCGCATGCCCATGCCGCGCGCCGCGTCCACCACGGCGCGATCCACCGCGCGCAGGCCCTCGTGCGTGGTCAGCAGGATCGGCGGGACGGCCAGCGCCACCAGCGGGATGAGCGCGGCGTTGAAGTTGAACACCCCGATCTTCACCGCGAGCAGCACGATCAGACCCAGGCTCGGCATGGCCCGGCCGACCGCGGCCAGCGCCGAGATGGGCCCGTCGCCGCGCCCGATGTGACCGGTCAGCAGGGCCAGCGGCAGCCCGATCGCGGCCGCGCACAGGAACGCGATCAGCGAGTACCAGCAGTGCTCGGAGATCCGCTGCCAGATGCCGTCGTACCCGCTCTGGAACCGCGGGTCGGAGAAGAACTGGCGAAGATAGTCGATCATGCCCGCGCACTCCTGCGGTCGGCCCACGGGGTCATCAGGCGTTGCGCCAGGCGCAACAGCACGTCGCACAGCAGCGCCAGCACCACGAGGCTGAACAGGCCGAGCCAAACCAGCGACAGGTTGAACGAGCGCAGGCCGGTGGTGAACAGCTGGCCGAAGCCGCCGAGGTTGCCGATGACCGCCCCGATGCTCATGAGGCTGATGCTGGAGACGGTCGCCACGCGCACGGCCGCCATGATGGTCGGCGCGGCGATCGGCAGCTCCACCTGGAAGTAGCGGCGCGCGGGGCCGTAGCCCATCGCGTCGGCGGCGAGCTTGACCTCGGGGGGCACCGTGCGGATGCCGTCCACCACGCCGGGCACCAGGATGCACAGGCTGTAGAGCGCGAGCGCGATGAACAGCGTGGTGTCCGTGATCCCGGTGTAGTCGATCAGGAAGACGAACAGCGCCAGCGACGGGATCGAGTAGGCGACCGTCACCAGGCCGAGCACCGGCGGGTAGAGCAGCCGCCAGCGGGCGCAGGCCTGGCCGATCGGCAGTGAGACCAGCAGCCCGCCCAGCGTCGCGCCGAGCGAGACCTCCAGCTGCTCGCCGAGCAGGCCGAGGTAGGAGTGCTGGACGTAGCTGGGCAGGTCGAAGACGTTGGCCGCGATCATCGGGCCTGCTCCAGCGGCGCCTCGTCGCTCGGCGGCGGCGCGGACGCGGCCGACTCGGCGGCGCCAGGCTCGTCGGTCTCGGCCGCCGTCTCGCTTTCCGGTGACGCGTCGGCCGCCGCGGCCTTCGCGTCGGCCCGCTCCCGCTCGGTGCCGGCCTGGGCGTGCGCCGCGCGGATCGCGGAGCCGATCGACTCCTGGCTGATCACGCCGAGGACTTGGCCGTTCCCGTCCGTGCCGACCGCCCAGCCGGTGGGGGAGAGGACCGCCGCGTCGAGGGCCGCGCGCAGCGAGTCGGAGCCGAGGACGAAGGCGTGTCCGTACCCGATCAGCCGTGCGTTGCCGACGGGACCGTGATCCGGCAGCGCAGCCGGGTTGGTCCAGCCCAGCGGCCGCCTGTCGGCGTCCACGATGAGAAGCCACGGTGTTCCGGCGGACAGCGCCGCGTCGCGCGCCGAGGGCGCGGGAGTGTCCGCCGCGACGACGGGCCCCTCTTGCAGGCTTAGGCCGGCGCTCGGATAGAAGGTCAGCCGGCGGATGCCCCGGTCCCGGCCCAGGAACTGCTCGACGAAGTCGTCCGCGGGCTCGGCCAGCAGCCGGTCCGGGGAGGCGAACTGCGCGAGCACGCCGCCCTCGCGCAGCACCGCGATGTTGTCGCCGAGCTTGATCGCCTCGTCGATGTCGTGCGTGACGAACAGGATGGTCTTGGCGACCTCGCCCTGGATGCGCAGGAACTCCTCCTGTAGGCCCTTGCGCACGATCGGGTCCACCGCGGAGAACGGCTCGTCCATCAGCAGCACCGGCGGGTCCGCGGCCAGCGCTCTGGCCACGCCCACGCGCTGCTGCTGGCCGCCGGACAGCTGGTAGGGGTAGCGCTTGGCCAGCGTCGGGTCCAGCCCGACCAGCTCCATCAGCTCATGCGCCCGGTTTCGGGCGGTGCGCCGGTCGGCGCCGAGCAGCCGGGGCACCGTGCTGATGTTGTCCACGATGGTGCGGTGCGGGAACAGCCCGGCGTGCTGGATGACGTAGCCGATCGAGCGGCGCAGTTCGGCGGCCGGCCGGGCGCGCACATCGGTCCCGTCGATCGCGATACGGCCTTCGGTCGGCTCGATCAGCCGGTTGACCATCCGCAGCGAGGTGGTTTTCCCGCAGCCTGAGGGGCCGACCAGAACGGTGATCGCGCCGTCCGCGGCAGTGAAGCTCAGCTCGTTCACCGCGACGGTGCCGTCCGGGTACCTTTTCGTCACCCGCTCGAAGGATATCAAGGTGCTCCTAACCAGGGCGGCCTGAGAAGCCTCAATAGTTCTCTGGTGCCATCTGCGCTGTCAACCTGCGACAAGACCCGTGGAGCGGCGGCGCGGCGCCGAAATGCCGCGCGGCACGCCGATCGCCGCAAAGGTCGCGAACTGACGGAGCGTGGGATATCAATGTGCAGTATGGAACTCGCCGCCTCGCACCGACGCCCGCTGCCCCGCTCCGAGGTCGTGGGACCCGTGGATCCGCAGGAGCGCATCCAGGTGAGTCTGTACCTGCGGCGTCGGCAAAATCTGCCCGCCGAGGTCTCGGCCGGCCTGCGCCGGCTGACCCGGGAGGATCTGCGCACCCAGTACGGCGCGGACCTCGACGACGTCGAGCATGTCCGGGAAACCCTGGCCAGGCACGGGATCGACGTGATCGACGCGGATCCCGGCGCGCGCCGGATCGTGGCGCAGGGCGCCGTGTCAGCGTTCGCCGACGCATTCGGCACCTCCGTCTCGCTCGTGCGCAGCCCGTTTCCGCTCTCCCCGGATGGAGTAGTGCACCGCTACCGAACCGGGCAGCTGAACCTGCCGAACGCGCTCTCCGGAGTGGTGACCGCGGTCCTCGGCATCGACAACCGCCCGCAGGCCCGCGCATATTTCCGGTTCGCGCGCGCGGCGGCGCCGGCCACCTCGTACTCGGCGGTTCAGGTCGGCGCGGCGTACGACTTCCCGGCCCAGTACGACGGCTCCGGCCAGACCCTCGCGATCATCGAGCTCGGCGGCGGCTACGCGCAAAGCGACCTGGACACCTACTTCGGCGGACTCGGGTTGAGCACGCCCTCGGTCACCGCGGTGCCGGTGGACGGCGGCTCGAACAGCCCGACCGGCGACCCGAACAGCGCGGACGGCGAGGTATTGCTCGACGTCGAGGTCGCCGGGGCCCTGGCCCCGGGCGCGGCCCAGGTCGTCTACTTCGCGCCGAACACCGACCAGGGCTTCGTCGACGCGGTGACCGCCGCCGCGCACGCCACCCCGACCCCGGCGGCGATCTCGATCAGCTGGGGCGGGCCGGAGGACTCCTGGACCGCGCAGGCCCGTGACGCGCTCGACCAGGCCTGCGCGGACGCGATCGCGCTCGGAGTCACCGTGCTGGCCGCCTCCGGCGACAACGGCTCGAGCGACAACGAGTCGGACGGCGCGCCGCACTGCGATTTCCCGGCCGCCAGCCCGCACGTGCTCGGCTGCGGCGGCACCCGGCTGGTCCTCGACGGTTCGGGCACGATCAGCGCCGAGACCGTGTGGAACGACGGCAGCGGCGGCGGCGCGACCGGCGGCGGCGTCTCGACCTCCTTCACCACGCCGAGTTGGCAGGCGAACGCGGGAGTCCCGGCCTCTGGCCGCGGAGTGCCTGACGTGGCCGGCAATGCCGACCCGCAGACCGGCTATCAGATTTATGTCGACGGCCAGTCCGGGGTCGTCGGCGGGACCAGCGCGGTAGCGCCGCTGTGGGCCGCGCTGGTGTGCCGGCTCGCGCAACGCAACGGCAAGCCGCTCGGCCTGCTGCAACCGACGCTCTACGCCAACATCGCGCCGGGCGTCGCACAACAGGGCTTCCGGGATGTGACCGAGGGCAGCAACGGCGCGTACCGGGCCGGCCCCGGCTGGGACGCGTGCACCGGCCTCGGCTCGCCGGACGGAACCGCGCTCAGCTCGTTGTTCTGACGTTTCCACGCCACACACAGAGTAATCCGATGCACCGTCAGGTTTACCGCCGTTAGTCTTCGAATATGCGCGAACTGGTGGTCTTGGGCACGGCGAGCCAGGTCCCGACGCGTGCCCGCAACCACAACGGCTACTTCCTGCGCTGGGACGACCAGGGCTTCCTGTTCGATCCCGGCGAGGGAACGCAGCGGCAGATGACGCTCGCGGGCGTTTCCGTCCACGACATCACCCGCATCTGCGTCACCCACTTTCACGGCGACCACTGCTTCGGCCTGCCCGGCGTGCTCTCCCGGATAGCGCTCGACGGCGTGGAACACCTGGTGCACTGCCACTACCCCGCGTCCGGCCGTGAGTCCTTCGCGCGGCTGCGCTGGCTTTACCCCGACTACGCGGAGAAGGTGCTGCGCGAGGAGCCTGCCGAGGAGCCGGTGCAGGGGGAGCGCGCCGTTCTTGCCGACGAGCGCTTCGGCCGGCTGACCGCCGCACGCCTCGACCACGGCATCGACGCGTACGGCTACCGGCTGACCGAGCCGGACGTGCGCCGCCTCGTGCCCGATCGTCTCGCCGCGGCGGGGCTCAGCGGGCCGGCGGTCGGCGAGCTGCAACTGCGAGGTGCATTGGAGCACGAGGGGCGCACGATCACGCTTGAGGAGGTCAGTGTGCTGCGTCCGGGGCAGTCGGTGGCGTTCGTGATGGACACGCGCCTGTGCGACGGCGTCTACGAACTCGCCCAAGGCGTCGACATGCTGATCATCGAGTCGACCTTTCTGGCTGCCGACGCGAAGCTCGCCGCCGACTACGGGCACCTGACGGCCGCTCAGGCGGCGCAGGTGGCGACTGAGTGCGGGGTGCGCTCGCTGGTGCTCACCCACTTCTCCCGGCGCTACCGGGATCCGGTGGCGTTCTACCGGGAGGCACGCGAGCACTACAGCGGCGAGCTGCGCGTCGCCGAGGATCTCATGCGTGTTCCGGTGCCGAAGCGGCGCGCTTGAGCTGCTGCCGGGCTGCCGCGCGGTCCGGGCTGAGGCCTCAGTGCCAGTTGCTGATCTGGACGTCGTTCGGCGCGGGCTCGCCCTTGCCGGTCTCGATCATCCGCTTCAGGCTCATCAGGAAGGTCGCCCACTTGGTGCTGCAGTGGTACATGAACTCCACCGGCTCCGCCCAGCCCTCGTGCCGGAAGAGCACGATGGTGAAGCCGTCCTCCTGCTTGAGCTCGAAGCGCACCCGCGTGCCGACCCACTCCGCGGGCCCTTCGACGACCTCCCAGAGCACGAGCTCGGCGGGCCGGGTCTCCAGGACCCTCATGTCGAAGCCGCCGGGCACGAAGCGGAACTTGAGCACGCCGCCGACCGCGCCGTCGCCGACCGTGTCCTGCGTCCACCAGCCCGCCAGCCCGTCGACCGTGGTCAAGGCCGCGTAGACCTCGTCGGGGGAGGAGGTGACGCCGATCCTGTGCAGGATGTCCACCATTTCGGTGCCTCTTTCTCGTTTCGGTGCCCGGATTCGGGCAGGACTCATCGCCGCCGCCACCGGCGTGGCGGCGCGCGTTCGTGCGTTTGTGGTCAGGAATCCTTGGTGCGCTGGATCGCCTCGGCGATCTGCTTGATCCGGCGCAGCCGGGCGTCCCAGGCGGCGCCGACCGACGCCAGCTGGGCGACCGCTCGGGCGAGCTGGGCCTCATCGACCTCGTAGCGGCGTTCGCGTCCGAAAGGCGCGCCGTGGACCAGGCCGACCCGGTCGAGTACCGCGAGATGCTTGGCGACCGCCTGCCGGGTGACCGGCAGCTGTTCGCTCAGCGTCGTCGCGCTGCCGCCGCCGCCGGACAGCAGCAGGTCGAGCATCCGGCGCCGGGTTGGGTCGCCCACGGCCGACCACAGTTCGTCGTCTATGGCGGTGCTTACCGCGCCCGCTTGAGTGCTCACCGCGTCGACACCAGCCGGGCGACGTAGGTGACGAGGCGGGGCAGGAAGTAGTCCCAGCCGCTGGAGTGGTCAAGGTAGGTCTCTTCGAGCACCGCGGCTTCCCAGCCCTTCTCCCGGTATCCCGACTCGGAGAAGCGCAGCAGCGTGCCCGCCGTGCCCGAGGGGATCAGGTCGAAGGTCACCAGCAGCGAGTTGGCCGGCGTCGCGGCCTCGCCCTCGTCGTAGGTCCAACGGAAGGAGAACCGCCGGGGCGGGTCGGTCTCGACGACCGTGACCGCCGCGACGTGGACGTCCGGCGCCGAGTCATCGCCGAAGGAGATGACACCGGTGGCGCCGGGCGCCGCGGTGAACTGTGCCTCGTCCGGCCACCACTGCTCAAGGTGCGCGGGGGTGCTGATGACCTCGTAGACCACCTCGGGCGTGGCGTCGATGTGGATCTCCCGGTCGATGCTGCCGTACTCCAGCTCCATGGCCTGCCGCCTCTGTCTCGCAACCTTTGGTTGCATGCGACTCTAGGCGGTGCGGCCGGGATGCGCAACCTCTGGTTGCGGCAATATTCAGCCGCGCAGGCCGAGGGCCAGCGGCAGGGTGTACGCGAAGGCCAGATGGTGCCGCCGGTCGCAGAACTCGACGAAACCCTCGCGCTCCTCGGCGGCCGCGTGGGTGGCGACCCGGGCCAGCTCCACCTCGGCCGCGTCGTGCCCCGAAACGGTCACGTAGCCGGTGATCGCCGGGCCGCGGTCACCAGCCGGCCCGGCCATGCCGACCACGATCGAGGCCGCGCCGCTCACGCCCGGCGGCAGGAACGCCGCGCAGGAGGCCGCGTCCACCCCGCCCACAGCGCGCGGCCACCGCTTCACCCATCCGGTCGCGTGCCACCACGTCGCCGGCTGCCGAGCCGGTCCGACCGGGCCGGTAATCGCCACGCTGCGCGGGGCGGTGGCGTCGATCTCGGTCGGCTGCCACGGGTTCTCGCCATGGCGCGGTCCGAGCATGCCGCGGCCGGGCAGCGCGAGCGCGCCGAGCAGCGAGACCACCGCGGCGCGGTCCAGCGGGACCAGCGGCCCGAGCCGCGCGCCCGCGGTCCCGGTCGAGCCGAGCCGACCGAACGTCTCGGCCATCGCTTGAGCGGCGATCGTGGTCAGACCGCGCTCGCCCTGCGCGAACCGGGCCGCCTGATTCACCAACTCCGGCGTGTACGCCAAACCGGCGACGGCGTACGCCCGAGTGCGACCGGCCGGACCCGGCACCTGGCAGAGCACCTGAAGCCGTGTCAGCGGGACCGGGCCGGCGGCGCCAGCCACCAGCACCTCGCCGAGCCGCGCGCCGAGATCGCCGGCGTCGGGTCCGCGCAGCACGCCGGGGGAGATCTCGGCGACGGCCAGGATGGTGCTGCGGCCGCCGTGCAGGAACAGCGCCGGATCGCGCGAGCCGGTGGGCGAGGGAAGCCAGTGCAGGCCGCCGATACCGAACGGCTCGGGCCGGCGCGCGGTCCATTTGGGCAGGTGCCGCAGGTGTGATCGGGTGCGTCGCTGCCGGATCAACAGGGTGAGTGTGCTCGGCCCGGCGTTCTCCGCCGCGCCGGGTAGCGCGGCGGATCCGAGTGCTGACCTCTGCGTCGCGGCCTGCTTCGCCACAGCCTGTCTCGCTCCAGCCTGTTGCGCCGCGGGCCGTTTCGCCGCGGCCGGATTAGGTCGTATCCCGGGCTGCCCTGCCGCGGCTTGCGCCGCCACCGCCGCGCCGCCGTTCCCGGGGCGGCTGTCGGTGACGTCCGTGCCCTGTCCCCGCGGTGCGCGGTCCCGAGTTTGTGGCGCCACGTGCGCAGTGTCGCACAGCTGTAGAGCATGGCGCAGGCGACCTGCCGCGCGTCACGCTCGGCTGACGTCTTGTCTGCCCAGCGTAGCGCTGGTACTTTGCGGATCGGTGCTCTGCGATGCCGATAGATTCATCGTCAGAGGTATTGGAAAGGCCGTGTTCAAAGGGGGAGCACGCGGCGCGGGGCGACCCCGTCGCCACTGGCGCCCCTGTATTGCAGGGGGAGGAAGATGCGTGTGCCGGACCGATCGGGACGGTCCGAACGCTCTGCCGTCGTCGCGTTCGCGGCTTGGCTGCTACTCGCCTGTCTTGTCCTCGGTGCTCCGCTGGGGCTGGCCTACCTGATCGGTTGGCCGCTGACCGGCGTGCGCTTGCAGCATGGGCTGCCGCACGATCCGTGGACCTTCCACGCACTGCTGCGATGCGCGTACCTCGGTGTGTGGTTGCTATGGGCGGAGTTCACCGCCTCTGTAATCGTCGAGATCTGGTCCGCGCTGACCGGCACCGAGACGGCGATCCACCTTCCAGGCGCCACGATCACCAGAGGCGCGGCCCGCGTGCTGGTCGCGATAGCCCTGAGCGCGTCGGTGGCCGGGGTGACGGCGACCGCCGCTTCCGCGCGTCCGGTGGCTATCGGGGCCGCGCCTGGAGGCGTCGACCTCGGCGTGCGTACGCACGTGCCACCGCAGGCGACACAGCCGGCAGCGCCGAGGCCAGCAGCCGACTACGCGCGTAGTACGTCCGCGGGGCCGGCCAGCGGCGCGACATACGCAGACGATGGCGCCTTCGGCGACAACACCGCGATACTCACTGATACCGCGCCCAACAAAGCCGCGCCGTCCAAACCGTTGTTGTCTAACGCGGCATCGGTTAGGGCGGCTTCGTCTAACGTCACGTCGTCCAATACCGCTAATATCGCGCCAGCTAATGCGGCGTCAGCTAACGCTGCGTCGTTTAGTACGGCGTCGTCCGCGGAGGCGGCCAGCGTGACGGCGCTCAAGTACTACGTAGTGGAGCCGCCGGGCGGGCGACACCATGACTCGCTCTGGGACATCGCCCAGCGGTACCTGGGCGACGGCCGCCGCTACCGCGAGGTCTTCGCGCTGAACGAGGGCCGGCTTCAGCCGGACGGCACGAAGCTGCAACACGCCAGTCTGATCCGACCCGGCTGGGTCCTGGTACTGCCTGCCGACGCCGACGGCCCGGGACTGAGCGACCAGTTGCCGCCGCTCGCCGCGGCGTCCAGTGCAGCCGGTCAGAGCACTGCCGTGCCGCCGGCCCCGTCGCCGCAATCCGTGAAGCCTTCGCCGTCGAGCGCGGCTCAGAACGCGGCTGCCGACGGCATCGCGCCGAAGACTTATGCGATGCCGGGGATGCAGAGCAGCAGCGCGGCGAACAAGGGCAACGCCGCCGGCGTCGGCGCATCGTTCGGCTCGGTGGGCGCCGAACCCTCGCCGGTGAATCTCATCCCGCACCCGGTCGCCTCGCGTCCCGCCGTGTCGCATGAGGAACCGTCAGGACCGCACTCCGGCGAGAGTTCCGTACTGCACTCAATCTCCGACGTGCTGCCCTACGTCGCGCTGATCGGCTCGCCGATCCTCGCCGCCGCGCTGCTGACCGGGCTGACCGCGGCCGCCCGCCGGCGCCGCCGTGACCACCCCGGCGCGTCCATCGTCGCGCCGCCGGATCCGGCGGTGGCCGAGGTGGAGCGCACGATTCGCGCCGCCGCCGCGTGCGACACCATCGACGTGGTCGACCAGGCCCTGCGGGAACTGCGCGGCGGCTGCGAGGTGGCAGGCCGGATCCCGCCATCGCTGCGCTATGTCCACGCCGACATGGCTGCCCTACACCTCGTGCTCTGCGATCCGGACGCTCCGGCCCCGCCGCCGTGGGTCGCTCTGGCCGACGGCAGGCAATGGCGTTACCCGCGGGATCCTCAAACAGCGGAGAGCACGGAATCGTGCACGCGCGAACCCGACACCGCTCAGCGGCCCGCGATGCCGTACCCGCTCCTGCTCGCGGTCGGCGCGCTCGAGGACGAGCAGATATTCGTCGACCTGGAGACCTCGGCCGGGCGGTGCACCGCGGTCACCGGCCCACCCAGGCAGCGCCGCGCGGTGCTGGCCGCGGCGGCCGCGACCCTGGCCTGCGCGCCGTGGGCGGACCAGATCCGGATCGAAACGGTCGGGCTGCCCGCCGAACTGGCCCTGCTCGCGCCCGAGCGGCTGCGCGTTCACCCCGATCTTCCCTCCGCCCTCGCGGCGCTCGAAGAACAGGCCGCGGCGACCAGCCCGCACCTCGTGCGGCTGCTGATCGCCGAACGCGTCGGGCCAGAGGACACCGCGCGCCTGCGCGTGCTGACCGCGGGCGTGGACGGCAGCACCATCGCTCTGGTCGGCACCGACCACCCCTGGCCGGACTTCACCGTCTTCAGCGTCGACCCGGTCGGCAGGATGCGGATACCGGGCGTTCCCGGCGACGTGACGGCCGCCCGGCTGCCGGACGCGCTCGCCGCCGCACTCGGCGCGCTGTTCCGCGCCGCCGCCGCACCGCGCTACGCACCCGCCTACCGCCCCGCCGACGCCCCGATGGCCGGCGGCTTGGAATTGCTGGACCGGCCGGCCGGCGTGCGCGCGCGCATCCTCGGTTCGGTCGAGCTGACCGGGGTCGGCCCCGCCGACGCGGCGCGCGGACCGCTGTTCACCGAGGCGCTGGTGCTGCTGCTCTTCCACCGGGCCGGGCTGCCCGCGCCGGTCTTCGCCCGCGCGCTGTGGCCTCGCGGCATCACCCCGGCCGCCCGCGACCGGATGCTGCGCGACATGCGCGACTGGCTCGGCGAGAACCGGCTCGGACCGCGGCTCACGGTCGCGGCGGACGGCCTGGTGCGGCTGACCGAGGACGTACGCTCGGACTGGGACGAGTTCCAGGCCGCATATGCCGAGGCGAGCCGGCTCGGCGACCTGCCGGAGGCCGACGAGGCACTGGCCCGCGCCCTGTACCTGGTGCGCGGCGAACTGCTGGCCGACCGGCCGCCGGGAAGGTACTCCTGGCTCGGCTTCGGAACGCAGGAGACTGAGGTGCCCGCGGTCATCGCCGACGCGGCGCACCGGCTGGCCACCCGGAGGCTGGCCCGCGGCGACGCGCTCGGGGCGCAGTGGGCCGCCGAGCAGGGCCTGCTCGGCGCGCCGGACGACGAGCGGCTGGTGCAGATCAAGATCCGCGGCATCGCGGCGCAGGGCGACCAGGAGCGGCTGCACACCGTGATCGCCGACTTGAAGGTGCGTGCCTGGTACCGCTACGGCGAGACCGAACTGCATCCGAGCACGAACGCGATCGTGTCCGAGCTCCTGGAAGGGCTGGAGGGACTGCGTGCCTAACCCTGGTGCCGCGGCGGATGCGCCGGCAGGCGGCGCGCTCGTGCTGGCTCCGGACCGGCGGCTCGTCGTCCCTGTGCTCTCCGGCTGCGGGGGAGTGGGGCGTACGACGGTCACCGCACTGCTCGCGGCGACACTGCACCGGCACACGGTCGCAGCACCCGGAGACAGGCGCGGTACCGCCGTCTTGGACTGCGCGGCGCGGGGCAACACGCCCTGGCCCGCTTGGGTGACGACGCAAGCGTCTTCGGGCACTGGCACGCTCGCCGGCTTCCGGGGCACGGCCGGCGGCGCGGAAGCCGGACTCTCTCAGCTCACTGACGCATCGCTCTCCCACCTGGCCGTCGCCGCGCCCAGCCCGTTGTGGGTCCTCACCGACACCGGGCCCGCGTCAGCCTCCTACCTTGGCGGCGATCCGGGTCCGCGCTGGTGGCTGCCGGTGCTGCCCGCGCTGCGTGCCGCGGTCGTCGACGGGGACGCCCTGGAAGGGGCGCGTCTAGCGGCGCAGGCGGTCGGTGGCCCGATGTGCGTGATCGGGTCCTGGTTCGCCACGCCCTTCCTCAACACGGCCGCCGTCTGGGTGACCGACAGCGGCGAAGCATCGCTGCGGCGCACCATCGACGCGCTGACCTGCATGGCCGAGGTGCGGCTGCCGGTTGATCGGATCATCGTCGCGGTCACGGATCGCCGCGGCGCCCGCAAGCGGGGCGGCGGCTCGATCGCAGAGGGCTGGCACGAGCTGATCGCGCCGCGGGTCGGTGCGCTGGTCGATCTCGGACACGACCGGGCGCTCGCGGATCAAGGCGGCTGCCCGCCGCTCGACGCGGCCACCCTGGATCGACCGCAGCTCGTCGAACTGGCCCGCGCGGTGGCGACGGCGGCTCGGCTGCCCTGGATCCCCGAGGGCGAGCCGGCGGTGTTCGATCCGGCCACCGGCGCGCCGGGTCAGGCCTCTGATCTCTCGGAGCTGCTCCTGCGCCAGGCGGGCCGCGCGGCGTTGCGGTAGTCGCCGCACGGCCAGCACGGGCGTCGAGCTCAGCTCTCTGCGAAGCGGTCGAACGCCCGTATCAGGGCTTCACGAAACGCGTCGCTGCCGGTGTGCCCGGAGTCGTCGATGATGATCAGCTCCGCGTCAGGCCAAGCCTTCGCCAGCTCCCATGCGGTCACGGGCGGCCCGCCCATGTCCAGCCGGCCGTGAACGAGCACGCCCGGGATGCCCTTGAGCCGGTGGGCGTTGCGCAGCAGTTCGCCCTCCTCCAGCCAGGCGCCGTTGGAGAAGTAGTGCGCGCAGATCCGGACGAACGCGAGCTTCGCCTCGTCAGGACGCGCACCAAACGCGCCGGGATTGCCGTTGACCTCCATCGAGATCACGGCGTCCTCCCAGGCGAGCCAGTCGGCGGCGGCCTTAGCGCGCACGTCGGGGTCAGGGTTCTCCATCAGCCGGCCATACGCGGCGAGCAGGTCACCGTCCCGGTCGGATTCCGGCACCCCGTCACGGAACCGCTCCCAGGCGTCGGGGAAGTACCGGCTGACGCCCCGGTAAAGCCAGTCGATCTCGCAGCGGCGCGTGGTGGTGACCGCGGGAATGACGATCTCTGATACCCGCTCGGGATGCCGCTCGGCGTAAGCGAGGACCAGGGTCGAGCCCCAGGAACCGCCGTGCAGCAGCCAGCGTTCGATACCGAGGTGTTCGCGCAGCCTTTCCATGTCGCGCAGCAGATGCTCGGTGGTGTTGACGCTCAGATCCGTGGCCGGATCGCTGGCGTGCGGGGTGCTGCGGCCGCAGCCGCGCTGGTCGAATCGCACGACCCGGAAACGGTCCGGGTCGACGACGCGCGGGCGCGCGCGGCTGGATCCGGAGCCGGGACCGCCGTGCACGATCAGCACCGGCTTGGCCGCCGGGTCGCCCCACGATTCCCAGTACACGAGGTTGCCGTCGCCGACGTCGAGCATGCCCTGCTCGAAGTGCGGGTCCGCTGCGTGCGTCATTCCCAACTGAACATCCTCACTGCCCCGTAGCCGAACGCCACCGCGTATGCCACCAGCACCAGCAGTTCGCGAGCGGACGGGAAGGTGCCGTTCATGCTGTCCTGCATGGCCTGGACCGCGGCGCCCAGGGGAGTGTAGTCGCTCACGTGCCGCAACCCGCTGGGCATCACCTGGCGCGGCACCCAAAGCCCGGCCAGGAACTCGAGCGGGAAGAAGCAGGCGCCGGCGATGGCCTGAGCCGCCTTGCCGGTCCGCGCGATCGCGGCCACCCAGAGCCCCAGGCTGAACAGCGCCACCGCGGTCAGCACCAACGCGAGGGCGAAGCCGAACGGCTGCCCCGGCGCGTTCAGCCCGTAGGCGATCGTGCCGATCCCGAGGATCAGGCCGACCGCCACCACCGCCAGCGCCAGATTCACCACCAGCTGCGCCGCGAGCACGGCGGCCGGGGAAACCGGCGTCGTCGCCATGCGCCGCAGCACGCCCTGTTCGCGGTAGGTGGCCAGCGGGCCGGGAATCGAGAACAGCGCGAGCATGGCCAGCACCATGGAGCACAGGATCGGCAGATAGACGTCCAGCGGGGTCTGGCCGCCGAAATTGGCGGTGGGCACGTTGAACTTCGGGATGTTCCCGAAGATCACCATCAGCAGCACCGGCAGGCCGATGCCCCACACCAGGCCGGCCGGCTCGCGCACGGCCAGACGCGCCTCCGTGACGATCAGCCGCCGCAGCGCCCGACGCGGCACCGCTTCGCCCAGCGCCTCGCGACGTTCGGCGATCCGGTCGACGGGCAGGCGCTCGTGCAAAGAAGTCCGCATTTCGATCAGCCCCCTGTCTCAATGTGCGAATCCGCGTGCCGGGTGAGCGCGATGAACGCGTCTTCGAGCCCTGGCGTCTCAAGCTCCACGTCGTGCGCGGTGACCCCGGCCCGATCGAGCGTCAGGATCACGGCGTTGACCAGGTCCTCGCGGCCGGTCACCGAGACCCGGCCGCCGTGCCGGGTGACCGCGCCGACTTGGGGCAGTGCCGTCAGCAACGCGTCATCGAAGGGCGCTGACGGCCGGAAGCGCACACGCTTGCCGCCGCCGGCCCGCTCGGCGACCTGGGCCGGCGTGCCGTGCGCGACGACCCTTCCGGCGTCGATCAGCGCCAGCCGGTCGCACAACCGCTCGGCCTCGTCCATGTAGTGCGTGACCAGAAGCACGGTCACGCCTCGGTCGCGTACCGCCTCGACCAGCGACCAGGTCTCCCGGCGCGCTTGCGGATCGAGGCCGGTGGTCAGCTCGTCGAGCACTGCGATCTGCGGATTGCCGATCAACGCGAGGGCGATGGAAAGCCGCTGCTTCTGTCCGCCGGACAGCTTCCGGTACGGGGTTTCGCGCTTCTCGATCAGGCCGAGGGTGCGCAGCAGCGCGTCAGAGTCGGCCGGGTTCTCGTAGAAGGACGCGTAGAGCCAAAGCACCTCGCTCACCTTCAGCCGCGCGGCGACCGCGCTTTGCTGCAACTGCACGCCGACCCGGTCCCGCAGCCGGTGGCTGTGGTCGCCGTGCGGGTCGAGGCCGAGCACGCGCAGCTTGCCGGCGTCGGGAGTGCGCAGGCCGGCGACGCACTCGACGGTGGTGGTCTTGCCCGCGCCGTTCGGCCCGATCAAACCGAAGATCTCGCCGCGCCGCACGGCGAAGGAGACCTCGTCCACGGCGACGGTCGCGCCGTAAACCTTGCGCAGCCCATCGACCTCGATGACCGTCTCAGGGCTCGTGATCGTCATTCCCGCTGCCATCGCTCCCACCCCCCTGCGTCCTCGTATCCTCTGTCGTATCAGCCTGCTTACGCGGGCGGCCACGACGCGGTAAGCCGCCTACGTCCTTCGGCATCCGTCCCGCGTTGTTCAGGCTCTGCCGCAGCAGGAACTCGATCTGCGCAGTCGTGCTGCGTAGCTCATCCGCGGCCCAGCGCACGATCGCGTCGTGCACGAACGGGTCGAGCCGCAGCAGGATCTGCTTGCGCTCACTCAAGATCGCGGCTCACTGGTAGAGCGTGCCGGTGTTCACGACCGGCTGAGTCGCGTGCTCGCTGCACAACACGACCAGCAGGTTGCTGACCATGGTGGCCTTGCGTTCCTCGTCGAGCTCGACGATGTCCTGCTCGCTCATGCTCTGCAGCGCGTCGCGCACCATCCCGACCGCGCCCTGCACCAGCCGCTGCCGGGCCGCGACCACCGCGTCGGCCTGCTGGCGGCGCAGCATCACCTGCGCGATCTCAGGGGCGTAGGCCAGCCGGGTGATCCGTGATTCGATCACTGCGATGCCCGCGAGCGTCACCCGCTCGGAGATCTCCGCGCTCAGCCGGGCCGTGATCTCGTCCGCGTGCTCGCGCAGCGAGAGCCGCCCTTCCTCGCGGGCGTCATACGGGTAGCCGGTGGCGATGTGCCGCACTGCGGTCTCGGTCTGGATCGCGACGAAGGCGGCGAAGTCGTCTACCGAGTACACCGCCTTGGCCGTGTCGTGCACCTGCCAGACCACCACGGCGGCCATCTCGATCGGATTGCCGTCCGCGTCGTTGACCTTGAGCGTCGCGGTCTCGTGGTTACGCACCCGCGTCGAAACCTTGCGGCGAGCCGTGAACGGGTTCACCCAGCGCAATCCGGTGGCGCGCACCGTGCCGGTGTACCGGCCGAAGAGCGAGACCACTCGCGCCTGGCCGGGGAACACGCCGGTGAGCCCGAAGAGATTGATGACCGCGAGGACGTAGAGCACCACGCCGACGATCGCCGACCACGGCTTGCCGATCGCGGCTTGCAGCGACACGCCGAGCGCGATCGCCGCCAGGCTGGCCACCAGCGGCCCCCAGCCGGTGACCGAGCGCGCTTCCCGCTCGCTGACCGGCGCTTCCGGCATGCGCACCGTGTGGCCGCCGGGGGCCGAACCCGTCCCCGTATCTGATGCCGTCGACATCGTCGTTCCCTTCCCGTCGCCCGAACTTCCCTGTCTGGAATCTATCATAGTGATATCACTTTTCCGGCGGCCGTGATCGGCGAGTGTGACCGGGCTCACCGCCCGGACTGCGAAACGCCGCAGCCGGACGCCGGAAGGGTGGGTTATCGTCGGCCGGACGTAACACGCTTGATGGAAGACGTACAGACCATGACCCTGACCGGACCTGACCGCGTGCTCGCCGCGGTCCCGGCCCAGCCGACGCAGGCCCTCACCGACCTCGCGCCGCCCGCAGGGCTATCGCCCGCGCAGCCCTGCGCCGAACTGTCCGCGCCGCCGGACGAGCGTGCGGCCTGGTGGCGGGAGGCGGTGATCTACCAGGTCTACATCCGATCCTTCGCCGACGGAAACGGCGACGGCATCGGCGATCTGCTGGGCATCCGCACCCGGCTGCCCTACCTGCGCGCCCTCGGCGTCGACGCGGTGTGGATCACGCCGTTCTACCCCTCGCCCATGGCGGACGGCGGCTACGACGTGGCCGACTACTGCGCGGTCGATCCGCAGTTCGGGACGCTCGGGGACTTCGACGCGCTGGTCGCCGAGGCGCACGCGGCCGGTCTGCGCGTGATCGTGGACGTGGTGCCGAACCACACCTCGGACCGGCACCAGTGGTTCACCGAGGCGCTGGCCGCCGAACCGGGCGACGCGGCCCGCGGCCGGTACATCTTCCGGCCCGGCAAGGGCGAGCACGGCGAGCTGCCGCCGAACGACTGGGAATCGGTGTTCGGCGGGCCGGCCTGGACGCGCATCATCGAGCGCGACGGCACCGCGGGCGAGTGGTACCTGCACCTGTTCGATCCGGCGCAGCCCGACCTGAACTGGCGCAACCCGTGGGTGCGCGAACAGTTCGAGCAGGTCCTGGAATTCTGGCTGGACCGCGGGGTCGACGGGTTCCGGGTCGACGTCGCGCACGGCATGATCAAGCAGCACGGGCTGCCGGATGTGGGCTACTCCGAGCAGATCACCATGCTGGGCAGCGCGGTCCTGCCCTACTTCGACCAGGACGAGGTGCACCAGATCCACCGCTCGTGGCGGCGGATCCTCGACACCTATCCCGGCGAGCGGATCGCGGTGGCCGAAGCGTGGGCGCCGTCGCTGGAGCGACTGGCCGCGTATGTGCGGCCGGACGAGCTGCACCAGGCGTTCAACTTCCATTACCTCGGCACGCCGTGGGAGGCGCAGCCGCTGCGAACCGTGATCGACCAGTCCTTGGGCACCGCCAGGCTGGTCGGTGCCCCCTCGACGTGGGTGCTGTCCAACCACGACGTGCAGCGGCACGTGACCCGGTACGGCGGCGGCGAGACCGGGCAGCGGAGGGCACGCGCCGCGGCGCTGCTCATGCTGGCGCTGCCGGGCTCGGCGTATGTGTATCAGGGTGAGGAGTTGGGTCTGGAAGAGGTCTTCGACCTACCTGCCGAACTGCTGCAGGACCCGCAACGCTTCCGGTCCGCGGACGGCAGCGCCGGGCGCGACGGCTGCCGGGTGCCGCTGCCGTGGAACGGTGCGGTCCCGCCGTTCAACTTCACCCCGCTCGGCATCGCGGACGGCTGGCTGCCGGCCCCGGCGCACTGGGCCGCGCTGACCGTCGAGACACAGTGGCAGGACCCTGACTCGATGCTCGGGCTCTACCGCGAGGCGCTGCGGCTGCGCCGGGAACACCCCGCGCTCGGCGACGGCGCGCTGGAGTGGAGCCCGTCCCCGGCCGGCACGCTGGTATTCACCCGCGAACCCGGATTCGTCTGCACCGTCAACACCGGGAGCGAACCGGTGGCGCTGCCCGCCCCGGGCACGCCGATACTCGCCAGCGGCCCGTTCGAACTCGAAGTCGGCGCCGCCGGTCAGGCCGGCGTGACGCTGCCGGCCGACACGGCGGTGTGGTGGGTGCGCTCCGCTTCGGACTGACCGCCTCCCGCTGCGCGCACCTCGCACCGCTCACGCGGTCCGTCCCGTGTTCAGACTGTGGATAAATCTCGCCCCGGTCTTCTCGTCCCCGCTCCCGTTCATCCCCGCTTTCGGAAGAATCGCCCGAGCAGCAGTCGCTCAGGCCGCCGCGACCGAACGCGGCCGCGGGATCCGCCGGCCGAAGGACCGGCCGAATCCGATCTCCCGGTCGGTTTCGCTCAGCCCGCCCCAGATACCGAACAGTTCCGGTGTCTGCAGCGCGTGGTTGCGGCACTCCCGCAGCACCGGGCAGCTCGCGCACACCCGCTTCGCGGCGCCCTCGCGCACCTCGCGGTCGCGGATGCGCTCCTTCTCCGGGCCGAAGAACAGCCGCGCGTCCGAACCCTGGCACGCCGCCCGCTCCTGCCAGCCCAGCCGCAGCTGAGCGACCGGCGGAATGCGCGCCGCGTTACGCGCGGACCTGCGCTCGGGCAGTACCGCGACCGTCGCCGAGTCGCTTCTGGCCGCAGCCTGACCTTGACCCGTGTGTGCCGACCGAGCGCCCGCCTTCCCGCCGTGCGCCGATCCGCCCGTCGTCCCGTTCTCCAACACAGCCATCTCGTCCACTAACACAATCCCCTCCGAGTGTGTCCTATCCGCTCCAACGGACGCCGTGGCACTGGTGTTCCGTAGCTCCTACCGCCGCCGCGTCAGTCGCCCCCACAGTCGTTGAGACGACCGGACCGCCCGTATCGTTCCCGCTTTTTTCGAACCGTTCGCCGAAAGACCCGACCACGCACATCTGCGCATATGACCCTTAAATCCCGTCCATGCGGACTCGCGCCGGACATCGCCATCCCACGAAAGGGTGGAAACGCCCCCGGCGTTCACCGATCCGGGCTAACTTACGATGCGGATCGGTTGCCACTCTGCGCTGATCTACCACACGCGCACCGTGAACGCCGCAGGAAGGAGTCCGGGCGATGCCGCAGGCGACACCGTCACGGCAGGGTCAGGCGCGCAGCACATCCCACACGCCACACGCGATACCCACACCACAGGTGCCGCCCCCGCCGGCAGCGCGCGCGGGCGCGGGTCCGGCGGCCGCGAGCAACAGCGCGCTGCGGCAACTGCGGCTGCGCCGCTTCTGGACGCAGGCCGACTTCGCCGCCGCCTTCGAGGCGCGCTCCCGGCAGATCGGCCGTCCGCTCTCGCTTTCGGTGCGGCAGGTGCGGCGCTGGGAGAGCGACAATCCGCCGCTGCCGCTGCCGGCGTATCAGGCGGTGCTTGAAGCATTGTTCGGCGTGCCGATCGAGCGGATGGGATTCCAGCCGCAGTGGGCACGGCAGCAGGCCGGTCCGCCCGATTCGGGCTCGGACGGATTGGCGGACAGGGACAGGGGAGCAGGGGTCACGCGGTCGCCGCACGACGACCACGAGAGGCACGACCCGGTGAAGAGACGGCAGTTCATGACGGGCGCGGTCGCGCTCGGTTCCGGTGGGTTGGCCGCCACGGCGCCCGCCTCGGCGCGGGCTTCGGTCCGGTCCCCGTATCAGGGCTCACCGCAAGACGACGCGCTATATCACAGCCTTGAATATCAGGATGCTGCTAGTAAGCCGGGGTTGCAGCATCCTGAGGCCGCTGACCGGCTCGCGCAGCAGCGCGGCGGCGGTACGTCCCGCGCCGCCACCGTGGATTCGACCCTCGTGGCCGGATACGCGGCGATCACCGCGCAGCACCGGACGCTCTACTGGAGCGTCGCGGCCTCGGCGATGTTCGCCCCGGTGGCCGCGCACTCCGAACTCGGCGTCGGCCTGCTGCGCGCGACCGACTCCCCGGCGCTGCGCACCCGGCTGGCCCACCCGGTCGCCGAGACCGCGCTGCTGGCCGCCCGGCTGGCCTTCTTCGATCTGCAGCAGCCCAGGCTCGCGGACAGCTACTTCACGGTGGCTCTCAACGCGGCGCGTGAGGCGGCCGATCGGGCGCTGACCGGCGCGGTGCTCGCGCACATGGCCTTCGTGCCGGCCTTCGCGGGGCGGGCGCGGCGGGCCAGGGACCTGATGGCGCTCGCCCACGACGAGGCGGCGGGCGCGATCGGCGCCGTGCAGCGCTCGTGGATGTACGCGGTCGAATCAGAGGTCGAGGCGAGGCTCGGCGCGGCGGCCGCGTCGGGCGACCTGATCGCGCGCGCGGAGGGAGCGCTCGGCGGGATCGGCGCGGCGGGCTCGACCGGCATGGAACCGCAATGGCTCGACTTCTACGACGCCTCCCGGTTGGCCGGGTTCAAGGGCTACTGCCAGATGGCCACCGGCCGCACCGGCGAGGCCGCCGCCTCGCTGGAACGCACGCTGCGCACGCTGCCGGCCTCCGGGGCGAAACAGCGTTCGATCACGCTTGCCGACCTGGCGCACGTGCGCGCGCAGCAGGGCGAACTGGAGGAATCCGCCAGGCTGCTCGGCGGCGCGATCGCGCAGCTGCACCGGTCCTGGTACGCGACGGGCGTCGACCGGGTCGACGGCGTGCGGCGCAGGCTGATCGTGTTGAACGTGCCGCCGCGGGTGCTGGCTCCGGTGGAGGAGGCCCGGCACGCGCTGGAAGTGGTCAGGCCCTGATCCGGCACTCCTGCCCGCGCACCCTCTAACCCCGGCGTCCACCGGCGTGCCGCGCTGCGCACATCATGCGGAGCGCGGCACGTCTCGTGCGCCCGCGGATCAGCAGCCGTTCAAACCGGCCCAGTTCAGCACGGAGTCATCGGCCGTATACGAGCTGCCGGAGCCGTTGAAGTAGAAGCTCCGGTTGGCCACGCTGCCGCAGGACGCCGCCTCCTCGACGTTCGTCCAGCTGCCGCCGAGATCGAACTTGAACTGCAGAGTGCTGCCGGACACCGCCGGCACGATGATCTGCCACTGGCTCGTGCCGATCTTCGTGAGCGGATACAGTCCGGCGTTCCAGTCGCTCGACGCGGACATGCCGGTGCCCAGAGCCGAGAAGTTCCCGGCGATGTAGACCACCGCGGCGCCGGGCGTGTTCGCGGGAACGGTCACGTCGATGACCGCCTCGGCCGAGCTGCAGGCGCCCGGCCCGCCCCAGTTCAGTACCGTGTTCGTCGTCGTGCCGTTGTCGACGGTCAGCGAGCGGTTGCCGATGTCCGCGCAGGAAGCCGCCTTCTCGACGTCGCTCCAGTTCGCGCCGAGCACGAACTTGTAGGAGAGGTTCGCCGCCGTGGTGGCGGAGATCGTCGCGGTGTAATGGGTGTCGTCGAGCTTTGTCATCGCGACGCCGTTGGCGGCCCAGTCACTGCCGCCGTCCCCGAGGACCGAGAAGTTTCCGTCCAGGTAGACGCCGAGGCCCGACGCGGCGGTGTTGACCGGCACCGTGACGTCGACGGTCTGGGTGTATCCGCTCGGCGGCGGCTGGCTGCCCGGACAGGTGCTGAAAGTGCTGCACACCAGGCTCGGGGTGTCCAGATCGCTGCCGTGCGAGATGTCCTGGGCCAGTCGCACATATTGCGCCATCGCCCACATCAGCGGCGTCGAGGAGTTGTCGCCCTGCCCGAGACTCCAGCCGGTTCCAGGCGCGGACGCCGCGGCGGCGCCGCCCCACACCTGCTCGGAGATCTGGCCGCCGGCGTTGGCAGAGCTCTGCATCGTCTGCAACATTGACTGCGCGCCGGTGCTGTCGCCGAGCGCGAGGTCGTATTCGCCGCGCTCACCGGTCAGTACCGGCCACGGATTGCCGACCCCGGATCCGGTGTAGTCGGAGCCGCTTGCCGTCTCGCCGTAACCGTCGTGGTCGTAGCGCTTCCACACCGGGCCGTACGGGGTCGTGGTCTTGATCACCGAGTCGATCGCGGTCAGCGAGTTGGTGATGTCGGCCGCGGACGCCGACTTGACGCCCAGGCGCACCAGTTCCAGGAAGCCGGCGTCGACGACCTGCCGCTCGTCCCAGTTGCCGCCGCCGTTGGCCAGCCCGATCGAAGCACCCGAATTCGGGTTGCCGTCCTGGGTGACCCGCAGGAAGTAGCCGCCGTTCCCGAACGGGCCGCTGGTGGTGTAGGTCCAGCCGTCCACGCTCGCGGCCCAGGACTTCGCGGTGGACAGATACGTCGCCGCGTCGGCGCTGTCGCCGTTCGCGGCGGCGATGCTCGACGCGCACACCAGGCCGGCGATCTCGGCGGCGATCGTCGAGGGCGAATACCCCCCGATCTCCTCCCAGCGCTCCTCCCCGGTGACCGGGCCGTTGCTCACCAGATATCCGGCCTCGGACTTGACCTTCGCCCACGTGGCCGAGTCGGTCAGGCCGAGCTGATACGCCAGGATGATCGGGAAGGAGACCTGGTCCAGCTGGGTGCCGCTCCACACCGCGTTGCCGTTGAGCCAGCTGTTCTGCTTGACCCAGCCGCTGGAGGTCACCTCGTAGTTGAACAGGTAGCTCAGCGCGTCCTTGGCGTCCGCGGAGTCGCCGGCGGACATCAGCGCCGTCGCCATCTCGTACTCGTCACGCGTCCACACGAGGTGGTAGCCGTGCGCGCCGGCGCTCGCCGCGCTCACGCTCCCGCCCCAAGGATTGCTGGGCGCGGCAACAAAAGCCCCGGCGTACGTCTTGTCCTCGTCGGCTTTGATCTCCATCAGCGAGATGTGGTACTGGCGCAGCAAAGCAGGGTTCGAGGACACCGACGCGGGCACCGCGCTCAGGCCCGCGATCCACGAATGCCAGCCGGATTCGTAGGAACTCTCGGCCGCGGCGAAGCCGCCGCTCAGCGACGCGGAGGCATCGCCGACCGCCGCGGATTCGGTGCTGTCGAAGGCCAGGGCGAGAGTGAACGTCGTCGATCCCGAGGCGTTGACCGGGATTTGCGCGGCCTGGTCGATGTGCCCGCTGCTCGACACTCCCGAGTGCTGCGTGGACAGCGCGTATCCGCCGGTCAGCTGGCTGACGCCGCTGCTGCTCGTGCCGAGGTAGCCGGTGCTCGCCGCGCTGAATCCGGTCGAGGCCGCCATCGCGCTGGCCACCGAGCCGTTGACCGCGACCAGGTCGCCCGAGGCGTCCGTGCCGCCCGAATTCGCAAAGCCCTGATTCGCGAGATACGGCTGGTAGTCGGCGTAGAGGTGCAGCGCGGTCGCGGTGTTGTTGGTGAAAGTCGTGCTGATCAACACGACCGATCGCGCCGGATCGGCGACGTAGGTCTTGCTGATGCTCCACCTGCCGCTGCTCGCCGTGTTGGTTTGCGTCCAAGTCAGCGACGTCGGATCGGCCAGCGCGATCGCGTGGCTCGCGTTGCCGGTCTCCGAGTCGGCGAAGCTCGACCCGTCGGTCACGTAGAACTGCAGACCGTAGGTGTCCGGCTGGTCGGTCTGCGGATAGTAGACGTTCTGCAGCGCGCCGTCGGCCAGGGTGTACCAGACCTTTGATGCGCTGCCGAGTGCGGTGGCGAAGCCCTGCACGCCGCCGTCCTCGTTCCAGTACGGCGTGCTGCCCGGGCCGCCGGACGCCGATGCGGCCAGCGCCGGGGCGGATCCGGCCACGGTCAGGCCGGCCGCGAGGGAAAGCGCGGCGGCGAGGGTCGTCAGGGTCCTGCGGGTGGTGTGGGTGGTGCGGGTGGTGTGGGTGGTGCGCCGGAATAGTGCCGCGACCATCGTTCGTTCTCCTGTGAACGTCGAAGGTGGACATGGAGGGATCGACCCGCCGTGATCACGCCACGATCGCAGGGGCCTTCGGCTGTGCGCGTTCCCTCTGTCCGCCCGCGCCGTAAGTGGGTAGCGCGGGATCGCAGCCGCCTGTTGGTTGCGCGACAGAACAAACTAGATGACCGCCGAGTAAGGTAGCCGAAAGCAGAAGACTGCGCCAGGGCCGTGAACGCCCAGATCTCTGGACACCCAGACCTCTGAACCGCACCCCTGTGCGAGCTGAGCCTGCTGCGGTTAGCGAAGAGAACCGAAAATGACCGGCCTCGAAGGGGCGCCGTGCGCTATCGTCGCGACGCCGGTCTGTGACCGGCTCGCTGCATGAGTGTCCTGTTATCGGTATCGGCCCGTTGCCGAGCCGTCGCGGGAGTCAGCGATGCTCGACGTGCGGCGGCATCGCCGGGGAATGCCGCCGCACCCGAGCGTGTGGCTGCTAAGCCTTCACTGCCACGTCCAGCACCGCCACGTCCAGCACTGTCACACGCCGACTTTCGCGGTCAGGCGTGGTGCCAGGTCGAGGAGAAGGACGTCCCGCCGGAGATCCCGCTCACCGAGGCCTTGGTCGTGCCCGAGCTGGTGACCATGGTGATCGAGGTCGGGTTCGACGCGCTGAGCGAGCCGCCGTTCACCTTGGAGCCGGTGAAGGTCACGGTGCCGAAGTTGGCCAGCGGCAGCACTCCGCTCGATGAGGACGGCGCCTCCGCGATGACCTCCGCCGAGGAGCGCGCCAGCGCGGAGTTGGTCTGCGTGATCGTGTGGCTCCAGCCGCGGGTGGTGTCCGCCAGGTAGAGGCTGAACGCGCCGGACGAGGTCGAGGTGACCCGGGAGACGATCGTGTCGCCGGCCGCCACCGTGTTGTTGAAGTAGACCGGGCTGGCCGGGTACATCTCGTACCACGCGTACTGCGTCGCGCGGCCGCCGGAGCACAACACCAGCGTGCCGGTCTGCTCGACCGAGGAGCTGGCGTATCCGTCGAGCCCGGTCCAGAAGCTGGCGTAGGCGGTGCTCGAGCCGCAGCTCGCGCCCGGTTCGCGCCAGGTCGCGGTGACCGAGGTGTACTTCGTGGAGTGCGCGGCGTAACCGGCCCAGTTGGTGCTGGTGGCGAACTTCAGGCCGTGCGCGGCGCCGGGGTGCAGGCGCGCACCGGCGGCGTGCGGGGAGAAGTCGAGCCCGGACAGCGCCGCGGCTGCGCCGCCGGCCGAGACGGGGGCGGCGAACAGCGCGAACGACGCGACGAGCAGAGCGCAGAAGCCGGCGCGCGCCGAGCGGCGCGCGGGTAAGCCGGTGCGGGCTGCGATGCGGGGTATCAGGCGCAAACGCATTGATGCTCCTCGTGGGTTAGGAGCGCGAATCCCGGGACGGCGGTGGCCGCCCGAACGGTTCACGCGGCTGTACCTGACGTTAACTCAGAACTCGATGACCGGAAAGAGGAGGTTGCACCGTTTCGCGGCAAGAGTGACTCCGGCGCTCACCGCGCCGATCAATGTGGCGGTCGACACGCGCGGTCGCTGTCAACGCGATGAGTCCCGCGGCCCGCTGGTGGCAGGATTGCAGTATGCGCGGCACGTTGCGGGTCTATGTGGGCGCGGCTCCGGGCGTCGGGAAGACCTACAAGATGCTGGAGGAGGCGCACCGGCGGATCGAACGCGGCGCGGACGTGGTCGTCGGCTGGGTCGAGACCTACGGCCGCCCGCACACGATCGCGCTGGCCGACGGGCTGCCCGTGATCCCGCCGCTCAACCGCGTCTATCGCGACCGCGAATTCCCGCAGCTCGACGTGGACGCGGTGCTCGCGCGCAGGCCCGGGGTCGCGCTCGTCGACGAACTGGCGCACAGCAACCCGCCGGGCAGCCGCAACGGCAAGCGCTGGCAGGACGTCCAGGAGC
This sequence comes from Actinocrinis sp., assembly GCA_035763685.1. GTDB lineage: Bacteria > Actinomycetota > Actinomycetes > Streptomycetales > Catenulisporaceae > Actinocrinis. Next base: position 41,271 of record DASUAR010000218.1, on the reverse strand, counting down.
TGCTCGACGCCGGGATCGACGTGATCACCACGGTGAACGTGCAGCACCTCGAATCGCTCAGCGACGTGGTCGAGCGGATCACCGGCGTCCCGCAGCACGAGACGGTGCCGGACGAGGTGGTGCGCTCCGCCGACCAGATCGAGCTGGTGGACATGTCCCCGGAGGCGCTGCGCCGCCGGCTCGCGCACGGCAACGTCTATCCCGCGGATCGCATCGACGCGGCGCTCGGCAACTACTTCCGGCTCGGCAACCTGACCGCGCTGCGCGAGCTGGCCCTGCTGTGGGTCGCCGATCGCGTCGACGAGGTCTTGCAGCGCTACCGGGAGGATCATCAGATCGACTCGGTGTGGGAGGCGCGCGAGCGCGTGGTCGTGGCGCTTCCCGGGGACGGTTCGGGGGATCTGCTGATCCGTCGCGCCGCGCGCATCGCGCAGCGTTCTATCAAGACAGTGCTCGATCAGGACAGCGCTCGATCAAAAGCGTGGCTGCGCGAGGCCGGGAGCGGCGCGGGCGCCGAACTGCTGGCGGTGCACGTCGCCCGCTCGGACGGGCTCGCGGCGAACACCAGCCCGACCGCGCTCGCCGCGCAACGCCACCTGGTCGAATCACTCGGCGGGACCTATCACACGGTGGTCGGCGACGACGTGCCGCGGGCGCTGCTCGAGTTCGCGAGGGCGGCGAACGCGACGCAGCTGGTTCTCGGTACCTCGCGGCGCAACCGCGTCAACCGCCTGCTCACCGGCCGCGGCATCGGCGAGACCACGATCCAGCTCTCTGGCGACATCGACGTGCACCTGGTCACGCACGAGGACCCCGGACAGGCCCGGCGGCGCGCCGCATGGCTGCCGCCAAACCCGCTGCGTGAGGCCGCGTGGGGACACGCGCGCTGGCGCGGACCCGCCGCCGCGCTGCTCGTGCCGCCGATCATCACCGCGGTGCTCGCGCAGGTCCCGCACGGCGGACTGAACCTGACCAGCCAGGTACTCATCTTCCTGGTCGCCACGGTGGCCATCGCCCGACTCGGCGGGCTGCTCTCCGCGCTGATCGCTGCGCTGTGGGGTTCGCTGCTGCTGAACTACTACTTCATCACCCCGGTCCACACCTTCACGATCGACGAGGGCAACAACGTCTTCGCGCTGATCGTCTTCGCGCTGGTCGCGCTGACCGTGGCCTCAGTGGTGGACCTGGCGATCAAGCAGACCCGGCGCGCCGCCAGCGCCGCCGCCGAGGCGGAGACCCTCGGCGCGTTCGCGGTGTCCGTGCTGCGCGGTGACGAGGCCATCAGCGCCTTGCTGGAGCGCTTCCGGGAGACCTTTGCGATGGCCTCCGTGGCGTTGTTGCAGCGCTCGGAGTCGCCGCGATCGGGCGCGGAGCAAGCGCGGTTCCAGCAGTTCGGGCCCGGTGATCCGCACCTGCCGGACCTGAACGACGACCCGGACCGCTGGACGCTGGTCGCCAGCACCGGCGCTGACCCGGCGCTGTGTCCCGGTCAAGCGGACACGGTGGTCGAGGCGGGTCCGGACGCGGTGATCGTGCTGCGCGGGCGCACCCTTCCGGCCGACGACCAGCGCGTGCTGACCGCCTTCGCCGCGCAGGCCACCGCCGCATTGGAACGCCGCCGCCTCGCCCGCAGCGCCGCCGAGGCGGAGAGCCTGGCCGCCGCGGACCGGATGCGGACCGCGCTGCTCGCGGCTGTTTCCCATGACCTGCGCACCCCGCTCGCGGCGGCGAAGGCGGCGATCGGCACACTGCGCGACCCGGAGCTCGAGGTGCCCGAGGCCGACCGCGCGGAACTGCTCGAAGCCGCCGACCAGTCGCTCGACCGGCTGACCCGCTTGGTCGAGAACCTGCTGGACATGTCCCGCCTGCAAGCCGGCGCGATCAAGCTGCGCCTGGAGGCGGTGGCCGCCGCCGACATCCTGCCGGGCGCCCTCGACGAGGTCCCGGATGCCGCCGAACGAGTGAGCCTCGCCCCGGTGCCGCCGACCGTGCCGCCCGCGCTCGCCGACGGCGCACTGCTCGAACGGGTCGTCGCCAACCTGGTCGGCAACGCGGTCAAGCACACCGCTTCACCGGTCACGGTCGCGGTATCCACGCTCGGCAGCTGGGTCGAGATCCGGGTGATCGACCGCGGCCCGGGAATCCCGGTGGCGGACCGGGCCCTGGTGTTCCGGCCCTTCCAGCGGCTCGGCGACCGCGACAACACCGCGGGCGTCGGGCTCGGCCTGGCGCTGGCCCGGGGTCTGGTCGAGGCGATGGGCGGCACCTTGACGCCTGAGGACACGCCCGGCGGCGGTGTCACGATGGTGGTGTCGCTGCCCGCCGCCGCGGCCGTCGCCACAGCGGCGATCGAAGAGCCGCACGACGAAGACAGGGAGTTGCTGACGTGATCCGCGTGCTCGTGGTGGACGATGAGCCCCAGCTGCTGCGCGCGATGCGCATCAACCTCACCGCGCGCCGCTACGAGGTCGTCGTCGCGGCCGACGGCGCCGGCGCCCTCGACGCCGCGGCCAAGCACCTGCCCGATGTGGTCGTGCTCGACCTCGGCCTGCCCGACATGGACGGCACCGACGTGATCGCCGGCCTGCGCGGCTGGACCAAGGTGCCGATCCTGGTGCTGTCGGGCCGCGCGGACTCCGCCGACAAGGTGGACGCGCTCGACGCCGGCGCCGACGACTACGTCACCAAGCCGTTCTCCATGGACGAGCTGATGGCCCGGCTGCGGGCCCTGATCCGGCGCAGCGAGACCGAGACCGCCGCGGAACCCGCCGTGACGATCGGTCACTACACGGTGGATCTGGCCGCGAAGACGGTACAGCGACGCTCCGGGGCACCCGAACAGACGCCCGAACAGGTGCATCTGACAAAAACGGAATGGGCGGTGCTTGAGGTACTGGTCCGAAATCCCGGAAGGCTCGTCTCCGGCAAGCAACTGCTGCAACAGGTATGGGGTCCGGCGTATCAATCCGAGACCAACTACCTCCGGTTCTATCTGGCAAAGCTACGCCAGAAGCTTGAACCGGAGCCGTCCCATCCACGACAACTGCTTACCGAGCCTGGCATGGGCTATCGCTTCGAACCGTGAGAAAGACCAACGTGCGATAGCGCACATCCGTCGCCGAGTTCGGCGATTGGTCCGATTCGGCCCGGGGGCGGTGTTATCCTTAAAGCACGGTAAAGGCACGATGCGGCTGCGGCATGCATCTGCACTTGACTGAGGGCAGGTCCGGGGTGGATTCTTGCCCTGCTCATCGTATGGGTGTTCGGTGCCGATGACGCGCAGCTCGCGAGGCATCGCAGAACCCATATACCGGCGGAGCGCTGCGGCGCCACGGACGAGGGGAGGCGATGATGGAACCCAGTAGTCCCGGCCATAGTACGGGCCCTGTGAGAACGGGATCCGTCTACGCGCACACACGCCCTCATCCGATTCCGGCGTGCGCGGCGCGCTGAGCCGCCGACCTTCGACAAGCCTCGCACTCGTACCGAACGTGCCCTGTTTGACGCACGCTGGGTACGCGTTCGCGCGTTCCAAGGTCCGTCGAGCCAGGCCCTGACGCACGCTGCCTGACCACACGTGCGTGCTCGCCCGTGCCAAGAAAACCGACCTGGCGCGGACGTGTGCGTGGCGTGAGGAAGGACCGCGCACCATGACCGACCTCATCATCGCCCCGGCCAAGAGCGCTGTTTCGCACCACACCGTTTCGACGAAGAGCGCAGTGCTCGACGACGCCCACGTCGGCGACATCCGCGGGGCGCTCGGCACCATCAAGCACGGTGACACCGCGGCCCGCCAGGGCCTGTCCGCCAAGTTCAAGACGCTGCTGGCGATCGTCGGCCCCGGCCTGATCGTGATGTGCGGCGACAACGACGCCGGCGCGTTCTCCACCTATGGCCAGAGCGGCCAGAACTACGGCACCCACCTGCTGTGGGTGCTGCTCCTGCTGGTGCCGGTGCTTTACGTCAACCAGGAGATGGTTGTGCGTCTCGGCGCGGTCACCGGCGTCGGGCACGGCAAGCTGATCATGGAGCGGTTCGGCCGTTTCTGGGGCGCGTTCAGCGTCATCGACCTCTTCCTCCTCAATGCCCTGACGCTGGTGACCGAGTTCATCGGGATCACCCTCGCGGTCGGCTACCTCGGCCTGCCGAAGGCGCCTTCGGTGATCGCGGCCGGAGCCGTCGTCATCGCGGCCGCGTCCACCGGGTCCTTCCGCCGGTTCGAACGAGTCGTGATCACGCTGTGCGCCGGCAGCCTGCTGTTGATCCCGATCGCGCTGATGCTGCACCCGACCGCGGGACAGGTGACCCACGGCTTCCTGGTGCCGCAACTGCCGGGCGGCGGAGGGCAGGAAGCCGCGGTGATGCTGCTGATCATCGGCCTGGTCGGCACGACGGTCGCACCCTGGCAGCTGTTCTTCCAGCAGTCCTACGTCATCGACAAGCGGATCACCCCGCGCTTCATCAAGTACGAGAAGGCCGACCTGTGGATCGGCATCGTCGTCGTGGTGATCGGCGCGGCCGCGATCATCGGCTTCTCCGCGGCCGCCGTCGCGAACACCGGCCTGGCCGGACACTTCAGCGACGCGCAGGGACTCGCTCACGCCATCGCCGCCAAGGCCGGGCACGTCGCCGGAATCCTGTTCGCGATCGCGCTGCTGGACTCCTCGATCATCGGCGCGTTCGCGGTGTCCCTGTCCACCGCTTATGCGGCGGGCGACACGCTGGGCATCAACCACTCGCTGCACCGCGGCGTGAAGCAGGCCAAGGGGTTCTACGCGGTTTACGTGGGCCTCATCGGCGTGGCCGCGACGATCGTGCTGATCCCCGGCTCGCCGCTCGGACTGATCACCAACGGCGTACAGGCGATGGCCGGAGTGCTGCTGCCCTCCGCATCGGTCTACCTGTTGGTGTTGTGCAACGACAAGCAGGTGCTCGGCCCTTGGGTGAACGGACGCAAGACGAACCTGTTCACCGGATCGGTTCTGGCCGTCCTGGTCACGCTCTCGATCATCCTGACCCTGGCCGTGCTCGACCCGAATCTGACCTCCGGCCAGATCCTCGACATCATCGAGGCCTGCGGCGTGTTGAGCCTGGTGTTCGCGGGCTATGCGCTGCTGAGCCGACGCCGCCGCCCGGCCGAATCGATCGACCGAGCGGGCGCGCTGAACTGGCGGATGCCGCCGCTGTCCGTGATCGGGCGCGCCGCGATGCCGACGAGCCGCAAGGTCGGCATGTCGATCCTGCGCCTCTACCTCGCCCTCGCCTCGGTGCTGGTCGTGGTGAAGATCGTGCAGATGGCGCTGCACCAGTGAGAGAGCGGCTGTGATCCGTCACAGCACCGGCGGCTCTGACGCCTCCTGAATCACATCAGTTCGCTCGGAAGTATGGAGAAACCCTGAAAACGCTGGGCTGCCGGGAGATCGGCTCGCTAAGCTCCGGCCGAACGGGGATCGGATGCACGTGCCGACGCGCTGTGCAACCGGTCGAGCGATCCAGCGTCAGGAGTCCCGACCGTGCCCACGCCTGCACCCACGCGTTCGATCGAGGCCGTGGTCTTCGACGTAGGGGAGACCCTGGTTGACGAGACCGTCGAATACCACGCCTGGGCCGACTGGCTCGGCGTGCCGCGGCACACCTTCAGCGCGGTGTTCGGCGCGGTGATCGGGGCCGGCCGCGACCATCGCGAAGTGTTCGATTACTTCCGCCCCGGCTTCGACCTGGAGGCCGAGCGGGAGCGGCGGGCCGAGGCCGGGCGCCCCGAGGGATACGGCGAGCGGGACCTGTACCCGGACGCCCGCCCGACCATGGCCGCGCTGCGCGAGGCCGGATATCTGGTGATCATCGCGGCGAACCAGACCCGCCGCTCGCACCGGATCCTGGACTCGCTGCGCCTGCCGGTGGACCTGGTGACCACCTCGGACACCTGGGGCGTGGCCAAGCCGGACCCGCGCTTCTTCACCAAGATCATCGAGGTCTGCCGCACCATGCGCCCGACCGCGAGCGCCGAGCGGATCTGCTACGTAGGCGACCGGCTCGACAACGACATGCGCCCGGCTTGGGAGGCAGGCCTGCGTACCGCGCACATCCGGCGCGGACCGTGGGGTCACCTCGCCGCCGAGCACAGTGATCTGATCGCCAAAGCCGACTTCCGGCTGACAAACCTGACCGAACTGCCCGCCCTGCTCGCCGAGGCCTGAACCCCGGATCGCAACCCGCATCCGCAGACGGTTCGCAGGGAATATGGTGGAAGCGGATCACCACCAGGCGGGGAAAACGGCGGATGGGGGCAGTTTCGGCTGTGGCAACGACGACCACGCACGCGCCTGCGGGCATCGGCGAGAGCGGGCTGCAATCCGCCGCCGCGCCGCAGGCCGGCCCTGACCCCTCCGGCCCGGCCACGAGTCGCAGCCGGCTGACGACGCCGGCCCGGCTATGGGCCGCGCTGATCGCCGCGCTGGTGGCGTTCCTCGCCATCGGCGGCACCTGCGCCGCCACGCTCGCCACGCGTCAGGCCTCGGAGACACACGCGGCCGGTTCCTCCGAGAAGCTGGTGCAGAACGTAAACGAGCTCTACCACGCTCTCGCCGAGGCCGACGCCACCGCCGCGACCGGGCTGCTGGTCGGGCCGGTCCAGCCGACCCGGCTGACCGACCTGTACAACAGCGACATCAACCAGGCGGTCTCCGCGCTCTCGACGGCGTCGCGGGAACTGGCCGGCGACGGCGCGGCCTCGGAGCAACTGAGCAACGTCGCCGGGCAACTGCCGCTCTACACGGCGTACATCGCGACGGCGCAGGCCGACAACCGGCTCAGCTACCCGGTTGCCGGAGCGTACCTGCGCGAAGCCTCGAAGCTGATGCACGATCAGATCCTCGCCGAAGTGCGGAGCGTCGCCGACGAGGAGTCGGCCGCGCAGCGCTCCGGGCAGGCGGAGGTCACCGGGTTCCCGATCTGGATCGTCGTGGCCGGTCTGCTCGCGGCGACGGTCCTGGTCTTCAGCGGCCGCGAACTGTCCAGCAGCACTCGGCGGCGCTTCAACGCGGGCATGCTGTGGGGCGCGCTGATCGCGCTCGCCGTCGTCATCTGGTCCCTGGTCGCCGTCTCCTCCGCCGCGAACGCGGCGAACCGCGCGCAGGCGGACTTCGACAAGGTCGCCACGACGCTGTGGGACCGCGACAGCCTCGCGCTCGCGGACTCCTACCAGTCGCTCACCCTGGTCGATCGCGGCGAGGACAACGGAACCGACGCACAGGCCCAGGCCAACGCGCTCGGAAACGTCGATTCGGCAGATTTGACCGGTGACGCGGCAGCGCTATACGCCAAGCTTCGGCAACAAATGCAGAACGTGCAGAGCGCCGTGAACGGCGGCGACTACTCCAGTGCCGTCGACCTGATCGTCGGGCACGGCTCGCAGCCGAGCCCGAACACGTTGAACTCCGAGGCCGCGGCCTTGGACGGCGCGCTGGTCAAGACCTTCAACAACGCTCAGGCCTCGTACGCCTCCGACGCCGACAGCGCCTCCTCGGCGCTCAGCGGCGGCGTGTGGGGCGCACTGATCGGCGGCGTGCTGGCGGCGCTCGTGGCCGCGTACGGAATCAACCGGCGGCTGGCGGAGTATCGATGAGCGGGCCGAAGGCCACGCGGGGAAAGAGGCAGCGCGCGATGCGTAGCAAGCCACGAACAGCAGCATTCCTAGTCGCCGCGACCGCTTCGGCTCTCGTCCTCGCGGTCTCCGGGTGCAGCGCGGGAGTGGTCGACGTCGGTGCGCATCCGAACGTCTCGGTGCCTCAGCCTGGCGCGCTCGTCACCGGGTCGCCGTCCGCGGGGCCGAGCACCAGCACTTCCACCTGCAAGCCCGCCGCGCTTTCGCACCGTCCGACCGCCGGGGCCGCCACCAGCGCCTCAGTGAACTCGATCAGGCAGCGCGGGAAGCTGATCGTCGGCGTCGCGCAGGATGAATACCTCACCGGCTACCTCAACGCTTCCGGCCAGGAGACCGGCTTCGACGTGGACATCGCCAAGCAGGTCGAGCAGGCGATCTTCGGCAACCAGGACCCGGGCCACATCCAATTCCGGGCGGTCACCAACGCCGAACGCATCACCGCGCTACAGACCAGCGACCCGAACAAGGCAGTGGACATGGTCGTCGACACCTTCACGATCACCTGCGAGCGGGCCGGCCAGGTCCAGTTCTCCAGCGTCTACTACGACGCCTACCAGCGCCTGCTCGTGCTCAAGAACAGCGGCTACACATCCCTCGACGACCTCGGCGGTAAGAAGGTCTGCGCCCAGATCGGCTCGACCTCGCTGCAGAAGGTCACGACGTACAAATCGCACCCGATCGGCTACGGCGTCACCAATCTGACCGATTGCCTCGTCGCGTTGCAGCAGGGGCAGGTCGACGCGATCTCCACCGACGACACCATCCTGGCCGGGCTCGCCGAACAGGATCCGAACACCGTGGTGGTCGGCCCGCAGCTCGAACCCGAGCCGTACGGCATCGCCGTCGCTTCCACGAACACCGACCTGATCCGCTTCATCAACGGCGTCCTGGAGACGATCCGGGGCAACGGCCAGTGGCAGCACATCTATTCGACCTCACTCCAACCGGCCCTCGGCCCACAACAGCAGCCGCTCGCCCAATACGCTGACTAACGTGGTGGCCATGGTCTTCCCCGCATTCGGCCCGCCGACCCGCGAGGCCGTCGACGCGCAGCTCGCGCGGCTCGGCCAGGACGCGGCCCGGGTCGCCGACGCGCTGCTCGCGCTCGCTGACCACCCCGGCTACAAGCTGCTCGACAGCGCCCCGCTGACCGGCCTGACCGCGCAGCGCTGGCAGCGCGCCGCCGCCCGCATAGCCGGGCTCTGGGACGACTACACCGCTTTCCAGGACGTGCTCAGCCGAGCCGGCGAGATCCGCGGTCGCCGAGCCAAGCCGCGGCCCGAGGACCTGAACGCGATCGCCGAACTGTTGCGCGGTAAGTCGATCACGCTGTCCACCAAGCACCTGGCCCTCTCCGAACGCACTCTGCTCGGCCCGAGCACGGTCAGCGAGACCGCGAGCCTCGCCGAGACGCTGCACCGGATGAACACCGACTTCCAGCTCGCCGCCGACTTCGTCACCGCGGCCGACACCACCTGGAACCGCCTGTTCCAGCAGGCCGACCCGGTGCAGGAACGGCTCAAGCAGGTCGCCTCCGTGGTGCGCGAGGTCGAGGACCGCGCGCTGGCCACCGCACTCGCCGGGATCGGGGACGAGTACGCGAAGCTGCGCCGCGACGTCTTCGCCGACCCGATCGGCGTCGCGGCGCCCGGTTCGGCCTTCGCGAACCGGCTCGAGCGGATCCGGCAGGATGTCGAGTCGGTCGCGGCCGCCGCGACCGGAGCCGCCGATCTGCGCGCCGACTTCGAGCGGCGGACCGCGCAGCTGTCCCGGCTGATCGACCGGATCGCCGACGTCGAGGACGCCCAGCGCGCCGCCGAGCGCGAGACCAGGGAGCGGATCCTGGTCGGCGCGCTGCCCGCACACACGACCCAGGCGCCCGCGCTGCGCGCCCGGCTGGCCGCGCTCGCCGAGCTGCGCGACCGCGGCTTGTGGCGCCGGCTCGCCGAGGAGGCCGCGGCGCTGGAGAGCGCGCTGGACAACGCGCTGACCGCCGCGAACCGGGTACACCAGGCGGTGGCCGGGCTGCTGGAACGCCGCGAGGAACTGCGCGGAAGACTGGCGGCGTACCGGGTGCGCGCGGCAAGATCGGGTGCTGCGGAGGATCCGCGGCTTGAGGCGCTATACCTTGAGGCGCGCGATCTGCTGTGGTGCAAGCCGTGCGACCTGCCGGCGTCAACGCGGGCGCTGGCGGCGTACCAGAAGGCGGTGCTGGCCCTGGACCAGCCAGGCCGAGGGGGAGGGGTGCGAGCGTGAACGGGGTCAAGTGCGGCCGTCCCGGCTGCGACGGACTGATCGAGGACGGGTACTGCGATACCTGCGGGCTGGCGCAGAAATCACCGGTGGCCGCCGCCGCGGCTGCTTCCGCAGTCGCCAGCGTGGGCACGCACGGACCGAGCGCGGTGCCCACGGGAATGTCCGCCGGGTCCGGTCCGGTGCTCTGCGGGCGTCCCGGCTGCGACGGACTGATCGAGGACGGGTACTGCGATACCTGCGGCATGGCCGCGACGTCCAATAAGACCTCTGCGCCGGCGGCGGCTGCTCAGGCCGGCGCAGCCCACACCGGCTCGGCCGGCGTCAGCGCGCCAGACAGCACGGCGCACCCGAACACCGCATCCTCGCGCACCGGCTCGGCCCGCGGCTCCGCCGTCTCCAGCCGCACCAGCTCCAGTCGGACCTCCTCCGGCCGGGCCCGCGGCTCCGCGGTCTCCGCGCGCACCGCCTCCTCCCGCACCGGATCCAGCCACGGCTCGCGCTCCACCGGACGCGGCGGCCTCGGCCTCGGTCTGGTCGAGATCCCGCAGGTCGAGTACCGCGATCCGAGCGAGGCCGTGCTCGCCGACCCGCAGGTGCCCGAGCACAAGCGGTTCTGCTCCAAGTGCGGCGAGAAGGTCGGCCGCTCCCGCGAGGGCCGTGCGGGACGCACCAGCGGCTTCTGCGCCAAGTGCGGCGGCGGATACGACTTCAACCCCAAGCTGGCCGCCGGAGACCTGATCGGCGGCCAATACGAGGTGCTCGGCTGCCTCGCGCACGGCGGCCTCGGCTGGATCTACCTCGCCACCGACAACAACGTCTCAGGGCGCTGGGTCGCCCTCAAGGGCCTGCTGGACACCGGGGACGCCGACGCGCTGGCCGCAGCGGTGGCGGAGCGCCAGTTCCTCGCCGAGGTCGAGCACCCCAACGTCGTCAAGATCTACAACTTCGTGCGGCACCAGGTCGACGATTACATCGTGATGGAGTACGTCGGCGGCAAGTCGCTCAAGCAGATCGCCCTCGACTACAAGGCCGAGAACGGCAACAAACCGCTGCCGCTGGAGCAAGTGCTCGCCTACGCGGTGGAGATACTGCCCGCGTTCGGCTACCTGCACTCCATCGGCCTGCTCTACTGCGACTTCAAGCCGGACAACGTGATCCAGTCCGAGGAGCAGCTCAAGCTGATCGACATGGGCGCGGTGCGGGCTTTCGACGACGATGAGTCAGCGGTTTACGGCACGGTCGGCTATCAGGCCCCGGAGATCGCGGAGCACGGCCCGTCGATCGAGTCCGACCTGTTCACCGTGGGCCGGATGATGGCCGTGCTCGCCTTTGAGTTCAAGGGCTTCACCTCCACCTTCGCGACCACGCTGCCGCCGCGCGACTCGGTGCCGGTGCTCGGCAAGTACGAGTCCTTCGACCGTGCGCTGCGCCGCGCCACGCACGCCCAGCGCGAGCGCCGCTTCTCCGCCGCGGCCGAGATGGCGGTCCAGCTGACCGGGGTGCTGCGCGAGGTGCTCGCGCTCGGCGACGGAGTGCCGCGCCCGGCCCTGTCCACCCTGTTCACCGGCGAACGCCTGGCCGTGGGCACCGATCTGGCGCAGCCGGACGGCAGGCAGTTCGCCACCGCGCTGCCGATCCCGACCGTCGACCCGACCGACCCGAACGCGGGCACGCTGGCCACCCTCGGCGGCAGCCCGCAGCAGATCATCAATACCCTGAACAACCTGCCGAATCCGTCCACCGAGGTCTACTACCGGCTGGTGCGCGCCGAGATCGAGGACGGCCGGCAGCGCGAGGCGCTCGGCTGGCTCGATCTGCTGCAGCAGCAGGACCCTTACGACTGGCGGGCGCACTGGTATCGCGGCCTGCTCGCGCTGACCCTCGACGACGGCGCCGGGGCGCGCGCATACTTCGAGGCCTGCTATGACGAGCTGCCCGGGGAGCTGGCGCCGAAGCTGGCCCTGGCCGCCGCCGCCGAGCTGGCCGGTTCCCGCGACACCGCCCTGCGCTACTACCAGCTGGTCTGGTCGGTGGACCGCTCCTACGCGACCGCCGCCTTCGCGATCGCCCGGCTGCGCGCGGCGCGGAAGGACTACGCGGGCGCGGTGGAGGTGCTCGGCCAGGTACCCGAGTCCTCGATCCACCGCACCGCGGCCGAGATCCAGGCGATCACCACCCGAATCGGCTCACCAGGCTTCGCCGACTGGGTCACGCCGGCCGAGTTGAACGAGCTGAGCGCCCGCGTCGTCGCGCTCGGCCTTGACGGTGAGGCACACGAATCGATGGTGTGCCAGGTGTTGCTCGGCGCGCTCGGCTGGCTCGTCGCGCACCCCCTGGCCCCTGCTGTCGCGCGCAATGCCGTGCAGGGCCGGGTATTCGACGCCGACCTGACCGAGCGGCAAGTACGCCTCGCCCTGGAGCGCTCGTACCGGGCGCGCGCCCGCATGGCCCCCGACCGAAGGAGCCGGATCGAACTGGTGGACCAGGCAAACGCGCTGCGGCCCAGGACACTGCTATGACCGACCCGCAGACTCAGGCGCCCCCCGGGTCGCCGGACGCGCGCACGTGCAGCGGGTGCGGCGCTCAGGTGCTGCCCGGCGACGGCTACTGCGAGGAATGCGGCACGGACCTGCTGGTGCGCCGCAACGCCCCGCCTGGATCGGCCGTGCTGCCGTGCCCCGACTGCGGCGGCACCGCGTTCACCGACGGCTACTGCGACAACTGCGGCAGGCTCGCGCCCTCCCCGTTCGACCGCTGGGAGCGGGACCTGGGCGTCGTCGCCGGGGTGAGCGACCGTGGACTGCGACACAGCCGCAACGAGGACTCGATGGCCTTCGCGGTCATCGGCGAGGGCACCGAGTACCCGGCGAGCGTCATCGTGGTCTGCGACGGGGTCTCCAGCTCCGTCGATCCGCAGCGCGCCTCCCAGCTGGCCGCGAACACCACGCTGGATCACCTTGTGCGCGCGCTACGCCGAGGCGAGCCCGCGCCCGCCTCGACGAGCGCCGCGATCCAAACCGCGCAGCAGGCGGTCACCACCCTCGCCGAGGAGTATCGGGACCGCTCGGACGCCCCCTCCTGCACCATCGCGACCGCGGTCGTCGAACGCGGCCGGGTCACCGTCGGATGGGTAGGCGACAGCCGCGTCTACTGGCTCGCGGCGGCAGGCGGCGTCTCACGCCGGCTGACCGACGACGACACCTGGGCCGGACAGCTGATCGCCGGGGGAGCCGTCAACGAGGCCGAGGCGTACAAGGCACCGCACGCGCACGCGATCCTGCGCTGGATCGGCCCGGACGCCCCGCCGGAGCCCCCGCACGTGCGCGACTTCGCGCCGGAGGGTCCTGGCCTGGTGCTGGCATGCAGCGACGGGCTGTGGAACTACGTCTGGGACGCAGCCGACCTGGCCGGCCTCGCCGCCGAGGGCTGGAGCGGCCTGGCGGCGGCCTGCGTGTCGCTCACCGCGGTCGCGCTCCAGGGCGGCGGCCAGGACAACATCACCACGGTCCTGGCCTACTACCCGCCCGCCGCGTCATCCGAGAGCACCGAGATCGCGTCTTCCAACGGAACCGTGCCGTCCGACGAGGGGATCGAACCGTGAGCACGCCGACCCTGCCGCAGTTCACCGTGAGCGTCTACCAGAACGAGTTCATGCCCGAGGGCTCCGGCGAGGTCAACGCGATCGTGACCGTGACCTCCTCCGGCGCGGTAACCGGGCCGACCGGCGGCGCCCGGGCCGCCCAGGTGATCATGGTGGACTGCTCGGGTTCGATGGACTATCCGAGCGCGAAGATGTCCGCCGCGCGCCACGCCACCAAGGCCGCGATCGACGCGATCCGCGAGGGCGTGCCCTTCGCGGTCGTCGCCGGGACGCACGTGGCGCGGATGGTCTTCCCGACAACCGAGTACCTGGTGCCCGCGGACGTGAGCACCCGCGCCGCCGCCAAGGCCGCGGTGGACCGGCTCACCGCCGGCGGCGGCACCGCGATCAGCCAGTGGCTATCGCTCGCCGACCGGCTGTTCACCGGGCACGAGGACACGATCCGGCACGCGATCCTGCTCACCGACGGCAAGGACGAGCACGAGAGCCCCGACGACCTCGGCCTCGCGATCGCGCGCTGCGAGGGCCGGTTCACCTGCGACTGCCGCGGCATCGGCACCGACTGGGTGGTCGCGGAACTGCGCCGGATCGCCGGCGGACTGCTCGGCAGCGTGGACATCGTGGCCGACCCGATCAACCTGGCCGACGACTTCCGGGCGATGGTCGAGGGCGCGATGGGCAAGGCCGTGGCCGACGTCCGGCTGCGGCTGTGGTCTCCGCAGGGTTCGACGATCAAGTTCGTCAAGCAGGTCGCGCCCACCGTCCTGGATCTCAGCGGCCGCCGCCTGCAGACCGGGCCGCTGGCCGGGGACTATCCGACCGGCGCCTGGGGCGCGGAGTCGCGCGACTACCACGTTTGCGTCGCGGTGCGGCCCGGCTCGGTCGGCGACGAGATGCTGGCCGCGCGTGCCTCACTGGTCTCGATCGACGGCTCCGGGCAGGCGCAGGTCCTCGGGCAGGGCCTGGTGCGCGCGGTGTGGACCGACGACGCCGCGCTGTCCACGAAGATGAACCGGCAGGTCGCGCACTACACCGGGCAGGCCGAGCTGGCCGACGCGATCCAAGCGGGACTGGAAGCGCGCAAGGTCGGTGACTACGACACGGCCACGGCGAAGCTCGGCCGGGCGGTCCAGCTCGCGGCGGCCTCCGGCAACGACGACACCACGAGGCTGCTGTCCAAGGTGGTCGACGTGGAGGACCCGGCGACCGGCACCGTGCGGCTCAAGGCACGGGTGAACGACGCCGACGAAATGGCCCTGGACACTCGATCGAGCAAGACTGTGCGGGTAGGCAAGGGCAACAGCCAGGGCTGACCGACGACAGGGCGGTCAACATCAGGGCAGCCAACATCAGGAGCACCGGGGAGGTCCGATGGCGCGGTGTCCGGCCGGGCACGAATCGCAGACCAGCGACTACTGCGACACCTGCGGCGCGGTGATGGGCGGGTCGCCGCTCACGCCCGCGCAGGTGCTGGAGAGTACCGCTCTGCTCGGCGCGGACCCGGGCTCGGCCGGGTCCGGCGCGGACGGTTCCTGCCCGAACTGCGGGGCGCAGCGCGGCGGCCGGTTCTGCGAGGAATGCGGGTTCGACTACGAGCTCGCCGAGTTGCTTCCCTCGGTGCCCGCCGCCAGCGCGGCGCCGGCCGAGGCGGGACCGGAACTCAACGGCCACGCGCCCGCGAGCGCCGTGGCCACGGCTACAGATCCGCCGGCGCCTGAACCGGTCGCCACCGATCCGGTCCCGGACGCGGCGCCCGCTGAGAGCACGCACCAGAGCCCTGATGCGCCCTCGGCTCCGCGCGCGCTGGCCGTCGTCGTCACGGCGGACCGCGAGTACTACACGGCGCAGGTCGAGCGCGGCGACATCATCGCGTCCGAATTCCCGTTCCCGAAGTACCCAGGCGAGCGCCGTTTCGCCCTCGACGCCGACGTGATCCGGATCGGCCGGGCCTCGGCCAGCCGCGGCATCGCGGTGGAAATCGACCTTACCGGGCCGCCGCTCGACCCCGCGGTCTCGCACCTGCACGCGCAGCTCTCGCGCGACCAGGACGGCGGCTGGCGGCTGGTCGACCTCGGTTCCGCGAACGGCACCAGGCTCAACGGCGCCGAGCAGCCGGTGCCCGTCGAGACCGAGATCCCGGTCGCCACGGGGGATCGGATCCACGTGGGCGTCTGGACCACGCTCACGCTCGAGGCGTAATCAGACTACGAACGTTGCCCTGCGCAGCCAGAACACGCTCCGGTTGCGTCCGCAAGTGCAAGCGCTCGTGCAAACGCCGCCCGGCCCCCGCACGGGCCGGGCGGCGTCGCAAGCGTCGATTCACAGGGCGCCGGCGCCCGGCGGACCGGAGCGCGATGAATCAGAGCACGTCGTCGAACTCGCCGTCCTTGATCCCGGCGAGGAACGCCGCGATCTCGGCCCGGGTGTAGATCAGCGCCGGCCCGTGCGGGTCGCGCGAGTTTCGCATCGCGACGCTTCCGTCGGCCAGCGGCGCAACCTCGACGCAGTTGCCGTTGTAGCCGCTGTGGCTGCTCTTACGCCACGGGGCGCCGACCAGCACGTCGGCCGAGACGCCGTTGTCGAAGTTCGTGGATTCGCCTGCCATGACCTCTCACTTTCCGACCGACTTGCACGGTCCGTCTGCACGAGTCACTTGCATGTGCATTGAAGGCACTCACGCAACGTAGCACCGCAGGATGAGGTTGCATACGAACACGTTGAGAATCAGACCGTTGCGGATTCTGGCGCGAATCCGGTCGTGGGCGCCGATTCGGGCGTCGCGAAGGCGGCGGCGTGGCGCCACGCGTGCGGCGTCAGACGGCCCGCAAACGTGTCAGAGTGTTGCGTCCACCACAGCCGCACGCGAACGAATGTGCATAGGCGCAGGGGCTGCCTGGAACAGACCCTAGATGTCCTCGCGCGCCTTGAGCAGAGTCTGCCGAGTGCGTTGCGGAGTCTCCGCTTCCACGGCCAGCCGGTCGAGCGCGCGGCTGTAGATCTCGATCTCCTCGGCCTTCTCCAGGTAGAGCGCGCCCGCGAGGTGCTCGACGTACACGATGTCGGACAGCTCCTGCTCGCCGAAACGCAGCAGCGTGAACGGCCCCTCCGCGCCATAACCGCTGGTCTGGTACGGCACCACCTGCAACGTGATGTTCGGCAGCGTGGTGATCTCCAGCAGGTGATCCAGCTGCATCCGCAGCACCCGCGCGCCACCGATCCTGCGGTAGAGCACTGACTCGTCGATGACCACCCACAGCCGCGGCGCGGACTGGCCCAGCAGCACCTTCTGCCGCTGCATACGCAAATGCACTTTGCGTTCGGTGTCGCGATCCGCGTTCTCCGGACGGCCGCGGCTCGCGATCGCCAGCGCGTAGTCCTCGGTCTGCAACAGACCCGGGACGAACTGGTTCTCGTACGCCTTGATCTGCGAGGCCGACTCCTCGAGGCCGACATAGTCCTCGAACCACTTCGGCATCAGGTCGCTGTAGGCGTGCCACCACCCCTGCACGTTCGACTGTTCGACCAGTTGCAGCACCTTCGCGCGCTCTTCGTCGTCGGTGACGCCGTACAGCGTCAGCAGATCCGCGACGTCGCGCTCCTTGAACCCGACGCGGCCGCTCTCCATGCGGCTGAGCTTCGACTCCGAACCGCGGATGCTGTACGCCGCCGAGGCGCGGGTGATCTCGGCCCGCTCGCGCAGCCGGCGCAGCTGCGTGCCCAGGATGAGCCGACGGACGGTCGGGCCGGTCGCAGGCTCCGCCCGTCGATCGTCGAACGTGCTCATCAGAACCCTCCCTCGAACTGCCCGCGTACACTTACGATGTTATTACGCCTCCTTACGCTAAGTTAAGCGCCGTCAGCTTTCTGGTTGTGCAAATGAGCCGGGAGAACGCAATGACCGATAACGCCACCACGCCGTCGAGTGTGCGCTCCGTGCCAGTCGGTGTCGATCCCACCAGGGCAAGCATCGCACGAGTCTACGACGCATTCCTCAACGGCAAGGACAACTACGAGGTTGACCGCGAGGTGCTGCGCGGGGTGCAGAAGGCGGCTCCCGAGGCGGTCGACCTGGCCACCGAGAACCGGGGCTTCCTCATCCGCGCCTGCCGGTTCCTGGCCTCGCAGACCGGGATCGAGCAGTTCCTGGACTGCGGCTCCGGCCTGCCGACCGCGGAGAACGTGCACCAGGTCGTGCAGCGGACCAACCCGGACGCCACCGTCGTCTACATCGACAACGACCCGGTGGTGCTCGCCCACGGCCGCGCGCTGCTGGAGGAGAACGAGCGCACCCACCTGGTCTCCGCGGACATCTTCAACCCGGCCGAGGTGCTGGGCCACGAGGAGGTGCGCGCCCGCATCGACTTCTCCAGGCCGCTGGTGTTCCTCCAGATGGGCACCCTGCACCACTACAACGGCCCGCGCGAGCGTCCGGCGCAGATCATGCGCGAGTTCATCGATGCGCTGCCGTCCGGTTCGTACGTGGCGATCAGCCACTTCTTCGATCCGGAGAACGAGTACAGCCCGGTGGCTCGCAAGATGGAGGAGATGTTCCTGCACAGCATGATGGGCTCGGGCACCTTCCGCACTCGCGCCGAGTTGCTGGAGCTGTTCGACGGGCTGGAGCTCGTCGACCCGGGTCTGACCCTTTGCGCCGACTGGTGGCCGGACGGGCCGCGGCTCAAGCCGCTCAACCAGGTGCAGGAGTGCATCGCCGGAGCGGTCGCCCGCAAGCCCTGATCCCTCGAACGAAACGCCGAAACGCCGCCGCCCGAACCGGCGGGTCCTGATCGGCTCCGGCGCGAGCCGATCAGGGCCGACCGATTCGGGCGGCGGGGCAGGGGTGGGTCAGCCTGCGTACTTGACGATGGTCTTGGTGAAGTCGTACGGGTTCTGGGTGATGTTGGAGCAGGTTCCCGGCGCCCAGGGCTCGACCGCGCCGGCCGGGCACTGGAAGTCCCGGTTCGCCGACCAGAACGAGAACCAGGCGGGATGGTTGGCCTGCGCGAAGCCGAGCAGGGCGCTGAAATCGGACTGGGTGAACAGCTCAGAGGGCTGATCCGTGTGGCCGTTCATGATCTGGAAGCCCAGGTGCGCCCAGGCCTGCGCCGCGCTCCAGCCGTAGATGCCTTCCAGCTGGCTCACCGCGTCATTCGCGATCGCCTCGGTCTGCGAGACCTCGGTGCCTGAGGTCAGGCCGGTGTCGAAGTCCATGATGTTGATGACGTCGAGCCGGGCGCCATTCGCGATCGCCTGCCGGATCTCGTCCGTGCCGCTGCCCGGGAAGCCGATGGTGGTCATCGGGATGGTCAGCGAGACCTTGAGGTCCGGGTTGTTCGCCTCAAGGATCTTGATCGCGCCGAAGCGGACCGCGGTGTTCGAGTCCAGCGCGGTGTTCTCGTAGTCGAAGTCGACCCGGTCCAGCTGGTACTTGCTGATCACCTGCTGGTACGCGTTGGCGAGCGCGGAGGCGGAGCCGCAGGTCGAACCGAGCTCGGTGCCGTTGTAGCCGCCGAAGGACACCGCGGCGTCACCGCCGGCCGCGCGTATCGCGTTGATGTCCGCGGCAACCGTCGTGTCCGAGGAGACCGGCATCGTTGAGCTGCCGTCCCAGGCCGGAGTGCAACCACCGGAGTCCAGTACGAAAGCCAGGTTGAACTGGTTCTCGCCGGAGCCGCTGATGATCGATGAGATCGAGGCCGGGTTGTTGTCGACCGGCATGAAGTACACCGGGTGCGTGAACGGGCCGTTGCCGGGCGGCGCCCCTGAACCGGTCGGCGAGGGCGACGGCGAGATACCGGTCGCGGACGGAGACGGAGACGGCGATCCGGTACCACCGGGGCCGTTCAGCGCCAGGTCGTCTGCATAGTACGTGCCCTGCGCATACCAGCCGTGTACGAACACTTGTACGCTGGTCTGGCTCGCGCCACTAGTGAAGCTGGTCGATAGCTGTTGCCACGAGGTCGTCGAGGGAGTCCAGGTGGACACGCCGCCAGTGATCCCGAGATACACATACGCGCCCTCGACGTAACCCGACAGCGTGTAGCTCGTGTTCGGCTGCACCGAGACGGTCTGCGTGCACTGCGCGTTGTCGGACGAGGTCGCGCCGCCGGCCAGCGCGTGCGAGCCGGAGTGGACGGGGGAGGAGACCACTGATCCAGTGCCGGCGTCGCAGCTCCAGCCCTGGAGGTCGCCGGAATCGAAGCCTGAGTTAGTCAGCAGGTTGGTGGTCGCCGCGCCGGCCGGAACGGCGAGGAACGCGACGCCGCCGGCCGTCAGGGCCAGGGCCGCCGCTCCCAGGCGCTTTGGCGAGCGGGCGACGAGGCGGGGTGGACGCACGGAGGCGCTCCTCTCGGTCGGCGGAAGGCCGTGGCAGGTTCGGGAAGCAGCAAGGGTGGGGCCGTGCTGGGTCCGGGTCGCCGTACCGGAAGGAGCAACTGCTGTGCACTGTGGTCCAGACCACTTGCTTCTGTCAAGGTTGTGGTCTGGACCAATTTGCGACTCATCGCGACGCCAATCGGTCGCCGTTGTCCCGTTCAACTGGACAACCGCCGCCTGTCTCGCTCAGCGGGACAACCCGCCTTTCCTGCCCCCGTCTACCGCCGCCCGCCCTACCGCTTCTTCCCCAATAAACCCCCGCGATGACATCTCCGCGACGCGGCTTTCGTACAGCGGCGATCCTCGTTCACAACGGTTCTCGGCCACAGACGCCCTTGTTCGCTGTGAGTCTCGCGATAGCTTCGCCGACGGCGGACGAGGGTAACGCGGGATACGCGTCGACAGGTTTTTCACCCCACCACGCGCAAACGGATGAAAGCCCGGAAACGCCCGCCACCCAACCCCGAAACCCCAGGAAATAGACCAGGGGGAAACACCACCCGCGCGGCAGGGTACGCGGCCTGACAGGAAAACCGGCGGCCTCGCTGGAACCCGCTTTTCTGAAGATCCGTCGACGCGTGTCCCGCGTAACCCTCATCCGCCGCCGGCAAAGCTATCGCGAGAC
The DNA here is from genome assembly GCA_035763685.1 of Actinocrinis sp. Lineage (GTDB taxonomy): Bacteria > Actinomycetota > Actinomycetes > Streptomycetales > Catenulisporaceae > Actinocrinis. Next base: position 20,751 of record DASUAR010000218.1, on the reverse strand, counting down.
TCACAGCGCGCAAGGACGTCTGGGGCCGAGCAAACCCGCAAACGAGACTCGCCGCTCCCCTCAAGCCGCGTGGCGGAGATGTCATCGCGGGGTTTATTGGGGAAGAAGCGGGACGGCGGGCGGCGGTAGGCGGGGAGGGAAAAGCTGATTGTCCAGTTGAACGGGACAAATGCAGTGAGCCGGTTTCGCGGATACCGATCAGGCGACGAGGTCGGCCCTGTGATCTGAGGCGTGTCGCGGGCCGGGCAGTGCGCGGGCCAACTCCAGTCGTCGGACCGCCTCGCGCAGCAACTCGGGCGGCTGCACGTACGGCAAGCGCACGTATCGTTCGAAGGTCCCCGCATCCGCTCCAAATCTCGGTCCGGCGTGCAGAAGCACCCCATGGGTCTGCGCACGCTGCGATAGCGCGGTCGCCTCCTCACGGTCCATCCGCAGCCACAGGCAAAGCCCGCCCTCCGGTACTCGGTAGGTCCAAGCCGGGAAGGTCTCGCTGACGGCCTGCATCAAGGCCGCGCGCTGTTCGCGCCAGGCGCGCCGGTGCTGATCCAGATAGTCCTGCTCGCCGCGCAGCACCGCGACCGCCGCCACCTGGTCGAGGATCGGCGAGGCCAGATCCATCGCGGCGCGCGCCGCGGCGAGTTCGTGCACGATCCGCACCGGCCCGCGCAGCCAGCCGATCCGCAGTCCGCCCCAGAAGGATTTGGCCATCGACCCGCAGACCAGCACCGCTTCGGCGTCGACTGGCCGGATCGTGGTCGCGTAAGGCGGCGGCACCGGTACGTCGAGCGCCACCTCGGTGATGGTCTCGTCGGCCAGCAGCCAGGAGCCGGCCAATCTGGCCGCGCGCGCGATCGAGGCCTGAGCGTCCGCGTCCATCAGGTGCCCGGTCGGGTTCTGGAAGTGCGGTATCAGATACGCCAGTCGGGGCCGCAACTGCGCCAGCGCGTTCTCGTAGCTGCCGGGCGCCCAGCCGCTTTCCTCCAGCGGGACCGGCATCGGCCGAGCCTGCGCATTGCGGAACGTGTCGAGCGCGTTCGGATAGGTCGGGCTCTCCACCAGCACCCGGTCCCCGGCCCGGCACAGCAGGCGGGCCACCAATGTGATCGCGCCCTGAGCCCCATTGGTCACCAGGATCTGGTCCGGGGAGGTGGGCAGTCCGCGCGCGGTGTAGTGGTCTGCGATGGCCTCGCGCAGCACGTCCAATCCGTAAGGGACGTAGCCGCCGACTCCCGAGTGCGCGGGCAGCTGTTCGGCCGCGGTCCGCAGCGCTGATTGGAGAAGGGCCAGCGGCGCGAGCGGCGCCGCGCACATCAGGTCGATGACGTCGCGGTCCTGGCCGGTGTTCTGCCAGCCGCCGCTGGTTCGTGCGGCCGCTCCGTCCGGCAGCGAGACGTAGCTGCCCGAACCTTGCCGGCTGACGGCGAACCCTGACTCGCGCAGCAGCGAATACGCGGCGGTGACCGTGGTTCTGCTGACCTCGAGCGCCTCGCTCAGCGAACGCTCGGCCGGCAGGCGGGTGCCGAGTGCGAGGCGGCCGTCCAGGACCAGCCCGGTGATCCGCTCAGCGAGTGCGGCTTGCAGCGGCCGTGCCCGGCCGGTGCCTTCCGTGCTGCGCCACGGCCCGAGCCGCTGCGCGAGCTGGGTCGGTCCGATCGTCGGTGTTGGCGCGGACATCAGGCCACCTTCTGCAAATTGGCTATCGGGGAAGTGTCCAATCTCCCACCAGAATGGCAGTAGAGGGCCAGACATTCAATATTGGCAGGGAGAACGGCGATGTCATTCCGCACCGAGAGGCCGAGCTCGACCACCGCGATCACCGACCAGTTGGAGCGCCAGTTCGCCGCCGGACGCGCGGATCGGATCAGCGACCCGTTCGACCTGAGCCGGATCACTCGGCTCTGGCGGCGGGCGGGCCGGGGCACGCGCGCGTGATTCCGCGGCAACAGGCCGGCGCGCGGCTCATTCAACTAACGGCCGGCCTGCTCCTTTACGGCGTCAGCGAGGCGTTGATGCTCGCCCCCGCGGTCGGAGTCGACCCCTGGGACGTCTTCCACACCGGACTGGCCCGCATCACCGGAATCCCGGTCGGCACCGTGCTGATCATCATCGGCGGCGTGGTGCTGATGCTGTGGATCCCGCTGCGCCAGCGCCCCGGGCTCGGCACCGTAGCGAACATCTTCGTGATCGGCATCATTGTCGACGTGCTGCTCAGCGCGACGCCCGCTCCGCACGCGCTCTGGTTGCGCTGGGCGATGTTCGTCGCGGGCGTCGTGCTCAACGGCGTCGCCACCGGGCTCTACATCGGGGCCGGCCTCGGCGCGGGACCCCGCGACGGACTGACCACCGGCCTGGCCGCGCGCGGCCGGTCGATCCGCGTCGTGCGCTCCGGGATCGAGCTTTCGGTCCTGGCCGTGGGTTGGCTGCTCGGCGGCAACGTCGGCGCGGGCACGCTGATCTACGCCGTCGGCATCGGACCGCTGGTGCACTTCACGATCCCGTGGTTCGCCCGCGGATCATCGGTGCTGGTGGGCACCGCGCCGAGCGCCCACGCCTGCACCGGTATCGGCTGAACCGAGATCAGCACTCGATCTGGATGTCGAACTTCGCGGCCACCTGCCGCAGCACCGAGTCCTGAGCGGCCAGGTGCGCGGCGATCTGCTCCTGCCCGTGCAGCAGCGCCTCAGCGTCCTTGAACGTCGCCTCCGACCGCTTGTCCGCGGCTTCCGCCTGCACGTTCTGGCCCACCATGATGACCGAGAGCAGCACCAGCTGCAGGAAGGTCTGCGCGATCCAGGAGATGACCGCGGCCGTGCCGGCGTGGATCGCCGCCGGGAGGCTGATCAGGTCGAACAGCGCGAACGCGTAGGCGCACCACATGCTGCCGACGACGGTGGTGATGAACAGCGCCAGCCGGGTGTTGAACCGGGTTACCGCGGTGCCGGTCGGGTGCTGGTCGGCGACCTTGATCGGGCCATGCGCCTTGCGGTGCTCGATGTGCGGGTGGACCACGTGAACGTGCAGCGTGCTCATCGTTTCAGCTTCCCCTCAGTAGCCGCCGTCCGTACGCCTGCCGCGCCGGGCGGAAAAGTCGAGTCAGGTTAGCGGCAATGCCGCACGCGCGGAACCGCGACGCGCGATCCGTGACGCAGGCCGGAAAGTCCGTTACCGAAACGCGTTGCTAAGGGCGCGCCGAGAAATAAATGCGGCGTGGCCGCGCGTTGGGCGCGCGCCTGAGTGTGCCGGGGTTGAGGCTTCGGTACCGGGCGTACTCGGCCTCGAACCCGGTGCGCTCAGGCGTGATGACCAGCGTGTGGACACGCCATTAATTTCTCGGCGCGCCCTAAGTCGCGGCGGATCGCCCGCTCGCCCGCTCTGACGTGCGGCCCGCCGGTCGGCGTCGTTCGATGGAGTCATGCTGACCGATCTTCAGCGCAAGAAGCTCCAGCTGCGTTTCGCGCTCCTCGACACCGACGGGGACGGCAGGCTGACTCAGGACGATTACGAGCTGGTTTGCCTGCGGCTGTGCGCGGCGTTCGGGTACTCGCCCGGAAGCGCGGGTTACGAGCGGGTGCACGGTGCGTACCTCACCCTGTGGGAGCGGCTGCGCACGCGGATGGACCGAGACGGCTCCGGCGTGGTCAGCCTGCCGCAGTTCCTCGAATCCTGCCAGCGGTCGATCATCGAGCGGCGCGACGGCTTCGAGCGCAACCTCGCCGGGCTGGTGGATGTTCTGTTCGACCTCGTCGATACGGACGCCGATGGGTTGATATCGCTGCCTGACTTCACCTCTTGGCTACACGCCTACGGCGTCGGCCCGCGCGACACCATCGCCGCCTTCGACCTGCTCGACGCGGACGAGGACGGCGCGATCGACAGGGCCGGGATGCTCGCGGCCGCCGAGCAGTTCTACCGCTCCGCCGACCCGGCCGAGGCGGGCAACCGCCTGTTCGGCGCGCTGTGAGACGCCGCGGATGATCACGATCCTGCTCACCGCCTGCGCCGTCGCGGTCCTCATCGTCGCGGCGGTGCTCATGCGCAGGCGGATTCGCGCACACGGCGGCGAGCACGGCCGGGCCGAGGCCGCCGCGGACTACGTCGCCATGTTCATGGTCACCATGTACACGGTCCTGCTCGCCTTCATCGTCATCGTGCTCTGGCAGCGCCTCGACGACATCAACGGCGATGTGCGCACCGAAGGCCAGGACCTCACCCAGCTGGTCTGGGTCGGCCAGCGTCTGCCCGTGGCCGACCGCGGCGCGCTGCGCAGCGCGGTCACCGATTACACCACCGCCGTGCTCGACCGCGAATGGCCGCCCGCCGACCTCGCGGCGGCCGGCGGCTCGGCGTTCGCGATCACCGGGCTGCGCAGCTACCTGGCGACCGCTTTCTCGCTCGACCAGCAGACCACGCTGCGCGACCAGGAGCTGTCCGTGCTCGACGACCTCTCCGCGGCGCGCGCCGACCGCATCGGCAAGTCGCTCGCCGGCAGCTACCCCGTCATCCTGACCGTCGCGCTCGTGCTGCTCAGCGCCGCCACCGTGCTGACCCCGTTCCTGCTCGGGCCGCGCGCGGAGCCGCTGAGCGTCCTCGGCATCGTGGTCACGATCGTCGTGGTCGGCGCGGCGCTGGCACTGGTCATCGATCTGCAGAGCGAGTTCGACGGCGCGTTCGCGGTCTCCCGCGTGCCGTTCCAGACCGTGCAGCAACAACTGACCGCCACGGCGACGCGCTAACCTGACGATATGCCGCGCTACGAATACCGCTGCCGCTCGTGCGGAGCCACCTTCGAGAAGACCCGCCCGATGAGCGAAGCCTCCGCGCCGATCGAATGCCCGGAGGGACACGGCGACACGGTGAAGCTCTTCTCCATGATCGCGGTCGGCGGCCTGGCCAAGCCCTCCGGCGCTGCGGCGGCCGGACCGGCTGCGGGTGGCGGGTGCTGCGGCGGAGGCTGCTGCTCCTGACCGTGGCCGGGAGGGGTGGACGGCGCGGCACTTGCCGCTAGGCTGCGATAAGGACCGCACGACGCTGCCGGTCCGTACACGTACCCATCCTCGGTCTAGGAGGCGCTCGGCAGTGAGCGAGGAACGCAAGCCCGACAAGCCGGTCAAGGGTCGCAAGAACGGGCTCTACCGAGGTATCTCCGAAGAGCTTGAGGACGGGATGCGCCGCGGCTGGAGCGACACCGAGCGGCGCGACCTGGAACCGTCGGAGCAGTCCGGCTACGCGGCCAAGCGGCGCAAGGCGGTGTCCGCCGCCTTCCCCGGCGAGCGGATCATCGTCCCGGCCGGACGGCTCAAGACCCGGTCCAACGACCTCGACTACACCTTCCGCGCCGCCAGCGACTACGCCTACCTGACGGCTGATCAGACCGAGAACAGCGTCCTCATCCTGGAGCCCTTGCCGGACGGCGGGCATGAGGCGGTCCTGTATCTGTTGCCGCGCTCGAACCGGGAGAACGGCGAGTTCTGGCTGGACGGCCAGGGCGAGCTGTGGGTCGGCCGCCGTCGCTCGCTGACCGAGGCCGCCGCCGAGCTGGGCCTGGAGATCCGGGACAGCCGCGAGGCGGCGCAGCGCATCGCCGAGGCGGTGGCGGCGCGGCCGGACGTGGTCACCCGGATCATGAGCGGGCATGACGCACTGCTCGACGCGGCGCTCGCGCAGGCGGGCGTGACATCCCGTCAGGAGGCCGACGCGGCGGAACGGCTCGACGAGGAGCTGAAGGTCTTCATGCACGGCCTGCGCCTGGTCAAGGACGACTGGGAGGTCGAGCAGCTGCGCCGGGCCTGTGAGATCACCACGCTCGGCTTCACCGACGTCGTACGCGAACTGGCGGCGGCGGTCGCGACGTCTGAGCGTTGGATCGAGGGCACGTTCTGGCGCCGGGCCCGGGTCGAGGGCAACGACGTCGGCTACAACTCGATCTGCGCCGCCGGGCCGAACGCGACGGTGCTGCACTGGACCCGGAACAACGGCGCGGTGCGTCCCGGCGAGCTGCTGCTGCTGGACGCCGGCGCCGAGACCGAGGCGCTCTACAGCGCGGACGTCACGCGCACGCTGCCGATCTCCGGTGAGTTCAGCGAGATCCAGCGGCGGATCTACGACGCCGTCTACGACGCGCAAGAGGCCGGTATCGCCGCCGTGAAGCCGGGCGCGAACTACCGGGACTTCCACGAGGCGGCGCAGCGGGTGCTGGCCGAGCGGCTGATCGAATGGGGCCTGCTGGAAGGACCGCTTGAGCGGGTGCTCGAACTCGGTCTTCAGCGCCGCTACTCACTGCACGGCACCGGGCACATGCTCGGCCTCGATGTGCACGACTGCGCCGACGCGCGCTGCGAGGAGTACGTCGACGGCACGCTGCGGCCCGGCATGGTGCAGACCGTCGAACCAGGGCTCTACTTCCAGCGCGACGACGAGACCGTGCCCGAGGAGTATCGCGGCATCGGCGTGCGGATCGAGGACGACATCCTCGTCACCGCCGACGGCAACGAAAACCTCTCCGCCGCACTGCCGCGCCACGCCGACGAGATCGAGGAGTGGATGCGCTCGCTGCGGTGAGCAGCCGGGTGCCAGCGGGTTGAGATAACCCCGTCCCCAGCGTAGTTACGGCGTATCAAGGGGACAGCTGGGGCGTAGCTTCAACACCAAAGAGTGACTCTCGTACCACACGGTGTCACTCAGGGCCCTACTGTCACCCTCGTGACCGTACCAGCCGCACAGCGCGTGCCAAACCATACGCTCAAAGCGATCCGCCTCGCGATGCGGATGAGCCAGAGCGAGTTCGCCTCCGCCGTCCGCCACGCGGGAGGGGTGCTCGGCGAGCCGAATACTTGCAACAAACGATTGGTGCAGAAGTGGGAGTCGGGCGAACACACTGAGTGCCGCCCGAACTACAAGCGGGCCTTGCAGGCCGTGACCCGCACGCCGTACGAGCAACTCGGCTTCTCCGGCTCCCCGCCCCCGCTTCCGGACGCCCCGCTGCTGACCGGGCGGCTGGCCGGCACGCTCGTCGGCCCGCTGCCCCGGCGGGCGCCCGAGGAGCTGCCGCCGGCCGGCCCGGCCGCAGAGCCGGGCGACCGCCTGCGCTTCGCGCTGGAACGGCCGGGGCAGGCCGATTTCGAGGCGATAGCCATCGTCGAGACGAACACGTCGCGACTATTCGCCCTCGAACATCACCGCTGTGCGCGAACCCTGATCGGCGCGGTCGCCCGGCATCTCGACGACATCTCCGCGCTGCTGGCCGGAACCCGGCGCGAGCCGCTGCGCAAGCGGCTGGCCGCGGCGGGCGGGCGATCGGCGGCCCTGGCCGGCTGGCTGGCGTTCGACCGCGGCGACGCCACCGGTTCGCTGCGGTACTGGGACAGCGCGCTGGCTGCTTCGCGTTATGCCGCGGACAACCCGCTGCTCGCCTGCGTTCTGACGTACCTGTCGTACTCCTCGGCCGAACGCGGCGATCCGGCGACCGCCTGGCAGTTGGCGCACACCGCGATGTCGCACGCCGGCCCGGACCGCCGCGCCCGCGCGTGGATGTCGGCGCGCGCGGCGGAGGAGGCCGCGCAACTGGGCGAACGGGCCGCCGCATTATCAGAGCTCGAAACCGCACTGAAGCTGGGCTCTGATCTGCCACAGCCGGTCCCCGACGACGACACGTTGCCGTGGACCCGCGGCTTCGACGTCAAGTTGCTGGCGGCGATGACGGCGAACGTGCACGGCAGGCTCGGCGACGCGCGGGCCGCCATGGACGCCGCCGAGTGGGCGATGCGCAGCCTCGGCCACGAGCAGGTCAAGTCCCGCTCGATCGTGCTGGCCGAGGTGGCCTGCGCGGCGGCGCGGGTCGGCCAGCTCGATCTGGTGGCGCAGACCGCCTTCGAGGCCGCGGACCTGGCCGAGGCGCTGGAGGTGACGCTCGCCCGGCGCAAGCTGCGCAGGCTGCACCCGCTCCTCACCCCCTACCGGGCCTCGGTGGTGGCCCGCCGCGTCGCGGAAAGGCTGGATGGACAGTGAGCAGATAACGACCGGCCGATCCACCGACAGCATCAGAGGATTGAGCGACTTGCCCAATGGGCATGGGCGCGACGGGATGGCCCGACTTTACGAGGTGTGGCAATGGCTCTTCGAGTCGATGCACGGACTCGTGCGGAATTGAACGCACTCGTGCACGAACTCAAGATCGCGCGTTCGAATCACGACAATTTACCGCAGCGGCTGCTGGCCGAGCGCCTCGGCGTCACGCCGGGCTCGATCGTCGATTGGGAGGTGGGACGGGACAGCCCCACGATGTTTCACCTGATCCGATGGGCCCATGCCCTGAACCTCGTTCTGCGCGTCACCGAGCGGGGCCGGGAACCGCTGCGGTATCAGACATCTGGGCCTGAAATGCATGACTCATGGGATGAATACGAAATGCGGGAGCTGGCCCTCGCGTTGCATGCGGCGCGGCTGGCTCAAGCCCGCTCGCAGGGAGATGTGGCTGCTGAGCTTGGTGTGAATCGTTGGTCGATCTCCCGGTGGGAGTCAGGGCAAGGACATCCCCGGCCTATTGGCTTGCTGGCCTGGGCAAACGCGGTGCGGCGCGCTGTGATACTGAGCCCCGCTCCGCGCGAATAGCAAATGCACTTGAAGTTGCCGATGCGAATTCCGCGGCAAATGCGGCGGCGCGGGCGCGTACTGGGGAGCGTGAAATTCGTTTCGGGCTCCCGCCGACTCTGGACCCTGATTCGGTTCGGGTGCGAGCATGGACACCGGGGGAGTGTCGTGCACGCACCGAGGGGGCTTGAGTGTATTTCCGCGTGCTCGGGCCGATCGAATTGTGGAATGAAGATCGGCAGTATTCTGCTGGAACGCTCAAGGAGCAGCAGGTCCTGGCCGTCCTGCTGCTCGAAGCCGGGCGGGCCGTGTCAGCTCACACGCTCGCCGATCGCGTGTGGGATGATCGGCCGCCGCAGAAGGCTCGCGAAACTTTACAGGTTTACCTGTCACGGCTGCGCGGCCGCCTGAAAGCGGCCGGTGATGACGTCGGCCTTATCGGCAATAGCGGCCCGGGTGGATACCGGCTCGACGTGGGGACCGAACAAGTCGACTTTCGTCGCTTCGAACGTCTCATTGTTCGCGCTCGGGCGGCGGCGAGTAAGCCCGATCCCGAGTCGGCGCGCACGCTCCTGCGCGAAGCGGAGAAACTCTGGCGGGGCGACGCGCTGGGCGGGCTGGGCGGTGGCTGGGTCGAGGCCACCCGGCAGGCGCTGGCCGAGCGCCGGCGTAGCGCCACGTTGACGCGGATCGAACTGGACCTTCGCCTCGGCGGGCACCGCGATGACCTGATCAGTGAACTGATCAGGTTGTCGGGGGAACAACGGATCGATCAAACCGCCGTCGGATTGCTCATGCGCGCCCTCAGCGACGTCGGCCGGCAAGACGAGGCGCTGGCCACCTACCGCAGCACGCGCGACCGGCTGCGCGACGAATTGGGGGTGGATCCGCGCGTCGAATTACAGGCGCTCCACCAGCGCATCCTGCGTGGTGAGCCCGGATTGGCCCTGGGCACCTCGCTTCAGCCGACACCCGCCGTTCCCGCGCCCGACACGATCGACCGCGATCCGCCGCACCTCGTCGGGCGCGATGAGGAATTATCCGACCTGCTCGCCGCGATCGAACGCGACCTGCGAACCATGCCAAGCGTCGCGATATGCGCCCTCGACGGCATGCCCGGTGTCGGCAAAACCGCATTGGCGGTGCGGGCCGCGCGGCGCCTGCGTGCGCACTGCTCGGATGGGGCGCTACAGCTGAACCTGCGTGCGCACGACCTGCATCAGCCTCCACTCAGCGCGCGCGAGGCGTTGACTCGACTTCTTGAGGACGTCGCGGTCCCGCCCGCCGAACTCGGTCGCACCGACAGTCTCGATGCTCTCGCCGCGCTATGGCGTCGCCGCACGAGCGGCAGACGGCTGCTACTCCTGCTCGACGACGTCGCCAATGCCGAGCAAATCGCTCCGCTGCTGCCGACCACGTCCGGCAGCATCGTGCTGCTCACCTCCCGACATCGGCTCGCCGGGGTCACCGACGCTCGCCATCACACGGTTCGGCTGCTCTCTCACAAAGCCACGCAGACGCTGCTCGAACGCATCACGGGCCGGGAATTCGCCGAACAAACCGAAGACCTGGCCCGCTACGTTCGCCGCTGCGCCGGACTCGCGCTGGCGATCAGCATGAGCGCCGCTTTCCTGCGCGGCCGCCCGCAATGGACGCTCGCAGATCTCGTCGATCGGCTTGATGTCATCGCTCCCACCGCCACCGCCACCGACAGTTTGACGGGACCGATACACGCGGCATTCACCGCGTCCTACCAAGCGCTTCCGGAACTCAGTCGTACGTTGTTGCGCCGGCTCGCGGCCCATCCCGGCCAGGAAATCGGGGTGCACGCCGCGGCCGCGCTACTGAGCGCCGATCTGACAGCCACGAGTCTCGCCGCCGACGAGCTGGTCGAGCAGCACCTCTCGGAAGAGACCGAGCGGCACCGCTACCGCCTGCACGACCTGACCCGGCAATTCGCGCTCGCCCGGATAAACCTGGAAGGCGATCAGCTCGCCACGCAGCAGGCATGCGCCAGAGCACTTGATTACTATCTGGCCGCTGCCGTACGCGCCGAACACACGCTGCGCCCCTACCGGCGCGTGCTCGGCCAGACGGTGAAATCCACCGTGACGCCCTTACCGGCCATCGAGAACGTCGATGACGCTCAGCACTGGTTCGACCGGGAATGCGACAACATCATCGCGATCGCCGCGTACGCGTACCAGCACCGCTACCGGCAGCACGCCGCGCTTCTGCCGCTGGCCCTGGCCCAGCACCTGGACCGCCGAGGCAATTGGGGCACCGCCGCCGAGATGCTGCGACAGGCGCGAGAAATCGCCGCTACCGCCGCTACAGCCGCAACCGCGGCAGATCTCGACGACGCGGTGATCCCGCAGCTCACCACCGACCTGGCCGCGGCTCTGGTACGGACCGGCCAGCTCGACGCGGCCTTGTCTTGGGCCAGTACCGCATTGGACGTCTGGAGCGCACACGGCGACAAGCGGGGACAGGCCGACGCTCTGCTCGAGATCGGCCGCATTCACTGGTACGCCAGGCGGCTGGCCGCCGCCCACGACGCCTACCGCCGCTCCTCACAACTCCACGAACAGATCGGGGACCGACGCGGCCGGGTTGTCGCCGACTACCACCTGAGCATCATCAAGTTCGAACTCGGCAACGCCGAAGAGGCGCTGCAATGGGCCGAGCGCCTGGTACAGACCGCGCGAGCGGATGGCGACCACGCTCTCGAGTGCGACGTGCTGACCAACCTCGGCGAAATGCACCGGCTCAGCGGCCAATTCGAGGAGGCGCTTGGCTGCTTCCGGTCGGCTCAGTTGCTCGCGCAACGCCTCGCGGACCCGCATAATCTCGCAGTCCTGGCCAACAACATCGGCGCTGTGCACGATCGACTGGGCAATCTCGACGAAGCGCTTGAGTCCTTCAATGACGCCTTACGCCTCTTCCAAGCGCTGGGCGACGGACGCAACCTGGTAGACACTCTCGTGCACCTGGCCGGTGCCCGTATTCGCGTAGCACGCCTCGATGAAGCGGCGGCGCACATCGACCGCGGCTTCGCACTCGCCGCGCAGCTCAATGACCCGCTGCGCCAAGCGCGTCTGCATTTGGTCGCCGGGCAGCTGCAGGGTGCTCGCAACAACCGCGCCGAGGCGGTCGAGTCTCTCCAGACTGCGCTCACTTACGCGCAACGCGCGGCTGCGCTGCTTGAACAGGCGCGGGTGCTCCACGCCCTCGGCGATATCTGCGCTGCGGACCATGACGAAACCGGGGCGCGGGAGCACTGGCGCCGCGCCGCGGAACTCTACCGGCAACTCGACCACCCGGACGCGGATCTCATCCCGGGCTGACAAGCCGGACCGTCGGCGTCGTAAACCGTGTAAGCGCAACGTCAAGCCCGTGCAAGCGACTTGCAGGAACGCGCGGAATCTTCATCGCGACAGGCATTTGGGCGCCGCGAGCTAGGCCCTGCTGCGGCGGTGCCCACAGGTCGGATGAGGAGACGATGATGGCTGCGGATTCGTGCCACTGGTGGGCGACCGTGCGCGCGACGCGACGGGTGCTGGTGATGGCCCCGACGATGACGAGCATCAAACGACTGATGGATATCGCCGCGCTGCTGCAGGGCGACCTGCGCGTGCAATTGGTGTTCACGGTGCCGCCCAACGTGTTCAACCGGGGCGCCGTGCGGATGCTGGCCGCGCGAGGCGCGCCGTTGGTGCCGTGGGAGGACGCCGTGCGGGAGTCCTTTGACTTGGCGGTGACCGCGAATTTCGGGCACATCGAGAGCATTGACGCTCCTGTCGCAGTGTTCTCCCATGGCGCTAGCCGTAATTCCCTGGCGCGCCCGCGTCGTCGTGGAGCGCTTCCGGTCGTGGGCCCGGTGCTCGGGTTCTCACCGAGTGAACTGATTCGCGGGGGGATGCTCGTTCCCAGCGCGCTGGCGCTGGGGCACGACAGGGAGCTGCAACTGCTGGAGGAGGGTTGTCCGCAGGCGCTACCGGTCGCGCAGGTAGTCGGCGATCCGTGCTACGACCGGCTGATCGCTGGTGGCGGCATGCGGGAGAGCTATCGTTCGGCGCTCGGGCTCGGGCCGGGGCAACGGCTGGTGGTGGTCACCTCCACCTGGCGTCCGAACTCGCTGCTCGGAAGCGCCACGCCGCTACTCGAGCGGCTGGTACGTGAGCTGCCCGAGCCCGACTACCGAGTCGTGCTGCTGACCCACCCGAATATCTGGGCGGCGCACGGCGAATACCAACTGCGCGCTTGGCTCGCCCCTTATGCGGCCCGTGGTCTGGTTGTTGCGGGACCGGAGGCGGACTGGCAGCCGTTACTTCTTGCGGCTGACTGGATCATCGGCGACCACGGTTCAGTCACGTTGTACGGGGCGGCGACCGGTGTACCGGTTCTACTCGGCGCGTTCCCGCAGCAAGACGTGCATCCGCACAGCGGAGCCGCAGCACTTGGCGCGCTGGCTCCCCGGTTGAGTGACGGCGCCCCCATCCCGGCGCAGCTTGAGTATGCGGCCGACGCTTTCGACGCCGACGCAATGACGCGGGTCGCTGCGTTGATCAGTTCGGAACCGGGCGGGTTCGCGAGGCATGCCCGGCGCTTGCTCTACGGCTTGCTCGAAATGGGCCAGCCCGCCACTCCCGCCAGCCTTCCTGCTGCGCTCCTGCCCGCCAGGTTGGACGATTTCAGCGGCGTACCGCGAGCAGGTGTGGCGTCGTGATCGCGATGCCGGTCGAAGCACGGGCAGACGAGGTTGTCTGCTTGTGCGCGGACTGCGATGCGCGCGCCGCCTGGCGAGGCTGCAGCGACGTGCTCTACCTCGTCGATCTCGTCGCGGACTCGGCGGACATCGTCAGGGTGCTACAAGCGTATCCGGGGGCTGCGGTGTGCGCCGCGATGGCCGAGCGGGACCGGCTCCTGGTGGCGGCGCGCTGGCGCGAGCACATCCATGTGCTGTACAGCGGTGCGGACATCGTGCACAGCGTCAATGCGCTGCCGCTGTTCGGCTCGGCGGTGCACGCGTCGCTCGCTGCCGGAATTGAGCCCTGGGCGTTGACGGGCGTCGCGTTGGTCGATGAACCGACGATTCGGCTCAGGCTTCGAGAGGTTCGGCGTGCTTTCGAGCCCTGAGGCGTGGTGCATATTAGGGTTGGAATTCGCCTTCGGGCGGCCGGTCCCCGAGATCGGTGAGGCGCGCTTGCACGCGGGTCTCGGCGCGCGGGTTGATGCCGGAGAACAGCTGCGCTGCCGTCGCGTAGTGCTCGCGTGCCGTGATCGGGTTGCCGGTTTGCAGGTGGATTTGTCCGGTGATCTCGTGCACGCCGGCTTGTCCGTGCGGGGAGCTGGCTTGGCGCATCGCGGCTTGCGCCCGATCGAGCAGGCGCAGCGCACGACGGGGTTGCCCGCGCTGCGCGACGCTCTGCGCCCACAGAGCCAAGGACCAGGCTGCGTCGTAGTGGTCACCGAGACGGGTCAGGCCGCGATAGGCGCGACGCAGGTGCCAGGCCGCGGTGCGGGTGTCGCCACGAGCGCTGGCGACGCGGCCTAGACCTTGGTGCGAGAGGTAGACGCCACGCTGGTAGCCGATGGCGGCGCGAATCTGGCGGGCGCGTTCGAAAAGCTGCTCGGCTTGCGGTAGCTCGCCCATCTCGAGGTGGATCTTCGCGAGGCCGTTGCAGGCCTGAGCCAGTCCGCGCTGGTCGCCGAGCTGGTCGTACACCGTGAGCGCCTGGCGATTGTATTCGGCGGCTTCGGGCAGCTGACCGGCCGTCGCAAGTGTCCCGGCGAGGGAGGTGAGCAGGTTGCCCTCGGCGATGCGGTGTCCTTCGGCGCGGGCGGCTTGCAGGGCGAGGGTCTGGGCTTCGAGTCGCTCGTCGGGATAGCGGCGGCGCAGGAACAGCGGCCACATGGCGTAGGCGAGCCGCCAGGTCTGACGGTGACGGCGGTGCACCGCGCCGTAGCGCAGGAGCGCCATCAGGTTCGGTCGCTGCGCGTCGAGCCAGTCCAGGCTCGCGGTTTCGTCGAGGAAGCCGAGCACGACGGGCGTGGCGAAACGGTAGTCGCGTTCGAGCAGCCGGTGGCTCGGGGTGAGTGCGGTCTCGATGCGAGTGGCGGTGTGCAGGTAGAAGTCGATGATGCGGGTGAGCGCCGCGGCTCGTTCCGGTTCGGGCTCCTCCAGGCGCGCGCAGTCAGCCGCATGAACCCGTACCAGGTCGTGGAACCGGTAGCGATCGGTCAGCTCTTCGAGCAAGCTCGCGTCGACCAGCGCGTCGAGATGTTCCTCCACGCCTTCGTCGTGTTCGGCCCCTGCGGCCGCAGCGGCGGTGGACAGGTCGAACCAACGCAGGGGGCTGAAGCCCAAGAGCCGGTAGAGGCGCTGCTGTAGCTCGGGAAGCGCGCGATACGAGCCGTCGAGCGCGGGACGTACTGCGTGCTCCTCATCGAGAGAGAGCGCTTGGAGGCGTTCGGAATCGGCGGCCAGGGCGCGGGCGAGGCGCGCCAGCGGCCAGCGCGGCCGGGCGGCCAGCCGCGCGCCGGCCACGCCCACGGCGAGCGGCAGCCCGCCGCATAGACGCGCCACCTCGAGAGCCTGTGCGGGTTCGGCGGAGACCCGGTCTTCCCCGAGCATGCGTTCCATCAGCCGCACCGCGGTTTCCGGCCGCCACGGCTCGAGCCGGTGCACGCGCGCGCCGTCCATTGCCAGGCCACTGAGAGCCTGCCGTGCGGTGACCACGGTGGCGCACCCGGGACCGGTCAGTGCCAGGGCACGTACCTGCGCTGCGGATACCGGATTCTCCAACAGCACGCCGATCCGCCGATCGGCAGTCAGGCTGCGCAGCAGCGCTACGCGTTCGGCCAGTGTGTCAGGCACAGACGCCGGGTCGACGCCCAGAGCGCGCAGGAACGCGCCCGCGGCCTCTTGCGGCGGCACTGGTCCGCCGGGGGAGTACCCGCCGAGATCGGCGTACAGGTGCCCATCGGAGAAGGTGTCAGTGTGCTGGCGCAGCCAACGCACGGCCAGGACGGACTTGCCCACACCGGCGGTACCACAGACGACCAAGAGCGCGCCCACGCTGTCGCTCAGGGCGCGCGCCCAGGCATAGTTGAGGGCCGCCAGGTCTTCCGCGCGGCCGGTGAACATCGCGGCGTCAGGCGGCAACTGGCGTGGAGTGCGCTCCGGCACCCCGGCGGCGAGCGCGTTCACGTGTATCCCGCCGGTGATCACCCGAGCCTGAACAACCGGGCCGGTCACGTGCCCGGATAGCTCGTTGTGTGAACCACTGCCTATCCAGCCGGTTTCGCCGCCGACCTCACAGCCGATCTCGCGCATCCCCGCCCCCAAAAGCCTCATCGCGCAGCTTGCGTCGAAACCAAGCGCAACCGTATCGTGGCACTCTGTGGCAGGTGGCAACCAGAGTTCTGATTCCCACCCAAGGACAAGATAATGCTCAAATGTGGTCGAACAAGCCTGAGACGAGCAAAACCTGCCGATCCGTCAGCTGTGGTAGCTGGAGACGGATCGGCAGGCCTTGAGGGGATGTCTGCCAGGCTGACTTAGATGATGCTGCTATTCGTCCCGGTGGGGGTGCGGAGCGAATAATAACAGCCATTATGATCGGCCCATGACAATCCCGCGAGCAGCACCATTGCGAACAGGGCCACTCTGAAGCGACCGGGCTTGAGGCTCACCTGTGCAACCTCACCCTTCTTTCCCAAGGTGTGGTGTCACGCGAATTCGTGATAGAGGGAGCCTAGGGGTGTTGGGGTACAAGGTAGTAGGCCCGTTACAACACTGGGACACGCGACCGAAGTGTCCCTCAGAAGTCGGGCAGCGCGGGGTCGAGTCGCAGCTCGAACCAGACCGTTTTGCCGGTGGTGGTGCGCCGGGTTCCCCAGCGGCTGGAGAGTTCCTTCACCAGATGCAGACCTCTGCCACCGTCGTCGTCGTCCGCGGCGGCGCGCAGCCGGGGCACGGTCTCCGAACCGTCATAGACCTCACATAACAGGGTTCTGTCACGCATCAGCCGTACGCTGATCGGCCCCTCGGTGTACAGCAGAGCATTGGTGACCAGCTCGCTGGTGAGCAACTCCGCGGTGTCGCCGAGCTGTCCGAGTCCCCACCCGCCGAGTGCGGCGCGCACCGTGCGCCGCGATTGCGCCACGGCCGGCGGCTCGGGCACCACCGTCCACTCCACCGTGGACGAGGAGGGTATCCCGCGTACGCGGGCCACCAGCAGCGCCGCGTCGTCGAGGGTGCGGTCGCCGCGCAGCCCCGAGATCAGCCCGTCCGCGATGGCTTCAAGGGCCATCGTGGGGTCCTTTACGCCGTCGGCCAGGTCGCGCAGGCCGTCGTCGATGTCGCGGCCCGGCGCGCGGCTCTCCACGAGGCCGTCGGTGCAGAGGATGAGCAGGCTGCCGTCGGGCAGTGCTATGTCGCGGCTTTCGAAGGTGTGCCCTCCGACGCCAAGCGGCACGCCGGGTGGCAGGTCGAGCTGTTCGGTGCGCCCGTCCGGCCAGACCGCGAGCGGGGGCACGTGCCCGGCCCGCGCGATCCGCACCGTCTGCGCCGTGGGGTCGTACACGGCCACGATGCAGGTGGCGAAGTGGGTGGTGGCCAGCGAACCGCCCAGGTGCTCCATCAGCTCGTCGAGGTGGTGCAACACCTCGGCCGGTTGCAGGTCCAGCGCGGTCAGCGTCCGGGTCGCGGTGCGCAACTGGCCCATGACCGCCGCCGCGCGCACCCCGTGCCCCATCACGTCGCCCACCACCAGGGCCACCCGGCCGCCACCGAGCCCGATCACGTCGTACCAGTCGCCGCCGACGCCGGTCAGGTCACTCGCGGGCAGGTAGCGGTGCGCGATGTCGATGCCCGCGTGGTAGCCGGAGTCGTCCGGCAGCAGCGCCCGCTGGAGCATCAGCGCGGTCTGCCGCTCATGCGAGTAAAGCCGCGCGTTGTCGATGCACAGGGCAGCCCGCGCGGCCAGTTCCTCGCCGAGCACGCCTTCACCGGGGGAGAAGGGACGCCGGCTGGCGTCCCGGGCGAAGATCGCGAGCCCGAGCACCGCGCCGCGCGCCACCAGCGGCACGATCATCAGCGACTTGCCGGCGAATACTGCGGCGGCCTCGTCGCCGAGCCCGGTGGCGATCCGCTCGGCCATCACCGCGTCTATGTTCGGCAACGTGCGCGACCGGCCGGTGGCTAGCGCCTGCGCGAGCGGCGTGCCGGGCTGGTAGGTGACCGTGCCGCCGACCGGGAAGACCTCCGCGCCGTCGCGGCCGAACGGGGCCGCCGCCAGGCGCCGCAGCACGGTACCGCTGCCCGCGGGCCGGTCCGGCAGCTCGAAGTCCGCGGCCACCGACTCGAGCACGGTCACGCTCGCCGAGTCGGCGAAGCGCGGAACCGCGACGTCCATCAGTTCGGCGGCGGTCGCGGCCATGTCCAGGGTCGAGCCGATCATCGTGTTCGCGTCGGTGAGCAGCTGCACCCGGCGCATCATCGCCACGGTCGCCGCGTGTTCCTGGAACTGGCTGATCGCCTCGAGCGCGGCGTGCGCGGTACCCAGCGGCGCATCGCCGGTGGCCGGTTCGTTCTCGGGCAGGTCGGCGCGATCGGTGACCACGATCAGCGCACCGGGGCGGCCGCGGCGGTCCTGGATCGGCTGCCAGCCGCATTCGACGGGATGCGCGCGCCCGTCGGCGTCGAGCAGGGGGAGGGCACCGGACCAGCTGCGCCCGGCCAGGACCGAGCCGAACAACTCGTCGACCGTGGCGCGGTCCTCGGGTCGCACCAGCAGGGAGCGAAGCCGCCGCCCGCAAGCCCGGGCAGCTGAAAGACCGAACAGCGCCTGGGCACCCCGGCTCCAGGAGGTGATCCGTCCGTCCGGACCCAGCGTCAATGTGGCGGGCCACGGCCGGTCGCGTGCGGTAGAGGCCATCGCGGTGCCGCCGTTTCGCGCGTGCCCAGATTCTTGTCGGGTGATCGGTACGGTAGCACACCTCCATGTCAGGACAGTGGGTCGCGCGATTGGTCGCTGAAGTGTTCTATCCGGCGAACCGGTCACCTCGACTTCCATTTATCGGGTGGAAACGGCAGAAAAGCAAGGAGCGTCCGGGCGCGAACCCGGCGCGCGGCCACCGGCACCTGGCCGGACGGCGGATCAGCCGGCCGCCTCGGCCCGCTGGAAGAGCGTGTTGATCGCGTCGCTGAAATGCACGCTATAGGACACGTCCGGGCTATCGCCGCCCGTCTCATAACCGCCGATCACCCCGACGACCTTGCCGACCCCGGCCTGCGGGTCGACCCCGGTCAGGAACGGCCCGCCGCTGGTGCCGTCCGGGTAGCCGGGACAGTCGAACTCCAGCTGCGTGGGGCTGAACTGTTTCGTGAAGTCGGTGCAGGTGATCGGCTGCTCGGTATCGCTCGGGTAGCCGACGACCTGGGTGAGCGAGGCGAAGTCCGCGTCCACGCCGAGTTGGTCCGCACCGACCGCGTCCTGAATGCGCTGGGCCGAACCCGGCTGATGCACCACCACGAACGCCACGTCGTAGTCGGGATCCTGGTCGTCGAGCCATTGCGGCGCGACCACGATCTGCGAAGCGGTCCACACCCCGTACGGCTGCTGGCCGTCGTGGTATCCAGGCACGAACGCGATGTCGGTGGTGAGCGAACCGGACGACTCGTCGTACACGCAGTGCGCGGCGGTTATCACGAGGTCGCCCTTGTCGCTCGCGACCACGCTGCCTGAGCAGAAATGCGACGTGGTGGAGGTGCCGTCATAACCGAACAACGCGCCGACCTGCGGCAGCCCGGAGAACGCGGTTCCGGTCAGCGGATTGGACCGGGACATCGGCGAGCCCGTGGGCTGCGCCGAAAGCGCCTCGCCGAAGTCCAGGCTGGGGCCGGCGGCGCCGGTCAGCGACGAGGCCGAGGCAGCGGTGCCGGAGCCGCCCGATTGGCCGGGTGCCTGCGCGGCGATCTTCAGCGCGCTTTGCGGGGCCAGGGGAACACTCGGATTGAGCTGTGCGACCCTGCTCGACTCGGGGCGTGGCGCGGGCACCGCCCTGGGCGTCGTGTGTGCAGTGTTCGTCGATCCGTGCGTGTCTACTCGCTGATCGGCATAGAAGGCACCGAGAGTGCCTGCCGTGAGGATACCCAAGCACAGGGCGGCGGCGGCGTAACTGCGCCGCCGCTGCCTGTACCGTCTCGTGCGGTGCGGGTCGGGTTCTCGCATCGCCTCTCGCCGTGCCTTGTGCGGCCGTCAGGCGACCGCCCTGCTGGTTCCGGGTCTCTTCGAGCCTAACCGCGCTGTCTGAAAGAGCCCTGAACGTTCTGATCTCAGCAGATGGGAAAACCCGGTGAGATCAGCTCCGCATCGCGCGCAGCGACTCCTTGAGCGAGGAGGTGGTGGCCAAAACGGCGGTCGGCTCGTAGCCGCAGTGCGCCATGCAGTTCGAGCAGCGCTCGTCCTTGCCGCGCCCGTACTTCTCCCACTCGGTGGTCTCGATCAGCTCCCGATAGGTCTTCACGTACCCGTCGTTCATCAGGTAGCACGGCCGCTGCCAACCGAACAGCGAGTAGGAAGGGATGCCCCACGCGGTGCACTGGAAGTCCTTCCTGCCCTCCAGGAAGTCCAGGAACAGCGGGGAGTGGTTCAGCCGCCAGCGCTTGCGGTTGCCGTTCGCGAAGGCCTTCTTGAACAGCTCGCGGGTCTGGGTGACACCGAGGAAGTGATCCTGGTCCGGGGCCTTCTCGTAGGCGTAGGCCGGGGAGATCATCATCTGGTCCACGCCCAACTCGTCGTTGAGGTAGTCCAAGACGTCGATCACGGCCTGCGGGGTGTCGTTGTTGAAGAAGGTCGAGTTGGTGTTGACCTTGAAGCCCTTGGACTTGGCCAGCTTGATCGCGTCGACCGCGCCCTGGAACCCGCCCTTCTTGTCCACCGCCTCGTCGTGCCGCTCCTCGAGGCCGTCGATGTGCACGACCCAGGCGAAGTACGGCGAGGGCTTGAACTTGTCGATGTGCTTGGGCAGCAGCAGCGCGTTCGTGCACAGGTACACGTACTTCTTGCGCTTGATCAGCTGGCGCACGATCTCGTCGATCTGAGGGTGCATCAGCGGCTCGCCGCCGGCGATCGACACCATCGGCGCGCCGCACTC
>DASUAR010000217.1:0-22104 GCA_035763685.1 Actinocrinis sp. | reverse complement strand
CGGCGGCCGCACCGGGATCACCAAGGAGATCCTGGGCGAGGAGATCACCGCGGACATCCTCGGCGCCTACGACAAGCGCGAGGCCAACCTGGGCGACTCGATCACCCGGGAGCTGGAGCGGCGGGTCGTGCTCTCGGTGCTCGACCGGCGCTGGCGCGAGCACCTCTACGAGATGGACTACCTCCAGGAGGGCATCGGCCTGCGGGCGATGGCGCAGCGCGACCCGCTGGTCGAGTACCAGCGCGAGGGCTACCTGATGTTCAACGGCATGATGGAGGGCATCAAGGAGGAGTCGGTCGGCTACCTGTTCAACCTCGAAGTCCAGGTCGAGGCGAACAGCGAGGACCCCGAGGCCCAGGCGCAGGCCCAGGCGGCGACGGCGCAGCTCAACGCGAAGGGCCTGGAGGCTCCCAAGCGCCCGGCGCGGCTGAACTACTCGGCCCCGACCGTGGACGGCGCGGGCGGCGTGGTGGAGCGGCAGGAGTCCACCGGCGCGGCCGGCGGCCCGCAGGACGCGACGCCGAAGCCCAAGCCGAAGGGCGGCCGTCCCCCGGCACCCGGCGGCCGCCGCCGCAAGCGGTAGCCGCGGCGAGAGCCACAGAGCTCGCAGTCACCGGGCTGACAGCCACCGGCGCCGAAGATCGCTCGACCGAACGGGTGATCTTCGGCGCCGTGGCGTCTGCCTGGACAACTTCAGGGCACCTTCGGCTGTCTGAAAGATCGTCAGCTAGGCGATAAACGACAGGGGTGCACGATGCCGCGTTACGACAGTGATGACGCCGAACCCTGCGATACCGGTCTTCACGCACGGTGGTCCGGTGCGGAGAGTCTGGGCGATGCCAGTCTCGGCGATGCGAGTCTCGGCGATACCGGTCTCGGCGATACCGGTCCCAGCGCCGCGGGCCCCGCGGACGCGGCCGTCGGTGGCGCAGCGGGCTACCTCGGCTACGGCAGGCGTCGCAGCCCGCTGCTGACCGTCGTGGGCACCTTGGAACGCGCCCTGCCCGAGGACGAATTCGAACCGATCCGCGGGCTCGAAGCCGATCGCGAACTGGACCGCGACCGGTGCGGGGACCCGGAACTCGGCGGCGCGGCCGGGGCGCTGCGATCCTGGGTGGTCGGCTGGACCCATCGCCTCGACCCGCTCGGCGCGCGCCGGGCTGCCGACCAGCCGCCGGCCGGGGTGCGCCGCCTGGTCGAGGCCGTGGTGGACGTGTTGCTCGAACGCCGTCCGGCTGAGCAGGTGAAGCGCTGGGTGTCGCGCGAGGTTTTCGGGCTGCTCAGTACGGTCACGCAGCGCCGCGCGGTCACCCGCTTCGCGGCGCGCAGCATGGTGCGCTCGATCCGGTTGCACGCGCCGGGGCCGGACGCGGTCGAGTCCACGGTGCTGGTCCAGGATGGTCCGCGGGTGCGCGCGGTGGCGCTGCGCTTCGAGCGGACGGCTCAGGACCGGCTGGAGTGGCGCTGTACTGCGCTCCAGTTCGCCTGATCGCCGTCCTCCACGTTCCCCAGGCCCTGCTCGGTGGCGGGCTCGAACTGCGGGTGCGCACGCTCAACCGGATGCGGACGGTTCTCGAGTTCGGGCGCGGTGATCCGGCTGCGCCGCCGGTCGTAGGGCAGCGCGAACTCCAGGCCGAAGGCGGCGATGCCGAACAGCGGCAGATCCAGCCAGGACGCCACCAGGACGGAGCGCGGCAGCCAGCCGGGCCGGAACTTGGCGTTGAAGCGGTAGAGGGATTCCAGCTGAATGAGTGGATCCATCAGGTGGATGGCGCGTCGGGTGGCTCGCGACACCAGGCCGGGTGGCGTGGGCGCGGGAGCCTGCGCGGGCGCGGTCTTGCCCGTGGCAGCGCTGCCGAGCCGGTATGCCTCCAACACCGTGCGGAAGGCCGCGAAGTTCAGCGAGACCATCTTGAAGCCGTGCGTCGCCGCGTATTCGACCGCCGCCACGATCAGCCGCTCGTTCACCCCGTTCGGAGCGATCCGGTGACGCGGCATCACATCGAGCGAGAGCACTGGCCTAGAGCCGTTCTGCGCCGCCACCAGGTACCGCTGGAACGAGACCGCGTACCCGTCCGCCGCGAACGCGATCACGAACAGTGAATCGGGATGCCGGCCCTCGGCCATCGCGTCCAGGTTCATCGCGAAGCCGTGTTCACGCCCCTGCGGGATCATGTCGGCGTCCGGCCGCGGCCGCTTCGGTGTACCGCGGCCGAGCCAGGCCCGATGGATCCGGCGCAGCTGCGCGGACAGCTCCGGACTCAGTTGCCGCTCCGGCACCACGGACACCCAGATTCCGGCATGCTCGGTGCGCTGGACCGCCTGCCTTACGTTGCGCATCGTGCGCCCGTTCAGCGAGAACGAGTCGACGTCGATGACCACCTCGTCGCCGATGCCGAAGCCGCGCATCCCGCGCCGCGCCCAGATCTCGCGGGCCTCCGGTCCGGCCCCGAGGACCGCCGGGCGCCAGCCGCGCCGCTCGGACTCGGCCAGGAATTCGTCGATCGCCGCCGGCCACGAGTCCTGGGCTCCGATCGGGTCGCCGCCGACGATCGCCATGCCGGCCAATACTCGGTAGCCGATCGCGGCCCGCCCAGCCGGATCGAACAAGTACGACTTGTCGTACCGCAGTGCGAACGGTGCCAGGGTTCCGGAATCGCGATGCGCGATCAGCGAACGCATCGCCGCCCGCTCGTCCGAGTCGGCCGGGTCCGGCGGCGGCGCGGCCGCGGCCAGCGTCGCGAGCACCGCGATCAGGGCCAGGCCGGAGGCGAGGGCCAGGCCGGGCAGCAGCCAGCTGGGCCCCTGGAAGTCGAATCGCCCCGAGTTGGCCGCGACCGCCGCCACGAACTCGCGTCCGACATCCGTCGCGGACACCGGGGCGGCGAACCGCCCGCGCTCGGCGAACAGCCCGCCGCCGCCGACCAGGACGAGCGTCACGCTGGACGCCCCGGCCATCGCCGCGGTCTGCCGTAGCCGGTGCGGGTCCGGCGCGACGGCGAACCTGTCGCGGGCCCGCACGAGGGAAACCAGGGTGAGGCTGAGCGGAATAAGCCGCCAGGGCTCGCCGGGCGACCGGGTGAACAGCGATTCGGTCTCGGTGAGCGTGCTCCAGGCGACCAGCCCGAGGCCGATCACCCAGTCGATGCGGCGGCGGCGGCCGAGACCGTGCGCGAGGGTGAGCAACACCAGGCCGAGCAGCAGGGCGTGGGAGGCGCTCGGGGCGGTGCCGCAGACGGTGATGGCCGTACGGTCAAGCCAATCCGGCGGGTCGGTGGCCGCGTAGCTGACCAGCACGACTCCGCTTAACGCGAAGAGGGCAGCGAACGGCCATACCGCCGTACTGCTTCGGCCCGACACAAGCATCACCCCCGTACCATGGGAACTCTTACCCGGTCGGGGGTATTCCACCCGACCGGCGAGTGAAAGGCGGCAGTATGTCTAATGGCGCCGAGTTTGCGTTTTCCGAGCGTGCCGCGTACGACGGTGCGGCGTCCGATGCCCGGCCCAAGGCGCTGATCGTTGACTGGGGAGGCGTGCTCACCTCCCCGCTCGCGGCCGCCCTCGACGGATGGTACGCCGCTGAGGGCATCGACGCCGCCGGTTATGAGTTGGCGATTCGCGACTTCCATGACGCGGATCTCGCCGCGCTCAACGTCTTCGACCCGATCGCCGCCCTCGAGCGCGGCGAACTGCGGGTCGAGCACTTCGAGCAGGCCCTGGCCGAGCGGTTGACCAGGTATTGCGGGGTCGAGGTCCAGGCCGAGGGCTTGATCGGCCGGATGTTCGCCGGCTTCGCCTCAGCTCCGGCGATGATCAACGTGGTGCGGCAGGCGAAGGCGGGCGGGCTGCGTACCGCGCTGCTGTCGAACTCGTGGGGCAACGAGTATCTGCGCGACGACTGGGACCAGCTGTTCGACGCCGTGGTGATCAGCGGCGAGGTCGGGATGCGCAAGCCTGAGCCCGAGATCTACCTGCACACGCTCGGCCTGCTCGGCTGCGCGCCGCCGGAGTCCGTGTTCGTGGACGATCTGGAACGCAACGTGCGCGCGGCCGCCGCGTTGGGGATCATCGGAGTGCACCACCGGTCCTACGCGGAAACAATTATCGAGCTGGAGGCGCTGTTCGAACTGGATCTGCGGGTCGAGCCACCGCTCGACGCGCCGATCCGCGGGGACTGACGGTGATTCGGGTGAACCGGCGTGCGGTCCCGCGAGTGGTCTGGTGACGGTACGCCCCGCAGCGGGCATCAGTAACGGCGAGCGCGTCGTGGGGACGGTGAGCAGGGTTGAGCGAAGGGGTACGCAGGGGACTGGTGTTGGGCGGTGGCGGCACGCTCGGGGCCGCCTGGACGATCGGCGCACTGGCCACCCTGCATGACGGGCTGGGTTTCGACCCGCGCACCGCCGAGCTGATCGTCGGCACCTCAGCGGGCGCGATCCTGGCCGCGCTGCTCGGCGCGGGTGCCAGCCCGCAGGACCTTTACCGGCATCAGCTGGCCGAGGCGGTGCGTGAAGGCCCGTTGGCCGGCCAGATCTTCGACTACGACCACGCGGCCGGCGGCGCCGTTCCGCTGCGCCCGCAGCGCGGCATCGGATCGCCGAAGCTGATCGCGCGCTCAGTGCGGCACCCGCGCCGGTACCCGACGACCGTGGTGCTCTCCGCTTTCCTCCCGCCCGGCCGCGGCTCGCTCGGCGACATCGGCCGTATGGTCGAGGACGTCATACCGTCCGGCGCCTGGTCGACGCACCCGGGCGTGCGCGTGGTCGCCATGGACTACGACACCGGCGAGCGCGTCGTTTTCGGCGAGCCGGGCGCCCCGCACATCGGGCTGGCGGAAGCTGTCGTCGCGTCATGTTCGATCCCCGGCTGGTTCACGCCCGCGTTGATCGAGGGCCGGCGCTACGTGGACGGCGGCACCTTCTCGAACACCAGCCTGGACCTGCTGGTCGCGGACGCGCTGCCCGGCGGCAAGCCGCTCGACGAGGTGTACGTGATCGCGCCGATGGCCGCGCGCGGGTACGACCGGCCACGCACCGCGCTCGGCCGACTGGAGCGCAGCTACCGGCACCGCGTCACCCGCCAGATGCTGCTCGAAGCCCGCCAAGTGCGGCAGAGCGGCAGCCGAGTCGTGATCCTGTGTCCCGGTCAAGAGGATCTGGTCGGGCTCGGCATCAACCTGATGGACCCGGCCCGGCGGGCCGAGGTGCTGGACCTCGCCCGGCGCACCACGGCCGAGTTCCTCGGGCTGTCGCAGGCGGTGGCGTAGCGCGGCGAGGCCCCGGCACCGGCTACAGTCACAGCAGACTCAACGACTCTGTACCCGAAGAGTCTCCGCAACAGGCGGCCGCGACATCGCAGGTCCGGCGCCCGGCGAGGGGAGCCACCCGATGCGCGTGTACATCCCGGCGACGCTGCCGATGCTGTCGGAGCTGGCCAAGCGCGGCGAACTCGGCCCCGGTCCGCTGACCGCCTACGCGGTGACCCCGGCGTTGCGCGAGTGGTACGTCGAGGGCGATGAGGAAGAGCTCGAATTCGCCGCGATGACCGAGGCCGCCCGCGGCGCGCTGCGGCTGCTCGCCGCCGATCCGCTGGCCCCGCGCCGCCGCGTCGTGGTGGCCGCGGAGCTGTTCGACGCCGTGATCACCCTGGTCGGCACGCCGGTTTCCCGAGCGCAGGGCGTCGAACCGGGCCAGGTGCGCATCGACGGCGTGATCGCGCTGCGGGACATCGCCTCGTTCCACGTCGACGACGTCAGGGCGGAGCCGACCATCGGCGAGGCCGCGCTGGTCGTGCAGGCCGCCGACGGCGGAGACGAGGACGCACAGTTCACCGTGGACGGAGCCGAGGACTTCGATCTACTCTGGTTCGCCACACAGGAGTTGCCGGATCTGCTGTGATCCGTTAAGGCTTCAGCCGCGCGAAACGCACCTGTACGACGCTGCGTCCGGTACCCAACGGGACTGGAACGCAGCGTCCCACGCTGATGAGGAGCGCACGTGTACCGCACCATGCTCAAGTCCAAGATCCATCGCGCCACCGTCACCCAGGCCGACCTGCACTACGTGGGATCGGTGACGGTTGACGCGGCGCTGCTGGAAGCCGCCGACCTGCTGCCCGGAGAACAGGTCGCGATCGTCGACATCACCAACGGAGCCCGGCTCGAGACCTACGTGATCGAGGGCGAGCGCGGTTCCGGGGTGATCGGGATCAACGGCGCCGCCGCACACCTGATCCATCCGGGAGACCTGGTGATCCTGATCAGTTATCAGCTGATCGAGGATCACGAGGCGCGCACCGCGAAGCCGCGCGTCGTCCATGTCGACGCGGACAACCGGATCGTCGAACTGGATCATGACCCGGCGCGGCCGGTGCCCGGAACTGACACGCTGCGACCGCCGCTCGCCGTGGGTGTCTGACCCGCGTCGCACGTTGTAGGAAGGCGCAACTCAGACGTGACAACATGATCGGCCGATACGCAACCGGCGCTTCAAACCGCCGAGTAACCTAAAGCTCGTAACCGGGATGAGCCGCGCAAGGGCGCGCGGCCGTAGGAGCGAGCACACATGGCGACCCAGCTGGACGAGGCGACGATCACCCTGCTTGAGGAGGCGGCGCGGCTGGCGCGCGAATCCTCGGGTACGGATGGCCAGGGTGACCCCGATCAAGCCGATACCGTCCTACGTCGCTTCTACCGCCACGTTCCGTTCGACGACCTCGCAGACCGCACCGCCGCCGACATCCTCGGCGCGGTGCGGTCTTGCGCCGACCTGGCCGCTACCCGCCCGCAGGGCACCGCGAAGATCCGCGTGTTCACCCCGACCCGCGAGCGTTCCGGCTGGACCACCGGTGCCACGACGCACACCGTGGTCGAGATCGCCACCGACGACATGCCCTTTTTGGTGGATTCCATCACCGCCGAGCTGACTCGGCTCGGCCACGGCATCCACGTCCTGTTTCACCCGGTCTTCGCGGTCGAGCGCGACCTGGTCGGCCGGCTGCGCTCGCTGCCGGACGCCGATCCGCCGCAACAGACGCCGCAGGGCGCGCTGACCGAGTCCTGGATGCACATCGAAATCGACCGGCAGGCCGACGATCCGGCGCGGCTCGCCACGATCGAGGCCGGGCTGCGCCAGGTGCTCAGCGACGTGCGCGAGGCCGTCGAGGACTGGCCGAAGATGCGCGCCGCGGCGCGCGCCCTCGCCGAAGGCCTCGACGAGGAGCAGGGCCGGGCCGCGCAGCGCGGCGGAGTCTCGTACGACGAACTGACGGCGGGTCAAGAGCTGCTGCGCTGGCTCGCCGACGATCACTTCACCTTCCTCGGCTACCGCGAGTACACCCTCGAACAGTCCGACGGCGACGACACGCTGCGCCCGGTCACCGGCACCGGCCTGGGTATCCTGCGCTCCGATCAGCCGCCGGGGGCCTCCGGCTCGTTCGCCAAGCTGCCACCGGAGGTGCGGGCCAAGGCGCGCGAGCCGCGGCTGCTGGTGCTGACCAAGGCCAACTCGCGGGCGACCGTGCACCGGGCCGGCTACCTCGACTACGTCGGCGTCAAGCGGTTCGACGCCGAGGGCCGGGTCGTCGGCGAGCGACGCATCCTCGGCCTGTTCTCGGCCGCCGCGTACTCGGAATCGGTGCAGCGGGTCCCGGTGATCAGGCAGAAGGTGCGCCAGGTCCTCGACATCCACGGCTTCGCGCCGACCTCGCACTCCGGTAAGGATCTGCTGCAGATCCTGGAGTCCTACCCGCGCGACGACCTGTTCCAGATCCCGGTCGAGGAACTGGCCGAGATCACCGGCTCGGTTCTGCATCTTCAGGAGCGCCGGCGTCTGCGCCTGTTCCTGCGTAAGGACGCTTACGGCCGTTACTTCTCCGCACTCGTGTACCTGCCGCGCGACCGGTACAACACCAACGCGCGCCTTAAGCTGCGACGCATCCTGCTCGACGAACTAAACGGCGCGGTGGCGGACTACACAGTCCGCTCCACCGAATCGGTGCTCACCCGGCTGCACTTCGTGGTCCGGGTCGCGCCCGGTGACCGGCTGCCCGAGGTGGACGCGGAGCTGATCGAGCGCAAGCTGGCCGCCGCGCTGCGCACCTGGGAGGACGACTTCGCCCGGGAGCTCGAGGAGAGCGTCGGGCCGGACCGCGCCACCGAGTTGCTGCGCGACTACGGCAACGCCTTCCCCGAGGGTTACAAGGCGGACTTCCCGCCCGAGAACGCGGTCAAGGACGTCTGCCGGATCGAGGCCATCCACGCCGACGACACCACCGACTCCTCGCTCGCCGTCTACCGGCGTCCCGGCGCTGCGCCGGAGCGCTACAGCCTGAAGATCTTCCGGGTCGGCCGGATGATCTCGCTGGCCGAGGTGCTGCCGATCCTGCAGCGGTTCGGCGTCGAAGTCCTGGACGAGCACCCGTACGAGCTGAGCCGCGAGCGCGGCGCGGCGGCCTGGATCTACGACTTCGGGCTGCGCGTCGCGGACCCGGAGTCCCTGCGCGACGAGACGGCCCGCGAGCGGTTCACCGCGGCGTTCGCCGCCGCCTGGTCCGGGCTCACCGAGAACGACGGCTTCAACGCGCTGGTCGTGCGCGGCGGGCTGACCTGGCGTCAGGTGACCGTGCTGCGCGCGTACGCCAAGTACCTGCGGCAGGGCGGCACGCTGTTCAGCCAGGAGTACATCGAGCAGGTGCTGAACCGGAACCCGAGCCTGGCCCGGCTGCTGGTCAAGCTGTTCGAGGCCTCCTTCGACCCGGCGCACGCCGCGGCCGGCCGCGAGCTGATCGACGGCCTGGTGGAGGAGGCGGAGGGCGCGCTCGACGCCGTCGCCTCACTCGACGAAGACCGCATTCTGCGCTCGCTGCGCGCGGTGATCGAAGCGACGCTGCGCACGAACTTCTTCCAGAAGGCAGCGGACGGCGGCCCGAAGGCATACATCTCGTTCAAGATCAACGCCGCGTCTGTGCCGGATCTGCCGCAGCCCCGGCCCAAGTACGAGATCTGGGTCTACTCCGCCCGCGTCGAAGGCGTGCACCTGCGCTTCGGCGCGGTCGCCCGCGGCGGTCTGCGCTGGTCCGACCGGCGCGAGGATTTCCGCACCGAGATCCTCGGCCTGGTCAAGGCCCAGATGGTGAAGAACGCGGTGATCGTGCCCGTAGGCGCCAAGGGCGGCTTCGTGGTCAAGACCCCGGTCGACCCGGCGGACCGCGACGCGTTCCTCACCGAGGGCGTCGAGTGCTACAAGACCCTTATCCAGGGCATGCTGGACATCACGGACAACCTGGTGGACGGCAAGGTCGTGCCGCCGATCGACGTCGTGCGCTTCGACGGCGACGACACCTACCTGGTCGTCGCGGCCGACAAGGGCACCGCCACCTTCTCCGATATCGCCAACAGCGTCGCCATGGAGTGCGACGTGTGGGGTCCGGACGCGAAGGGCTTCTGGCTCGGCGACGCCTTCGCCTCCGGCGGCTCGGTCGGCTACGACCACAAGGTCATGGGCATCACCGCGCGCGGCGCCTGGGAGTCGGTCAAGCGGCACTTCCGCGAACTCGGCGTCGACACCCAGACCCAGAACTTCACGGTCGTCGGCATCGGCGACATGTCCGGAGACGTGTTCGGCAACGGAATGCTGCTGTCCGAGCACATCAAGCTGGTCGCGGCCTTCGATCACCGGCACATCTTCATCGACCCGGCCCCGGACCCGGTCCGCTCCTACGCCGAGCGCCGCCGGCTGTTCGACCTGCCCCGCTCCTCGTGGGCCGACTATGACCCGAAGCTGATCTCCCAGGGCGGCGGGGTCTTCCCGCGCAGCGCCAAGTCGATTCCGATCAACGCGCAGATCCGCGCCGCCCTCGGCATCGCCGACCCGGTGAACCGGATGACCCCGGCCGAACTGATGCGCGCGGTCCTGCTCGCGCCGGTGGACCTGTTCTGGAACGGCGGCATCGGCACGTACGTCAAGGCGTCCACCGAGTCGAACGCGGACGTCGGCGACAAGGCCAACGACGCGATCCGGATCAACGGCGCGGACCTGCGGGTGAAGGTGGTGGGCGAGGGCGGCAACCTCGGCTGCACCCAGCTCGGCCGGATCGAGTTCGCGCTGCGCGGCGCCGGCGGCTCCGGCGGCAAGATCTGCACCGACGCGATCGACAACTCGGCCGGCGTGGACACCTCCGACCACGAGGTCAACATCAAGATCCTGCTGGACCAGGCCGTCGCGGCCCGCGAACTGGGCTCGCACGAGCGCGGTGAGCTGCTGGCCGAGATGACGGACGAGGTGGCGCGGCTGGTGCTGGCCGACAACTACGGCCAGACCGTCGCCCTCGCCTCAGCCATGGCGCAGGCCCCGGCGCTGCTCAACGTGCACGCGCGTTACCTGCGCAGGCTGGTCGCCGATGGGCATCTCAACCGGGAACTGGAGTTCTTGCCGGGCGAGCGCACGATCATCGAGCGGCGGCAGAACGGCCTCGGACTGACCCAGCCGGAGCTGTCCGTCCTGCTCGCGTACACCAAGATCACCCTCGAAGACGAGCTGCTCGCCTCGGCCCTGCCGGACGACGCGTACCTCAAGGCAGACCTCTTCCACTACTTCCCCTCGGCGCTGCGCGAGCGGTTCCGGGGGCGGATCGAGACGCACCCGCTGCGCCGCGAGATCATCACCACGCAGGTCGTCAACAACCTGGTGAACAACGCCGGCACCAGCTTCGTGTTCCGGATGCGCGAGGAGACCGGGGCCTCCGCCGAGGAGATCGCCCGCGCCCACATCGTGGCCCGCGCGGTCTTCGACATGCGCGCGTTCTGGGCGGCGGTCGACGATCTGGACAACCGGGTCCCGGCTCAGGTGCAGGTGCGGATGCGGCTGGTCGGCAGGAGGCTGACCGAGCGCGGCGCCCGCTGGTTCCTGCTCAACCGCAGGCATCCGCTGGACATCGTGGCGCAACTGGAGGCGTTCCGCTCCGGTGTGGCCGAGGTGGTCGCCCAGCTGCCCAAGCTGCTCAAGGGCGCCGACTTCGACCAGCTCGTCGCCGCCAAGCAGGAACTGCTCGACGCCGGGGTCCCCGAGGACCTGGCCGCCCGCGCCGCCGCGTTCTCGGCGGCGTACTCGGCGCTCGACATCGTCGAAGTGGCCTGGGACAGCGGCCGCGCCCCGGTCGAGGTCGCGGAGTGCTACTTCGACATCGTCGACCGGCTGCGCATCGGCATCCTGCGCGACCGTATCAATGCCCTGCCGCGCACGGACCGGTGGCAGGCGATGGCCCGCGCCGCCGTCCGCGAGGAGTTCTACAGCGCGCAGGCCGCCCTCACCTTCGAGGTCCTGGCCGCGGCCCCCGGCGAGACCGACCCGGACGCCCGCTTCGCCACCTGGGTCGCGAAGAACAAGGCTGCCGTGGACCGGGCCCAGGCGGTGCTCGAGGAGATCGGCACCGCAGACAGCTTCGATCTGGCGATCCTCTCCGTCGCGCTGCGCGTCCTGCGCACGATGCTGCGCACCGGCGCGCTCGCGTAACCGCCGCTACTCGGCTGGCGTCTGCAAGAGCCGGCCTAGCGGGTCGCGGCGCGCCGGACGGTCTCCACGAACAGCGCGAGGTCGGTGGGACCGCCCGGCTGTCCGGCCGGGGCGGCTTCGGCGGGGCGGCGCGGGACCGGCGAGCCGAGTTCGGTCCACGGGAGGCGCACGGCGCTCGCTCGATTGGACGCGCTGGACGGCATACGGCCGCTGATCAGC
Organism: Actinocrinis sp.; assembly: GCA_035763685.1. Taxonomy (GTDB): domain Bacteria; phylum Actinomycetota; class Actinomycetes; order Streptomycetales; family Catenulisporaceae; genus Actinocrinis. The sequence goes on along the minus strand of DASUAR010000217.1, from coordinate 10,372 downwards.
GCGGTCTGGATCGGCAACACGCGGCCGTCCGGGAGGGCCAGATGGGCGCGGCCCGGCGTGTCAGGGCGCACCGATGCAGCGGCCGGGAGCGAGACCAGCTTGCGGGACTCCTCCGCCGCGTGGGTGCGTAGCGCGATGCGGATCTGCGCCTCGTCGCACACGTCGCTGTTGAGCAGCCGCACTGCCTGGGCGTCTTCGAGCGTGATGCCGACGACCACGTGCACGTCGTGGTCGCGGCCGTCCCGCGCGATGCCCGCGAGGCCCTTGGCGAACCACGGATGCGCCGCCGCACGCTCGTCGAACCCGTCCACCACGACGAGCAGGCGCGGGTGCTGCGCGTCGGACGGGCCCGCGGCGGCTCCGTGCAGCGCCGCGTCCGTGCGCCGCTCGATCTCGGCTTCCAACTGGTCGAGCACCGCGCGCAAGTCGTCGGGTGAGGCGTCCGGCGACAGATGCGTGTCCGCGTGCGGCAGCGCGGCGCAGTCCGCGAGTGAGGCGCCGTCGCCGCCGGAGAGCAGGGAGATTCGCAAGTACTCCGGCCGGTTGACCGCGGCCAGCGCGCAGGTGATCGAGCGCAGGGTCTCGGAGACGCCGGAGCCTGACACGCCGGCGACCAGGATGTGCTGCCCCGTCAGATCCGCGCGCACCGGACCGTGGTCGTCCGCGCCGATGGTCAGCTCGGCGCAGGTCGGTCGCAGGGCCCAGCGCGCGCCGAGTTTCGCCGGGGTCAGCAGGTCCAGCTCGAGCAACGCCAGCAGCCGCGCCTCTTCCGGCAGTTGCGGCGCGCCGAAGCCATCCGACTCCCGCAGCGGCGCCAGCGCGCGGCCGAGCCGTTCCGCCCACTCGGCCGAGGCCAGGTCCGCGATGATGTTGTCCAGGGCCGGCGTTTCCGGCCGCTCCACCCGGACCCGGGTGTGCACGTCCCCGCTCAGCGTCGCCATCGCGCCGGTCGCGTGAGGTAGCTGCGCCGGGCGTGCGGCCAGGGCGATGGCGTAAATGCCGAACCGCGGTCCGTCATTCAGCAGCCGCTGCATTCCCGGCACGCCGAGCAGAGCCGCCGCGGGGTCGAGCACCAGTACGGTGCGTCGCCCGGACCAGCGCTTGCCGAAGTCGTCCGGCGAGGCCGCGCCGCCGGTAGCGTCGGCTGCCCCGGCTTCGCGGGCATCGAGCTTGGCCAGCAGCTCCGCCACCCGTGCGCGTACTTGCGTCTGATCCAGGCCGACCAGCGCGCGGCAGTCCTGCCCATCCTGCGGGATCAGGTGCGGAAGCCAGCGAGTCCACTGCCAGCTGCCCCGCTCCTCGGGAGCGGTCTGCTCGTCGCAGAGCACCACCAGTTCCAGATCACGCGGCGGGCAACTCGCGGCCAGCTGCGCGACCAGCGATCTGGCCAGGCGGGTCAGCTGCGGACGCGGACCGACCAGACCGAGCACACCCGCCGACTCCAGGTCGAGCGTGACCGGCGCGGCGGGCACCCGCGGGCGGAAGGTCTTCGGTCCGGAGCACACGGTTACCCGCGACGTGATGCGCGCGGTCCCGAGCCGCAGGTCCAGCGAGCCGGCCGACCCGGGGTCGCGGGACCACAGGCCGGGTTCCGGCCGGACCGCCGCGGTCAGCAGCGCGGCCAGATCCGGGTGCTGCTCCCGGCGCAGCGCGGCCTCCGCGGCGAGAGCCGAGGTGATCTGCGTCTCCGCGGCGGCCTTGGCCTGCTCGAACGCCGCCGCAGCTCGCCGCCGCGCGGCAGGCAGCCCGCGATTCGTGGGACGGGGAGGCAAGTCGATACGCGGCGACGGGAGCGCCACGGGCGACCGTTGCTCGGTACGCACCCTCATGCGCCCTAGGCGATCGGGCTCTGCGTCAGTCGGAGGATGCCCTATGCGCATCACGATCGTGGTCTCGCCGAGCCGCACCAACGCGTCGGGCAACAGCAGTACTGACTCCGTGCCGACCTGCGCGCCGCCCAGCGTCGTGCCGTTGGTCGAACCGGCGTCGCGCAGCCGCACCCAGTCGGCCGTAACCAGCAGTTCGGCATGCAGGCGGGACAGGTCCGGATCCTCGATGCGAACCTGCGCATCCGTGCCACGGCCGATCGGGACTCGAACCGGTTCCTCCCCTGGCGCGGGTGGCGCGATCAGGTGCACGCCGCCCGCATCCGGACCGCCGATGATGTGCAGTTCGAGCCCGCTGTGCCGCTTGAGCGAACCGGGCAACGCGGTCGGCGCGCCGGGGCCGCCGATCGTCAGCAACGCTCCGTCGAGCAGCGGAGGCAAGCCCAGCGCGGCCTCTTCGGCCAACGGCGCCCCGCCGACGTAGAACCGGCCTTCCGGAGCCCCGGCGAGCGCGCGCAGCGCCCCGGCCGCCGCGCTGAACGACGTCCCCGCCGCAGCCGTCACCGCCACGTCCACGCAGTCCTGCTCCGCCTGGTCACGCGCCGCGTCACGGACCGAGCTGACGGAGAGTCTGATCTGCATGCGCGCTGCCTTTTCAGGACGGGAGACTGTCCACGGAAAAATCGGGGTCGGTCAATTCTCGCCGGGAGCCACGGTATCCGAGAACATAAGCGGGGAGGGTCGAAGACGCAGCCGTATGCGGTGGCCAAAGGGGGCCGCCGGACGAAAACGCCACAGCGTGGAAACGCGCCGCCGCCGAACCAGTGCCGCGTGCTCCTGTAGCAGGTTGGGTACGAAACGGCTGGCCGCGTCTACCGGTTGCGTCGCCGGCACTAGGCTGCGCTTGCGCCGGCCGCATGCGCCGCGGCGGCGCCAGCCCGAGTCGACAAACTGGGGGAGAGGTTTCGTGGGTCAGCCGATCGGCAGCCGATACGAGCTGGATGAACAGTTGGGGCGCGGGGCCTTCGGGTCGGTGTGGCGGGGGCGGGTACGGGACACCGGCGAGGCGATCGCGGTAAAGGTGCTGCTCGAGGAGCTCGCCGCGGACCCCGACGTGGTCACCAGGTTCCTGCGTGAGCGCACCGCGCTGGTCGGCCTGCGCCACCGCTCGCTGGTGGCGATTCGCGACCTGGTCGTCGAGGGCGACGTGCTGGCGCTGGTGATGCAGCTGGTCGAAGGCCCTGACCTGCGTGCTTACCTGCGCGGTCGCGGCACCCTCGGTCCTGAGGAGGCCGCGCTGCTGGTTGCGGACGTGGCCGACGCGCTGTCCGTCGCGCATGCCGCGAAGATCATCCACCGGGACGTGAAGCCCGCCAACGTGCTGCTCCAGCCGGAGGCCGGCGGATTCCGGCCGCTGCTTACCGACTTCGGCATCGCCCGATTGGCTGACGCGCCGTCAGTCACTCGGACCAGTCAGGTCGTCGGCACCCCGTACTACCTGTCCCCTGAGGTGATCTCGGGGCGCAAGGCCACCGGCGCGGTCGACGTGTACGCCGCCGGGATCATGTTCTTCGAGCTGCTGACCGGGCATCCGCCGTTCCGCGGCCGCGACGCGATGGAGGTGTTCCGCGCACACCAGACGGCCACGCCGCAGCGTCCGCCGGGCGTCTCCGACCGGCTGTGGGCCGTGGCGAGCGCGGCGCTGGCGAAGGATCCGGAGCTGCGGCCGCAGGCAGGCGAGCTGGCGTCTCGGCTGCGTGCCGCCGTCCGAGTGAAGCAGGATGGCACGACGGTCCGGCTGCCGGTTAACCCGAGCGAGGGAACCGTCGTCCTCCCCGCCCTTCCCGCGGAGCAGAAGATGGCGGCCGGCGGTGGGGCCGGTGGCGGCGCGGTGGCCGCGGCAGGCGCTGGAGCCCGAGCGCACGCCGCACCGCACGCCGTATGGCCGGTCCGGGCGCCGCAGGCTCGGGCGGCCGCGCCTGGACTTCAGGGAGCACCGAGCGTCCCGCAGGCCAACGGCTCGGCCGGGCCCCAGGCCGGTCAACCGCCGAAGCCGGCTCAGCCAGCCGCCGCTCAGCAGTCGCACAACAACGGCGCCCAGGTCATCCCGATCAACCGCGCCGCTCAGATCGCTCCTGCGGCCGCAGCGCCCACGACGCCGATCGCGCGCCCGCCCGCCAACGCCAACCAGCCGACGACCGCGCTGCCGCCGGCCGCCCAGCGACCCGCGGCTCAGCCTCCGGCTGTCCAACCGCCGGCGTCGAACATGCCCGCGGCGGCCCGGCCGTACCCGAGCCCACAGCAGCCGAATTCGTATCCGATGGCGTATCAGCAGGCGCCGCGCCCTGCGGCACAGGCGCCGCAGCGCCCGATACAAGCTGCGCAACCCGTTCAGTACCGGCAGCCGCAACAGCAGACGTACCAAGCGCCGCGCAACAAAGCACCCCGGCAACCGCAGACCTACTCGCGTAACGCACCCCCGAAGCCGACCGGCCTAAGCTTCCTGAGCAAGCTCGCGATCCTCGTCATCGTGCTCGCGATCGCGGTCGCGCTCGGGGTGACCGTCGGAAAGCAACTCGCCAAGCACCGGTCGGCCGGCTTCTCCACCAACCGCACCTCGGGCAGCAGCGTCACCACGTCGGTGTACACACCCGCTGAGTGATCAACGTTCCGGCGCGGGACTTGGGTGGCGCTTCGGCGCGTTAGTTGCCCAGCCAGCGTCCGGAACGGCACAGTGTCCGTACGGCACGCCCGCGGACCTCTCACGGAGCTACGGTGACACGCAAGATCGGCAGCAGATACACCGTCACCAGGGTCATCGGCCGGGGTACCTGCGGCACGGTTTGGGAGGGGGCTGGACCGGACGGTCCGGTCGCGGTGAAGCTGCTGCGCGAGGATCTGGCGGCGGATCAGACGCTGATCGCCCGCTTCGTGCAGGAACGCACGGTGCTCACCAGCCTGGTGCACCCGAACGTGGTCGCGGTGCGCGACCTGGTCGTGGACGGCACCGATCTCGCGCTCGTCATGGACCTGGTACGCGGCACCGACCTGCGCGAGCGGCTCGATGCGGAGCGGGTGCTCGCCCCGGCCGTCGCGGTCACCGTCGCGGCTGACGTGGCCGCCGGGTTGGCCGCAGCGCACGCCCGGGGTGTTGTGCACCGCGACGTGAAGCCGGAGAACGTGCTGCTCGAGTCCTCGTCTGGTACCGCACGGCTCACCGACTTCGGTATCGCGCGGCTCGTAGACGGCCCGCGCCGCACCCGCGCTACACGCATCGTCGGGACGCCGGACTACCTAGCCCCTGAAGTCATCGAGGGCTGCCCTCCCGGCCCACCCGTCGACGTGTACGCACTCGGCACGCTCATCTTCGAGCTGTTGACCGGCTGGACCCCGTTCGGCGGCGGTCATCCCGGCGCGGTGCTACGCAGGCATGTCACTGAAACGGTGCCGGATGTGCCCGGCATGCCCGGCGCCGTCGCCGAACTGCTCGTCAGCTGTCTGTCGAAGGCCCCGGCTGCACGCTTGACCGCAGCGGAGGTCGCGGGTCGGCTGCGCGTACTCGCGCCCGAACTCAGCGGACTGCCTGCCCTGCGCGTCGCTGATCCGCGGGCCGTCGTCGATCCCGCATCGCTCGGCGCCGGACCCGGACCGGCCGTTCCGATGAGCCTCGGCGCGGTACCGCTCGTGGCCGGCTCATCGGATCGAGCCGACGCATCACGCCAGACGCACGTCAACCTCATGCGGCCGATCCGCGAACCGCTCGGCCCGTCCGCGCCCGTGCCCGGCGCGGTCAGCAAGACGCCACGGCCACGGGAGCCGGGCGACGTACGCGAAGTCAACGGACGCAATGCGAACTCACGCGGCGTCAGTTCACGCGGCGTCAATCCGCACCGCGCCATTCCGCACCGCGCCAATTCACAGGGCGCCAATTCACACGGCGCCAGGCCGCCTGCCGACGGCGCGGAGGAGTCCGGCCGCCTACGCAACCCGCGCGTGCCGGCGATTGCGGCGGTCATCGCGGCCGGGCTCGTCGCGACCGGAGGCTTCCTCTGGTGGAACGGGCACACCAACGACGCCAAGCAGCCGAGCGGCGCGGCCAAGACCAATGCGGCCACCAGCCTGAGCGGCAACGGTGTCAGCCACGCGTCCGCGTCAGCCTCCGCGGCTCAACCACTCGGGCCGCTCGGACTCACGCCGGTCGGCCAGATCGCCGCTCCACCGGCCAAGCCGATCGGCGCTGTGCGTTACGTCAGCGCGGGCAATAGTGCGTACGTCGTCATGACCGGTACAGACGGCCTCGTGCGATACGCATCCGCGAACGCGGGATCATCGCCCCACTTCACCGCCTGGCAGTCCCTTCCCGGCGTGACGGCCTCCGCCGAACCCGCAGCGGTCGGCCGCGACTCCGGCCGCGTCGAGATCTACGCGGTCTCCTCCACCGACAACCAGGTGCACCGCATCGTCCTCACCGGCGGCACCTGGTCGTCGTGGACTTCGCTCGCCGCGGCCGGAATCGGCGCGACACGCGTCGCCGGAGCCCCCGCGGCCGTCCCGCTGGCCGGAGACCGCACCGCACTGCTTGTCGCCTCGCACTCCGGCGCCTTGCTCGCCGCGAACGGCAGCGGAGCGCCGGACGGCAGCTGGCAGCCCTGGCGGTACGTCAACAGCGCCGGCTCGATCAAACCCAACGTCGCGCTCGCGATCCGGCCAGACGGAACCATGGCGGCCTACGTAATCCGAGCCTCCGACCTCGCCGACCTCAGACTCATCGACGACGGTTCCTGGAGCTACACGTTCCCGACTGGCGCGGTAGGGCAGCCCGAAGCCGGTTACACCAGCGGCGGCAAGCCTTATCTGTTCATCCAGTCCGTCGCCGGTGACGTGCAGGTCTACGAGCCGACCGGCGCTAACCTGCACGGCTCGATGAAATGGTCGCCGATCGGAGTGACGTCGCAGAACCCGGTCGGCGTCACCCCGGCTCCCGGGCTGGGCCTGGTCCTAGCGATCACGGCGGCGGATGGCACCGTGCACCTGTACCGCACCAGCGCCTAACGACCAGTTCTAGGCACAGCGTCGTAATCCGGTAGGCCGGGTCGCGTACCCTTGATAGTTGTGGCCGTAGACGTACCTGAAGAACTGAAGAACCTGAAGTCGACCATGTCCTCGATTGAGGCAGTCGTCGATCTCGACACGTTGCGTGGCGAGATCAAGCGGCTGAACGAGGAGGCCGCCGCCCCTGACCTGTGGGACGACCAGGCCAAGGCGCAGAAAGTGACCAGCCGCCTGTCCTATGTCCAAGGCGAGCTGAACCGGGTCGAGTCGCTGCGCCGCAGGCTGGACGACATCGAGGTGCTGGCCGAGCTGGGCGAGGCCGAGGACGACGCGGACACCCGCGCCGAGGTCGAGGCCGAACTGCCCCGCCTCGCGGCGGCGATCAGCGAGCTTGAGGTGCGGACGCTGCTGTCCGGCGAGTACGACTCTCGCGAGGCGCTGATCACCATCCGCTCCGAGGCCGGTGGCGTCGATGCCGCGGACTTCGCCGAGATGCTGATGCGCATGTATCTGCGTTACGCGGAGCGCCACGGTTACCCGACCGAGGTCTACGACACGTCCTACGCGGAAGAGGCCGGCATCAAGTCGGCGACCTTCGCGGTAAAGGCGCCGTACGCGTACGGGACCCTCTCCGTCGAGCAGGGCACGCACCGTCTTGTGCGTATCTCACCGTTCGACAATCAGGGCCGCCGCCAGACTTCCTTCGCAGGCGTGGAAGTGGTGCCGGTGGTCGAGCAGACGGACCACATCGAGATCCCGGACGACGAGATCCGGGTCGACGTCTACCGGTCTTCGGGCCCGGGCGGCCAGGGTGTCAACACCACCGACTCCGCGGTCCGGCTGACCCACCTGCCGACCGGCATCGTCGTGTCCTGCCAGAACGAGCGCTCGCAGCTGCAGAACAAGGCCTCGGCGATGACCGTGCTCCAGGCGAAGCTGCTGGACCGCAAGCGGCAGGAGGAGCAGGCGAAGATCGACGCGCTCAAGGGCGACTCGAGCGGTTCCTGGGGCAACCAGATGCGTTCGTACGTCCTGCACCCTTACCAAATGGTGAAGGATCTGCGGACCGAGTTCGAGACCGGGAACACCGCGGCGGTCCTCGACGGCGAGATCGATGGCTTCGTCGAGGCCGGAATCCGCTGGCGGCGCACGCGGTAAGTGCGGCCGCGGCCTAGCAGAAGGCCGCGCGAGGCGAGGCAGCGGGCACGCGACCGAGGCCGCAATCCGCCGGCGGCCTACTCGCTGACGGGTCGTCGGTTTCCCGACGCCGCAGCCGCTTCGCCGCCATACCCAGCCGAATGTGACTCAGCTCACGCGAAACGGGCTTCCAAGGCCAGGGCGCACACCAGCGCCGCCAAGATCGTCAGGATCAGCCACAGCGGCGCGTAAAAGCCGCCGCCCCCGCGTCCGTACTGGTCACGAGCGGCGCGGCAGACCGGGCAGCGCCCCTCGGACACCGGTCCGGAACAGTTGGCGCAGGCCAGGTCGTCGCGTCTCATCGAGTCCTCCTCATTACCGTTGAGAACGCCGCGCTGCGCCCGTTCGTTCCCTCCTACCCCTCGCGAGCCTCGTACACTCCTGTGGAGCTTCCCGCCGGAAGCCGCCGCCGGGTCCTCGGATCCCAGTGGCGTCCTCGCGCAACCGGCTCCCAAGCCGGGGCCGCAATGTCTAGACTGCCGCCGGATGGTGATGCAACCGTGATTCGCTTTGAGAACGTCAGCAAGACGTACCCAAACCAGGCGCGCCCCGCGCTGCGGGAGATGACCCTGGACATCGAGCGCGGCGAGTTCGTCTTCGTCATCGGCTCCTCCGGCTCCGGCAAGTCCACCTTCATGCGGCTCATCCTGCGCGAGGAGCGGCCGACCACCGGCCGGGTCGTGGTGGCGGGCAAGGACCTCAACAAGCTGTCCAACTGGAAGCTGCCACACCACCGCCGCCTGATCGGCACCGTCTTCCAGGACTTCCGGCTGCTGCCGAACAAGACCGTGTACCAGAACGTCGCCTTCGCCCTGGAGGTGATCGGGCGGCCGAAGGGCCAGATCGTCAAGGTCGTGCCCGAGGTGCTGGAACTGGTCGGGCTGGCCGGCAAGGAGGACCGGATGCCCAACGAGCTTTCCGGTGGTGAGCAGCAGCGGGTGGCGGTCGCCCGCGCCTTCGTCAACCGGCCGATGATCCTCATCGCCGACGAGCCGACCGGTAACCTCGACCCGGAGACCAGCGTCGGCATCATGAAGCTGCTGGACCGGATCAACCGGACCGGCACCACGGTCGTGATGGTGACGCACGATCAGGCCATCGTGAACCAGATGCGTAAGCGCGTGCTGGAACTCGATCAAGGCGCGCTCGTACGTGACCAGTCCCGCGGCGTCTACGGCTACGTTCGCTAGCGCGGCGGCCGACGTACCGCAGACCTACGATCCACAGCCGCCACCGGCATTCCGACTAGAGCTCCGGCAGGTGTACCCACCATGCGCGTCCAGTACGTACTACAAGAGATCGCCCAGGGGTTGCGCCGCAACCTCACGATGGTGATCGCGGTCATCGTCTCGACTGCGGTAGCTCTGGTGATGATGGGCTCCGGCTTGCTGATGTGGCAGCAGACCCTGCACATGCAGGACTATTGGTACGGCAAGGTCGAGGTCAGTGTCTTCATGTGCAACCAGGAGGACATCGGCAAGTACGCCAACTGCCAGACCGCGATCACCGATCCCGAGAAGACCACGATCCACGACACGCTGCTCAAGACCCCGCACGTGCAGACGGTCACCTACGAGAACCAGCAGCAGGCGTTCTCGCACTACCAGCAGCTGCAGGCGGGCTCGGTGCTCGCGCAGGACGTGACCCCGAACGACCTGCAGGACTCCTACCGGGTCAAGCTGGACAACCCGACAAACGCCTCAGTCGTCGCGGGAGCGGTCGAGGGCCTGCCGGGCGTGCAGTCGGTGCAGGACGAGCAGCAGTTGCTCAAGCCGCTGTTCACCTTCATCCACATCGCCGAGTACACCGCGGCCGGCGTCGCCGCGGTCATGCTGGTGCTGGCGTTCCTGCTGATCTTCAACACGGTCCGGCTCTCCGCGTTCAGCCGCCGCCGGGAGACCGGCATCATGCGGCTGGTCGGCGCGTCGAACTTCTACATCCAGATGCCGTTCCTGCTCGAAGGCGCGGTCGCGGGCCTGGCCGGCGGCTTGTTCGCCTCGGTGATCCTGGTCGGGGTGAAGGCCTTCTTCATCAACCACGTGGTCGCCCCGCACCTGACCTCGGTGCAGTTCATCGGCTGGTCGCCGTTCGTGTGGATCGTGCCGATGCTGCTGATCGTCGGCGTGCTGATGTCGGTGCTCGCCTCGGCCTTCACCCTGCGAAAGTACTTGCGCGTCTGAGCGAGAATAGAGCCCATGGTCAGGGAGCGCGGGCAGAAGACGATCGCCCAGAACAAGAAGGCACGGCACGACTACTTCATCGAGGACGTCTACGAGGCGGGCCTGGTGCTCACCGGC
>DASUAR010000216.1:0-3233 GCA_035763685.1 Actinocrinis sp. | reverse complement strand
CGAGCGCGGGCACCTGTCGGCTGCTAGGGTCTGCGCCCATGCGCAACGCCTTCGACCTGCGAGCCGGGCTGGAACAGGTGCGCGATGGCGCCGGGGCCTGGACGTTCATCCGGGGATTCTTCGAGCACTGGTCGCGGCCGTTGAGTGACGGCGATGGCTGCGAGGAGGCCGAGATCCGGCGCGCGGAACAGCGACTGGGCATCGCGTTACCGCGGGTCCTGCGTGATGGCTATCGGCTCTGCGGCCGACGCGGCGATCTTAGGCGCCAGATGCGCCTGCTCCTGCCGCACGAGTTGCGCCTCGATGCGGACGCGGCGGTGCTGGTCTATCGGGAAGAGGATGAGCACGTTGTGGAGATTGGAACGCGCCTGAGCGGTCGGGGCGACCCGCCCGCGCTCTGGCGGCAACCCGATCCCGCGACGCGGTGGGAGCCGTATCTGCCCAGCCTCTCGTGGGCGTGGGTGGAGATGGTCTTGTCGGGATCGATGGGCGAGGAAGCACTCACGGACATTCTGTGGTGGGACGCTGCGGGGGTCGCCGAGGTGGAGCGCCGTTTCGACGGGCTTGCCGTCCCCGGCTACCTTTACGCTCCAGAGCTAGGACGGCGCACCGGCACCCGCTGGTTCGCGGGGCACGATGTGATCCTGCGAGATGACGGGTGGTATGCGTGTGTGCGCTGCCGCACCGAGGCGGCTCTGACCCGGCTGCATGAGACGCTGGCGGGCGAGTGGGTGGCGCACTGATCCACCTCTCGTGATCTGGTGCGACGACGCGGCTTGCGACGAGCGACCACGCCGATTCGTCACCAGGGCCGTTGCAGGCTGGCGGCCCGAATGTGCGGGTGAGCTGCGTGACCCGCTCGTGGTGCGGGCGTGAGATGGCGGTCTGCGCGGTTCACGCCGCGGCCGGCCGGGCGCGCACGCGCTCGGAATGAGCGCCGAGGCCTTACCGGGTCGGTTGCCGGTCTCGCGGTGGATCTCCAGGGCGCGGGTCAGCGCGTCTTCGGCCCCGGGCAGGTCCCCGGCCAGGTGTCGGGCGGTCCCCAGGTCGGTCATTGCGGCGGCCCGAGCGGGCGGGTCGCCCCGGCGTTGCGCGGCGTCGTCGGCGGTTTGGTGCAGGTCCGGGGCGCGGGCGAAGGGGCCGTCGGCGCGCAGCCAGGCGCGGGCGGCCCGGGTGTCGGACAGGGCGGAGCCGTGCACCGGGGTAGGTGCGCCCGGCGCGGGCCACGGGTGGCGCGCGAGGGGGATCGAGGCGAGCTGGGCGTGTGCGCGTAGTAGCGCAGCGGCCGGTCGAGCGCCGCCTCGCGGCCGTGGCGGTCGGCCAGGGAGCGGGCGTGGGCGCGGATCAGGTCGTGCAGCCGGTAGTGGCCGGGGGGGTGGGCGATCAGCAGGTTGTGGTCGACCGGGTCCTCGAGTAATTCAGTGGCCGCATTCGGGTCGCGCTCCAGCAGCGCGGCGGCGGCGTACGCGTCGGCGTCCGGGCCGGGCACCAGCCCAAGGCGGCGGAAGAGCAGCCGGTGCTGCTCGTCCACTCCGGTGTGGGACAGGTCGAACACCGCGCCCAGGTAGTCTGGCCAAGCTACGCACCCGGTCGGGGATATCCGGCCGGGTGTCGGCGTTTTAGAGCAGCGCTGCCGGATGGGGTGTTTCAGGGGTCGCCGACGTGGCCGTGTCCACGACTACCTGGCAGAGGTCGCGCAGGGCCTCGCGCGCGCAGCGCGGCTTCAAGCCGTCGAGCAACCGCCGAGCGGCTTCGACGTAACGGAGCGTGCAGGCTCGCGCCTCGTTCAGCACGGGGTGGCGGCGGGTGGCCCAAGCGCCTCGGCGTGTACAGCTCGGGCGCGAGTTCGCCTCGCTCGAGCAGATCCAGGCCCCGGCGCTGCACTGGTGCCGGGAGGTGGCCGGGCGCCGCAAGGCCCGTGCGCTCAACGGGCGCGCCGTTCGAGGTGTTCGGGCAGCACGAAGCCGCGACGTTGATCCCGCTGCCGCGCGAACCGTTCGCTATGGCCGCCTGGGCGCGGTTCAAAGTCGGCAACGATGTCCACGCCAAGGTCGGCGAGGGCTTCTACTGCGTGCCCTGGCGGCTGCTCGGCCAGGAGATCGACGTGCGTGCCACCGGGCGTCTCGTGTAGGTCTACCACCACGGCGACGTGATCAAAACGCATGCGCGCACCGACCGCGGCCGGGTCACCGACGTCGCGGACTACCCACCGGTTGTGTGGAATCTGGCTTCTGTCAAGCGTGGCCGACTGTTCTCAGCCGATTTGGGCCTTGCCGAGGTAGGGTGCCGTGCCCGTGATCGGGTCCTTGAGCTCGAAGGTCGGTGCTTGCGCCACGAGCATCGAACCGGACACCTGAGAGTCTGGGCCGATACTGGTCGGGTCGAGGCTGGATTCCGCAGCGATCTGCGCGGACGCGAAGCAGTAGGTTCCGGTCAGCCAGTCGGTGGCTTCGTCACTGTCCGGGTCCAGGTCCTCGGGTTTGCCGGTGATTCCCGCCGCGTCGAGGTGTCGGCGCTCGGCCCCGAATGGTTCGCCCTGTGCCAGTTCGGGGTACTCGCTGATGAAACGCCGCAGGATCACGCCTGCTTCGGCGATCAGCCAGGCCTCCCCGTCGCCCTGTTCGCTGGTGAAGTACGCCTGGGCCTTGCCGAAACGCGCGCTCATGTCTCGGCACAGATCCGTGACGTGGACGACGTTCTCCAGCATCAGCAGGCTTCCCCAGAAGCCGAACACCAGGGTCCATCCCTCAACGGCCGGGCTAACGACGACGGTGAAGAATCGGTTGCCGTCGTGGGCGTTCTCATCGATCAGGTCGCAGCCGTCGGCCCATGCGATCTCCTGGACGTGCGTCAGGGCGAGGTGATCCACGACGTCCGCTGGATCGGCTGCTTGGATCGCGATCCAGGAAAGCCAGCATGCGCGTATCGCCGCAGGAGAGTCGGAGGTGGTCACGCAGTCACCCTATCCGTGAGCCTTCGATGCTGGCGCAGTGCGCATCGTGCGCGGCGATCCTGCTCTGTCCACGGTGTGGGGACGGCGCTTCTGGGTCACCACGATGACGGGTAGCAGCGTCACCTCGGCTCGGATATCGAGCTGTCGTGGTGTCGGGCCGGCCGGTGTCGGAACGTCAGTGAGCCGTCGAAGCAGCTGGTCGAGTGCGGCGCGGCCGTCGTCGACGGCGGCGCGCTCGCCGTCGACAGAGCCGAGCCGGGCTGGACAGTCCCCGGACGGG
>DASUAR010000215.1:0-2454 GCA_035763685.1 Actinocrinis sp. | reverse complement strand
GCTGTCAGGCAATGCCGGGGAATCTTGCGCGAGCGGGGCCGGAAACCGGCGGGACGGCCCGCCGGGTGGGGGTTCCGGCCCCCTCCGCCCTGACTCAACGACCGTCACCCGAAAGCGTTACGCACAATCGGGTGGCGAATTCGGGACCGTCGCAGCTCAAGATCGAGTTTTCGGCGAATGTCCGTTCACCCGCTCGGCGCAGACCACGCCGGACGACGGGCGACCGGCGGGCTGGAACCGGCCGCTCGCGGCGGCGCACGGACGTTTTGTGACGATATCGTGACCGGCTGTCATTGCAGACCCAGTTTGGACCAGGGCGCCGGATTTTGGGAAGCCCTGACCGGCTCAAACTCAGGCGGCCGCCCGGCTCTCCGCCGCTCGCACCAGCGCGGCGGCGCGCGCCACCGGCACGCCAGAGCGCACGAGACGATCGACCACGGCGAGTCGCACGACGTCGATGGCGGCGTAGTGCGGGCGCTGCTGGTCGTGGTTCGAGTCGCCGCCGTCCGGATCGCGCAGCGCGTCGTGCGGGATACCGGTGCGCAATTCGAGCTCCTCGTGCGTATAACGGCCGGTGGGCGGTGGCGCGACGGCAGTCTGCCGGGGCTCGGCATTGGCATGCTGTGGCCATGTGTTAAGGCCTTTGGCACCTTCTCGCCACGAGCGGGTGATTGGGTCGATTTCGCAGGTAGGAGCGTCGGGGCATCGGCCGTTCAGGGGTTCTGCACTGGGCCGTTCGTAGGTCGAGAACACACCGCTCCCTTACCTAACAAATAGGTGGGTATAGGCGTCAGTACCGGCAACTCCACTCTTACCGGGGAATGCCTTCTCATGACACGTCCAATCACTGGATGACCTGCGGTTCACAACGGACACGCTGAGCGAGTGCGCGATCACCGACCGCGCCGCCGGCGACAAGGAGGGACAGCGGCGATGGCCGATTTCTCACGGCTCCCCGGCCCGAACGCCGATCTGTGGGACTGGCAGCTGCGCGGTCTGTGCCGAGGCAAGGACAGCTCGCTCTTCTTCCACCCCGAGGGAGAGCGCGGTGCGGCGCGATCGAGCCGGGAAATGGCGGCGAAGGAGATCTGCATGAACTGTCCCGTGCAGATCGCGTGCGCGGACCACGCGCTGAAGGTGCGCGAGCCGTACGGCGTGTGGGGCGGCATGACGGAGGAGGAACGCGAGGAGCATCACGCGCGGCAGAAGGCGCTGGCCCGGGCTCAGGCGGCCAGGGAGAAGGAGGCGCGGGCGCGGCAGGCGAAGCTCAAGGAGAAGCTGCTGCGCGAGAAGGCGATGCAGAACCAGAACGGGCCGAAGGAGCCCACGAGCGCGAACGATGCCGCGACGCGCGAGTCGGCACCACGGCGCAAGCGCCCCGTCGGCGGGACGGTGGCGGTCGCGGCGCCCAAGACGAAGGCCGCGGACACGAACGCGCCGAAGAAATCGCCGAGCAAGCCGGCCGCGCGCAAGAAGCCGAAGACGCTCGTTAAGGCGTAGGCGTAGGCGTAGGCGGACGCTGAGCGCGAGGGCACCGCGGAGCGGACGCGGGAGCAGAAAGAGGGACTCCCGCAGTCACCTGGCTTGGTGACTGCGGGAGTCCCGTTGTGCTCAGCTGTCGCCGCGGGGACCGCGGCTACTAGCTCCTGCTAGTGGCTGTGCCCGTGGCCGTGCGAGTGGCCCTCGTCTTCCTTCGGCGCCGGCTTGTCCACCACGAGCGTCTCGGTGGTCAGCAGCATCGAGGCGATCGAGGCGGCGTTGGCCAGCGCGGAACGGGTGACCTTGACCGGGTCGATGACACCGGCCGCGATCAGGTCCACGTACTCGCCTGTGGCCGCGTTGAGGCCCTCCGAGTCTCCGAGGCCGGAGACCTTGTCAGTGACGACGTAGCCCTCGTGCCCGGCGTTCTCGGCGATCCAGCGCAGCGGCTCGACCAGCGCCTTGCGGACCACAGCCACACCGGTCGCCTCGTCGCCGCTCAGGCCGAGCCGGTCGGTCAGCACGGTCGCGGCGTGCACGAGCGCCGCGCCGCCGCCGGCCACGATGCCCTCCTCGACCGCGGCGCGGGTGGCCGAGATCGCGTCCTCGAGACGGTGCTTCTTCTCCTTGAGCTCGACCTCGGTGGCCGCGCCGACCCGGATCACGCACACGCCGCCGGCCAGCTTGGCCAGCCGCTCCTGCAGCTTCTCCCGGTCCCAGTCGGAGTCCGAGGCCTCGATCTCCGCCTTGATCTGACGCACCCGGTCCTGCACCGCGCCGGAGTCGCCGGCGCCGTCCACGATCGTGGTGTCGTCCTTGTCGACGGTGACCCGCCGGGCGGTGCCGAGCACCTCGACGCCGACCTGGTCCAGCTTGAGGCCGACCTCGGGGCTGACCACCTGGGCGCCGGTCAGGGTCGCGATGTCCTGCAGGATCGCCTTGCGGCGGTCGCCGAAGCCGGGGGCCTTGACCGCG
>DASUAR010000214.1:0-12493 GCA_035763685.1 Actinocrinis sp. | reverse complement strand
CATCTACGAGCACCAGCAGGTCAATCAGCCCTCGATCCAGGGGACCGCGACCTTCGAGCAGTACCTGGCGATCCGTACCTCGCCGACCAGCAGCGGCACCATCACGACGCAGAACTTCTTCAACGCCTGGGCCAGCCACGGGATGAACCTCGGCTCGCTGAACTACCAGATCCTCGCGACCGAGACCTGGGGCGGCGGCAGCGGCAGTGACAGCGTCACCGTGAACCACGGCGGCAGCCCGCCGCCGTCGAGTGCCCCGCCGAGCTCCACGCCCCCGTCGAGCAACCCGCCGAGCAGCCCGCCGCCGGGTGGCAGCGGATGCACCGCCACCTACGCGGTGACCAACAGCTGGCAGGGCGGCTTCCAGGCCAACGTGGTCGTGGCGAACAACGGCTCTTCCGCGCTCAACGGCTGGACCGTGCACTTCACCCTGCCGAGCGGGCAGACCATCAGCAGTCTGTGGAACGGGGTGAACAGCGGCACCAGCGGAGCGGTCTCGGTGAAGAACGCCGCCTACAACGGCTCGATAGGCGGCGGAGGCTCGACCTCGTTCGGATTCACCGCGACCGGCAGCAATGCGTCTCCGGCGAGCGGGGTGAGTTGTACCAGTCCGTAGCACCGTATAAGTGAACGTAGAAACCCGCGCCGGGCCGGCCCGAGACACTTCGGGCCGGCCCGTCCGGCACCATCGGCGCGCGGTACCTGTGTCGCCCGTCCCGCCTCGCCGCGGTTGCCTTCAGCCCTTCTGGCGCGGGGCGGCGAGCGGGGCGCCGAGGGCGATGCGTGCGGCGCTGGCCGCGATCAACTCCTCGTCCCAGTCGCGCACGTCGATGCGAGTCTCCCGCCCGGCGGGCAGCAGATGCATGGCGAGGGAGCGATGGAAGGGCTCGCTCAGGTGCCCCCACAGCGCGGTGATCTCACCCATCACGACGACGGTTTGCGGGCCGAGCAGGTTGACCGCGCCGGCCAGCGCCCGCCCGAGCAGCACGCCCGCCTGGTCCAGCAGATCCACCGCTCTGCGGTCGCCGTGGGACGCTGCCGCGTCGAGGTCATCGAGGTCTGATCCGCCGCTCAGGATGCCGGCCGCGCGCGCGTCACGCAGCAACGACTCGGTGCTGACCTGCGTCTCGAGGCAGCCCCGATTGCCGCAGACGCACTGCGGTCCGTCCGGCAGGATCGGCAGATGGCCGAACTCCCCGGCGGCTCCGGCGGCCCCTCGGTACGGCGCGCCGTCGAGCACCATGCCGAGCCCGATACCCTGCCCGATCGCGACGAGCAGGAAGTCCGCGTCGTCGGCGCCCGGTCCATAAAGGCGTTCCGCCGCGGTGACCGCGCTGATGTCGTTGTCGACGAACACCGGCACGCCGAGCGCCGTGCGCAGCCGGGCGGCCAGCGGCATGCCGGTCCAGCCCAGGCGCACCGACATGCGCAAGGTCCCGGTTTCCGGCTCGACGATGCCCGGCACCGCCACCCCGACTCCGGAAAGCGGCAGCCGCTGCCGCTCGGCCTCGTCCACCTCGGTGCGGATCAGGGCCGTGAGCGTGTCGACCGCGTCCGGGTCGGCCGGATCGAAGCTACGGCGGAAGCTGTGCACGACCTGCGCGTCCAGCCTGGCGATCACGCCGCTGACATGCTCCCCGGCCACCTGGATGCCGATGGCGTGCGCGGAGGCCGGCACCAGCGCCAGCGGGATCGAGGGGCGCCCGGTGGTCGATGGCCGGGGCTCCTCCTCCACGAGCAGGCCCTCGGCGAGCAGCTTGCGCGTGCTTGCGGTGATGGTGGCCGGGCTCAGCTCGAGCCGTTCGGCGACCTGCGCGCGGCTGAGCGGCCCGCAGCGCGCGAGCAGCGCGAGCACCGCAGTGCGGGTCATGTCCCCGGAGACCGAGCCCGCACCCCAACGCATATCAACCGACGCTTTCTAAAAGTCGAGCTCTGCGATCAGCCTACCAGCGCCTCCGTGCCGACCCCTTGACACCGGCACCGCACGGCCCTAGCTTCCAACAAGTTAATTTACCCCCGAATTAACCCAGGAGTAACCCGATGCGTGGTGTCCTCAATCGGCGCAGGCGCACTGCGCTCATCGTCTCGCTCGGCCTGGTGGCCACCGCGACGACCTCAAGCGCATTCGCCGCCCTGGCCAGCAACAACCCGGCCGCGTCCTCGGCCGCCGCCGCGGCGCCGAGCAGCTTCCACGGCGTGAACTGGGCCGATCCGCGAGACAACTACGCCAGTGACGCGGTCGTGCCCAGCGGGCTCGCGGTCACCGACGACTACCACACCGTCTACCGGATCGCCGACAAGATGGTCGACGGCTTCCACAAGAACCTCGGCGCGAACACCCTGCGGCTGCCGATCAACCCGGCCAGCGTGGGCACCACGTGGTGGAAGTCCTACCGCGGCGCGATCGACGCCGCGACCGCCGAGGGCGACAAGGTCATCCTCAGCTACTGGGAGTCGCCCACCGCCAAGGACGGCAAGATCGACGACGTGGCCGCCTGGAACCAGATGTGGGACACCGTCACTGCCGCCTACCGCAACAACCCGCGGGTGTACTTCGAACCGATGAACGAGCCGTTCGGCTACAACCTGAGCCAGTGGGTGCAGATCTGCACGGACTGGCTCTCCCGGCACGGCAACGTGCCGCGCGACCGCGTCGTCATCAGCGGCACCGGCTACAACGACAACGTCAGCGGCGTCGGAGCCAGCACGGCCCTGAACGGCACGCTGCTCTCCCTGCACTTCTACGGCTTCTGGGGCACCTACACCACCGAGGCCGACTGGATCAACAACCTGCTTCCGCGTATCGGCGGGTACGCATACCGCACGATCATCGACGAGGCCGGCTCGCCGATGACGGTCGGCCTGAACTACGGCAACCACAACGGGAACGTGTTCACGTCCTACTTCGCCGCGGTGACCGACATCGCCCGCGGCATGGGCATGGGCATGGTCTACTGGCCCGGACTGCGTTTCGGCGACGCCTACTCGATTGAGAGCATTGACGCGAAGGGCAAGCTGCAGAACAACAGCGCCACCGGAGTCGCCCAGCTGAAGTGGGGCTACGGCTTCGGCACCGTCCCGCCGGTCAACAACCAGCCGCCGGCTCCTCCCGGCACCTCGATCACCGGTGTCGCGTCCGGCCGCTGCGTCGACGTTCCGGGTTGGTCCACCACCAGCGGCACGCAGCTCGACCTCTGGGACTGCAACAACGGCGGCAACCAGCAGTGGAACTACACCACGACGCACCTGCTGACCGTGTACAGCAACAAGTGCATGCAGGCCGGTACCGGAACCGGAACGGTCGCCTCGGGCACCGCGGTCGTCATCGAGGACTGCACCGGTCTGCCGGCCCAGCAGTGGACCGTCAACGCCGGCGGGACCATCACCAACGCCGGCGGCACCAACCTCTGCCTTGACACGGTCGCCGGGGCGGGCGCGGACGGCACGCTGCTCGACGTGGCGACCTGCTCCGGCTCCACGAGCCAGAACTGGAAAGTGGGCTAGGCGAAGTTAGGCCGCGCCCGACGCGGCCGCCGGCATCGCGATCAGACCCCTGCGATCCTGCCTCAGCTGACCAGCTGTCTCAGGAAGCTGCTGATGATCGCGATGCCGGCGGCCGCGTCGCTCGTTGTGCGGCGCTGCCGCCCGCGTCAGCCGGTCTTCCGGCCGACGGCTCCATACGACCACACGCTCGCGGCCTCTGGCGGCACCCCGTCGTCGGGCTGCCAATACGGCACCTGCACGATGCCGGGCTCCAGCAGTTGCGTCCCCTCGAAGAATGCTGCGAACTGGGTGCGGGTCCGCGGCACGAACCGCGCGCCGGCCTGCGTGTACGCGCGCACCCCCTCTTGCGCGGACGCGGGATCGAAGTCGCCGGTGGCGTGGGACATCGCCAGGTAGCTGCCGGGCGCCATCGCGTCCATCAGGTAGCTGACCACGCCGTACGGGTTCTCGTTGTCGCGCACGAAGTGCAGCACCGCGACCAGCAGGACCGCGATCGGCTCGGTGAAGTCCAGCACGTCCGCGACGCGCGGATTGGCCAGGATCGCCTGCGGATCGCGCAGATCGCCGCCGATCACGGTGGTGCGTGCCCGATCCGCTTTGGCCAGCAGCGCCTCCGCGTGGGCCAGCACGATCGGGTCGTTGTCCACATAGACGACCCGTGCGTCCGGCGCGACCAGGTGCGCGACCTCGCCGGTGTTGCCGGGGCCGGGAATCCCGGTGCCGATGTCGAGGAACTGGCGCACACCGAGCCGGGCGAGATGGCGTACCGCGCGGCCGAGGAAGGACCGGTTGGCGCGCGCCGCCATCCGCGTCTGCGGCATGATCGCCATGACTTCCTCGGCGGCGTCCCGGTCGACTTGGTAATTGTCCTTGCCGCCGAGGTAATAGTCGTACATGCGCGCCGGGTGCGCGGTGGCGGTGTCGATCAGCTCCGGCGCCCATCCGGGTTCGAGTAGTCCCTCGCCCAGAATCGGGGGATCGTCCGTTATCGGCGGATCGCCTTCCGGCATGGTCGCCTCCGCGCCAAGAGCTTGCCGCTGTTACGGGCCCGATGGTATCTGAGTCTCAAGACATCCGATGCGCGGATTCCCGCGAATCACCTCGTCACAGCAGCCAGCCTGCTGTCACGCTCAGTTCGCGCAGGATCGCCCGCTGTGTCGGGCGTGCTTCCAGATAGCGCTCGGCCCCTGCCGCGGTGATCCGGGTGTAGGCGGAGCGGCGGTCCTCGGAGCAGGTGGTGCGCTCGACCAGACCGGCCTGCTCAAGCCGGGTGATGAGGCGTGAGAAAGCGCTCTGACTCAGATGCACGCGCTCGCCAAGTTCGTTCATCCGCAGCTGCGGAAACTCCGGGCCGGGCGCGTAAAGCTGCTGAAGCACCTCGAAGTCGCTCACGGTCAGGCCGTGCTCGGCGGTCAGCCGCCGGTCGAGCGCGCAGGTCATCCGGTGGTAGCGGCCCATCAGGTCGTGCCACTCGGAGGCCAGCGCGTCATCGTCGTTCGGGCGGTTCACGTCGCGACTGTACCAAGAAGGCGGGCGTAGATGCAAGCGCATTAAATGCTTGCGCATTTGATGCATGCGCATGAAGATAGGATCCATGACGCTGCCTGATACGCAAGTCCAACCGACCGTTCCCGCTCCCCGTCCGGTGCCCTCGCACCGGGCCGCGCCGCTGAAGGACGGCGCCCCGCGTTCCGCACCGAAGCCACGCCTGGCAGTGCGACCACCCACCGCCGTCCCCGGCACGGATTGGTCGCCGGCGACCTGGCTGCTGCTCGTCGTGCTGTGCGGCGCGCTCTTCCTCGACGCCCTCGACCTGTCGATGGTCGGCGTGGCGCTGCCCTCGATCGGCTCGAGCCTGCATCTCGAGGCCGGATCGCTGCAGTGGATCGTGTCCGGCTACATCCTCGGCTACGGCGGTCTGATGCTGCTCGGCGGCCGGGCCAGTGACCTGCTCGGCCGGCGCCGGGTGTTCCTCACCGCGGTGGCCGTCTTCGGCGCGGCCTCGGTCGTCAGCGCCCTGCTGAGCAACGATCTGGCGCTGATCGCGCTGCGCTTCGTCAAGGGCGCCTCAGCCGCCTTCACCGTCCCGGCAGGCCTTTCGATCATCACCACCACCTTCGCCGAGGGTCCGGCGCGCAACCGGGCGCTGAGCATCTACACGGTCTGCGGCGCGAGCGGCTTCTCGCTCGGCCTGGTGATCGGCGGGCTGCTGACCGAGGTGGGCTGGCGGGTCACCTTCCTGGTGCCGGGTCCGGTCGCCATCGCGCTGGTGCTGGCGGGGCTGCGGGTCATCCCGCGCGCGGTGACCGAGCGGGTGCGGTTGCACCAATTCGACCTGCCCGGCGCGCTGACCAGCACCGCCGCGCTGCTGATCCTGGTCTACGCGGTGGTCGACGCGCCGAACCGCGGCTGGGGCAGCCCGGCCACCATCGGCCTGCTCGCGCTGAGCGTGGCGCTGGCCGCCGCCTTCGTCGCGATCGAACGCCGCCACCCCCGGCCGCTGGTGCGGCTCGGCATCCTGCGCTCGCGGACGCTGGTGCACGCCAACCTCGCCGCGTTCGCGATGTTCGGCGGCTACTCGGCCTTCCAGTTCGTGGTGACGCTCTACGTGCAGAACTCGCTGGGCTGGTCGCCGCTGGGCATGGCGATGGCCTTCCTGCCCGCCGGAGTGCTGGTCGCGCTCAGTTCGACCCGCATGGCCGTCGTGCTCGGCCGGGTTAACACGGCGTGGCTGATCTTCTTCGGCCTGCTCGCGCTGATGGGCGCGTACGCGTGGTTCCTGCGGACCGAGCCGTCGATGGGCTACGCCGACTTCATGCTGCCGACGATGCTGCTGCTCGGCGTCGGTTTCGCGCTCTGCTTCCCGGCGGTCAACGCGCAGGCCACCCAGGGTGTCGCAGACCACGAACAAGGCCTGGCCTCCGGGCTGCTCAACACCAGCGTGCAGATCGGTGGCGCGATCATGCTGGCCGTGGTCAGCGCGGTGCTCAGCAGCGCGGGCCCGGCGAACGTGCACCACGAGCTGCTGCCCGGCATGACCACCGCGATCAGCATCGTGGTCGGCATCTCGCTGGTGGCGCTGGCGCTGACCGCCGTGTTCCTGGTGCAGGACCGCCGCCGCAGGCTCGCGGATGTCCCGGCGCCGGCCCTTGTGTCAGCAGACTGAATCAGCAGGACGACTCAACCGTCTGACGCTTACGTTCGATTAGTCCCTGTCAGCCCTGTCAGCCTTGTCAGCCCCGTCGACCTGCTCGCCGCGCAGCCCGCGCAGCAGCAGGTCGACGGTTTCCGCGGGTTCGGCGAGCCAGCGCTCCGCGCCTTCGGCGCCGAGCAGCCGGTGATAAGCCCGCTGATACGCCCCGCCGACCAGCAGCATCGCGGCCGCGCGCAGATCGGCGTCCTGGGGCAGTTCGCCGGTCTGCTGCCGGGCGGCCAGGAACGCGGCGGTGCCCTGGATCGCCTTGTGCGGCCCGATGTCGTGCTCGCGGCTGCGCTCCCGGAACGCCTCGCGCACCTCGCTGTCCGCCTGCACGGCGGCGATGATCGGCGCGGTACGCCGGAAGAAGCCTTCCAGCCCGTTGAACAACTCCAGCAGGTCCGCGCGTAGTTCACCGTGCCGCAGCCGTTCGCCGAAGAACAGCTCGATCACCAGCGGCAGGTGCTCGCCGACCACCGCGAGCATCAGGCCGGCCCGGTCGCCGAAGTGATAGAAGACGCTCGCCTCGGCCACTGCGGCGCGCTGCGCGACGGCCCGCGTGGTCAGCCGCGCCGCACCCGACTCGGCGAGTACCGCCTGCGCCGCCTCGAGCAGCGCCTCGCGCACACCGGTCGCCGGACGCCCGACCTTTCCGGCGCGGCGCTCAGCCATCGGACCTCCTCGCGCTCCGGCCGTGCTTCCGGCGGAGCTGCTTCCTGGCAATCACCTGTGGATCACCACCAAAGCGTTGCATGCGCCACCGGTGCGGTCTAGCGTAAGTTACTGAGCAAACACTCAGTAATAGATGCTACGGCGAGGAGCCGACCATGTCGTCCGAATCAACCCCGGCCGCCGCCTATGGCAAGCCCACCACCAGCGGCCCGCAGCCGATCGCCTCGTATCAGGGTGCGGTCAACGGCTTCATCAAGGGGGTGCTTCGCGTTCCGCTGCTCGCGCGCGCCGCCGGCAGCAAGCTGCTGACCTTCACCGTCGTCGGCCGCAAGTCCGGCAAGACGTACGTCATCCCGGTCGCCTACACAAAGCACGAGGGCCAGATCCTCGTCGGCACCCGCGTGTGGCCGTGGGTGAAGAATCTGCGCCCCGGGGAGCCGGCCACCGTACGGATCAAAGGCCGCCAGCGGCTCGCCGATTGGGAGCTGTTCACCGACGAGCAGACAGTCATCGAGCTCTACGGCATCGTCGCGCGCGACAACCACGCCAACGCCAAGTTCGCCGGCATCGGCTTCGCACCTGACGGCTCACCCAACCCGGCCGACCTGTACCAGGCCTGGGCGAAGGGCTGCGCCGTGATCCGCCTCACGCTGCGCTGAGGAATACCGCCGCATCGCAGTGCCCTCGCTTCGGGTAGCCTGCCACGGATCGAACGGGCACCGGCGCGCGCCGCCGGGGCCATCGGACAGGCGAAGGCGGGGAGGCGGGCAATGGCCATCGAACTGCCCACCGAGGTCGAACAGTTCCTCCAGTTCATCGGGATCAACTTCCCGATGGTCAACGAGGACGCGGTGCGCTCGATGGCGCAGCACGTGCGCGAGTTCTCGCAGAACGTCGCGGACACGCACCAGCAGGCCACCGACACGATCGGCCGGATGAGCGAGGGGTATCAGGGTGCTTCCTACGACGCCCTGGTGCAGAAGTGGGCCGAGAAGTCCAGCTCGCACATGACCGAGCTGCACGACGCCTGCGAGGTGGTCGCGACCGCGCTGGAGGCCGGGGCGGACTACATCGTCGCGCAGAAGGTCGCCGCGATCGCCGAACTGGTCGCGATGGCCGTCGCGTTCGTCGCCGACCAGGCCGCCGCCGTCGCCACCTTCGGCCTGGCCGAGGCGGCGCTCGCGGCCATCGAGGAGGGCGCGGAGAAGCTGTGCGAGTTCCTTGAGCAGCAGCTCACCCAGTACATCATCGGCGAGATACTGGAGGCCGCGATCAAGCCGCTCAGCGGTGTGATCGAGAAGGCTCTGAGCGGCTTCGTGTTCCAGGCGGTGGAGGGTGCGCTCGGGGGTTCCGGCGGCGGGGGAGCGGTGGGTGAATCCTTCATGGTCGACAGCGCGGCCCTGCAGCCGCACCTGGACCAGATGCGGGCGCACGGTGAGACGATGATCGGCCACGCACAGGCATTGACCTCGAACATCTCCTCCCTGAACTTCGAGCGCTGATCCGGCTGCTTGCGGATCGGCACGAGCGAACCACCGAACCAGCGACCGAGGCGGGGACCGCACCGTGGGCAATCAGATCGTCAAGGCTGTAGAGGACGGCGCCGAGGAAATCGGCCAGTCGCTGGGCCGCAAGTTCCCGGCCATGTGGAAGCAGGCCGCCGAGGACGTCGAGTCCGGCATGCGCAAGAACATGACCGCGCATCTGGAGAACGACGCGCAGCAGGCCGCGAAGTTCGTGGAGAAGGACGCCACCGGGGCGGTGGAGAAGGAGGCCGGCAGCCTCGAGCGCAAGGCCGCGGGTTCCGCCGCGGGGGACGCCGAACACGGTCTGGCGGGCGCGGGTGAGGGCGACGCGGTCGGCGGCAAGGGCGTCGGCGGCTGCGGAAAGACCGGCGAGCCGGTCGACGTGGTCGGCGGGCAGATGGTCACCGCGAGAGTGGACCTCCAGCTGCCGGCCGTGCTGCCGCTGGTGCTGCGCCGCGCCTACGCATCCGGATACCGGCACGGCGGGCTGTTCGGCGCCGGGTTCTCCTCGACGCTCGATATCAGGGTGCAGACTGAGCCGGACGAGATCGTGTTCGCCGACGACGACGCCAGGATGCTGAGTTTCCCCGTGCCGACCCGGCCGGGCGAGCGGGTCAGGTCGAGCGCCGGCCCGCGCCTCGAACTGAGCTGGGACCGGGAAACCGACCTGATCCGGGTCCTGGACCGGGACCGCCGCCGCAGCTACGAATTCGCCCCGCCCGAGGAGCGCACCGCTCGAATACGTCCCCTGACGTCGATCCGCGACCGCTGCGGGAACTGGATCACCATCCAGCGCGACGGCGGCCTGCCGGTCGAGATCCGGCACGCCGGCGGTTACCGCGTCGCCGTGGACACCGCCTACACCCAGGCGGGTTTCCGCATTGAGGCGCTGCGGCTGCTCGACGGGGCCAACGGCGGCGAGGGCACGCGGATTCTCGGTTACCAGTACGACCCGCGCGGCCGGCTGATCGCGGCGACCGATTCCACCGGCCTGCCGTTCTGCTACGACTGGGACGCCGAGGACCGGATCACGGCCTGGACCGACCGCTGCGGTTATCAGTTCCGGTACTTCTACGACGCCGCCGGCCGTGTCGAGCGCACCGAGGGCGACGGCGGATTCCTCTCCGGCCGCTTCGAATACGACCCGGCGAACCGCGTCACGAAGTACACCGACAGCCTCGGCCGGCGCACCGAACACCACTACGACGCGCGCGGCGATGTGGTACGGCTCGTGGACCAGGTCGGCAGCGCGACAGGTACCGAATACGACCGATACGGCCAGGTCATCGCCACCATCGATCCGCTCGGCGGGACGACCCGGTTCACGCTCGACGAGCGCGGCAACACGGTCCGCACCGAACGGCCGGACGGGACCGTCGCAATCGTCGAATACGACGAGCACGACGAACCGGTGCGCATCCTCGGCCCGGACGGCGCGGTATGGCAGTACTCGTACGACGAGAGCGGCAACCTGGTCGAGCTGACCGATCCGCTCGGCGCGATCACCCGCTACAGCTATGCCGAACGCGGCCGCGCGACCGGGTTCGTCGACCCGCTCGGGCACGAGAGCACGATCGAGACCGACGCCGCGGGCCTCCCCCTGTCACACACCGATCCGCTCGGCTCTACCTGGCGGGTCACCCGCGACCCGCGCGGCCGGATCGTCACCGCGACCGATCCGCTCGGCGCGTCGACCACCTCCGTCTGGAGCGACGAGGATCTGCTGATCTCGCGAACGCTGCCCGATGGTGCCACGGCCGCCTGGGAATACAACGAGAACGGCGCGCTGACTAAGCACACTGACCCGGCTGGCGGCGTGACCGTGTTCAAGCGCGGCCCCTTCCAGCGGATCATCGCCCGCACGAACCCGGACGGCGCGCGCTATACCTTCGCCCACGACACCGAGCTGCGGCTGCTCACGGTCACCAACCCGCAGGACGCGACGTGGACCTACGCCTACGACGCCGCCGGGCACCTCACCGGCGAGACCGACTTCAACGGCCGCCAGCTGCGCTATGAACACGACGCGGCGGGAGACGTGGTGCGCCGCGTCAACGGATCAGGCCAGACTATTGATATAGTCCGCGACCCGCTCGGCCGGATTCTCGAGCGCCGCACCGATTCTGGCGACGTGACAGCCTACGAATACGACGCGGCCGGAGAGCTCACACGTGCCCACAACGCCGAGGGCGAACTCCTCTTCACGAGGGACCGGCTCGGCCGAATTACGACGGAGACCTTCGCCGGACGCACGCTGACGTCGACCTATGACGCCGTCGGCCGCCGGCTGACCTTCGCGACCGCGTCCGGCCGCACAACCGCCTGGGAGTGGGACGCGGCCGGTCGCCCGGTGTCGCTGAGCACTGAGGCGGCATGGCTCGGCTTCGGCCACGACGCCGCAGGCCGCGAGTCGCATCGCTGGCTCGGCGCCGATGTCGCGCTGACCAGCGAGTGGGACGGACTTGGCCGGCTCACGACGCGCCGCCTCGTCGGGGTCGACGGTCCGGCGCACTCGCGCACCTCCCGCGTGCTGCACGAGCGCGGCTGGACCTACCGCGCGGACGGCGCGCCGACCGCGGCGACGGACAGCGTGCTCGGCACTCGTGCTTTCGCGCTCGACGCGCTCGGCCGGGTTACCGCCGTCACTGCCGAGAACTGGACCGAGACCTACGCCTACGATCACGCGGGCAACCTCACCCACGCCGCGGACTCGCGCACCCCCGACGCACCGACCGCAGGCGACCGCGAGGTGACCGGCACCCTGCTGCGTTCGGCCGGCCGTACGACGTACGAGTACGACGCCCAGGGGCGCGTGATCAGAACCCTGCGGCGTACGTTGTCCGGCCGCCGCACGGAATGGGCCTTCGAATACGACGCGCACGACCGCCTCGTCCGGACGGTCACGCCTGATGGCGACACCTGGCGATACGGCTACGACCCGCTCGGCCGCCGCGTGAGCAAGCGACGGCTCGGCGCGGACGGTGCGCCGGTAGAGGAATACCGCTTCTGCTGGGACGGCGTCGTACTCGCCGAACAGGACCACTTCCGCGCAGACACCGCGCAGGTCGCCGTGACGAGCTGGGACTACGAGCCCGGCGGCTGGACGCCGGTGACCCAGGACCGGCGCCGCTTCTACGCCCACGCGCCGCAGGAGATCGTCGACCGCCAGTTCCACGCGATCGTCACCGATCTGGTCGGAACACCCACCGAACTGGTCACGCCGGACGGTCAGATCGAGTGGCGCCGCAGCGCCGACCTGTGGGGCAACCTCGTCACGGCGCAGGTCGCTGGTGCCGGCACAGGCACAGGCACAGGCACAGGCACAGACGCGGACGCTCAAGCGATCGACTGCCCGCTACGCTTCCCCGGTCAGTACCACGACTCCGAGACCGGCCTGGACTACAACTACTTCCGCTACTACGACCCGGCGACCGGGCGTTACACCGGACCCGACGTGCTCGGTCTGAGCCCCGCGCTCAACCACCACGCCTACATCAACAATCCGGTGATCGGCATGGACGCGCTCGGCCTCGCGGACTTCATCTCCGACTCAGGCCGCAACATCCTGCGCCAGGTCGCGGCACGTCACGGCGGC
>DASUAR010000213.1:0-10370 GCA_035763685.1 Actinocrinis sp. | reverse complement strand
CACCGCCGACGTCAAGCGGCTGCGCGAGCTGACCGCCGCCGGGATGATGGACTGCAAGAAGGCGCTGGAGGAGACCGACGGCGACTTCGACAAGGCCGTCGAGTACCTGCGCGTCAAGGGCCTCAAGGGCGTGACCAAGCGCGAGGGCCGCTCGGCCAGCAACGGCCTGGTCACCGCGCAGATCGCGGACGACAACAGCAAGGGCACCCTGCTGGAGCTCAACTGCGAGACCGACTTCGTCGCGAAGGGCGAGCGGTTCCAGCAGGTCGCCGCCGAGCTGCTGGCGCACGCCGCGGCCACCGGCCCGGCCGAGGTCCCGGCGCTGCTCGCCTCGAGCTTCCCGGCCAGCGGCAAGACCGTCCAGGAGTTCGTGGACGAGGCGAACGCCACCCTCGGCGAGAAGATCGAGCTGCGCCGCTTCGCCGGCTTCGAGGGCGGCTACGTCGCCGCGTACCTGCACAAGACCTCTCCCGACCTGCCCGCGCAGGTCGGCGTGCTGGTGCAGCTGGACAAGCCGAACGCGGAGGCCGCGAAGGACGTCGCGCAGCACATCGCCGCCTTCGCGCCGAAGTTCCTGACCCGTGAGCAGGTCCCGGCCGAGGTCGTCGAGAACGAGCGGCGCCTGGCCGAGGAGACCTCCCGCGAGGAGGGCAAGCCCGAGGCCGCGCTGCCGAAGATCGTCGAGGGCCGGGTCAACGGCTTCTTCAAGGAGAACGTGGTGCTGGAGCAGGCGTTCGCCAAGGACCCGAAGAAGACCGTGCAGCAGGTGCTGAACGAGGCCGGCGTCACGCTTCAGGCGTTCGCCCGGTTCCGCGTCGGCGCCTGACCGGACCGGACGCCGAGTCCGGCGCGCCGATTCGCGCCGTGGCTGATCTGACGGCCACGGCGCAGCGCCGCACCGGCACTCGTGCGGACGAATCGTCGGCCGCACGTCATACGGTCCGCCGGATCGGTAGGGTCGTGCGCCGACATGCCCCACAGTGAGCAACAGGAGGCCGCAGTCGTGGCTGGTATCCATGAAGAGACCGACCCGGCTGCGGCCTTCGCCGCGCATCCGGGGGAGCGCGGCCGATACAAGCGGGTCGTGCTGAAGTTGTCCGGCGAGGTGTTCGGCGGCGGCAAGGTCGGCGTCGACCCGGACGTCGTGCAGGCCATCGCGAAGGAGATCGCGGAGGCGATCCGGCAGACCGGCACCCAGGTCGCGATCGTGGTCGGCGGCGGCAACTTCTTCCGCGGCGCCGAGCTGAAGAACCGCGGCATGGAGCAGGCCCGCGGCGACTACATGGGCATGCTCGGCACCGTGATGAACTGCCTGGCGCTGCAGGACTTCCTGGAGAAGCAGGGCGTCGACACCCGCGTGCAGACCGCCATCACCATGGCCCAGGTCGCCGAGCCGTACATTCCGCGCAAGGCGATCCGGCACCTGGAGAAGGGCCGCGTGGTCATCTTCGGAGCGGGCGCCGGCATGCCTTACTTCACCACCGACACCACCGCCGCTCAGCGTGCGCTGGAGATCGGGGCCGAGGTGGTGCTGATGGCGAAGCAGGGCGTCGACGGCATCTACGACGCGGATCCGAAGTCGAACCCGGACGCGGTCAGGTTCGACACGATGACGCACCGCGAACTGCTGAACCGCGGGCTGAAGGTCGCGGACTCCACCGCGGTTTCCCTGTGTATGGACAACGGGATGCCGATCGTGGTGTTCGGGCTCTTCGACGGCAACATCGGCCGCGCGGTGTCCGGCGCGAAGATCGGTACGCTGGTCAGTCGTGAAGACGGCGCGGTTGCGCAGTAGTTTGTCTGACTGAGACGTCCGGGCGGAAACAAGGAGCCGTGAAGTGATCGACGAGACCCTCCTCGAGGCCGAGGAGAAGATGGACAAGGCCGTGTCGGTGGCCAAGGAGGACTTCGCAGGCATCCGCACCGGCCGGGCCACCCCCGGCATGTTCAGCAAGATCCATGTGGACTACTACGGCACGCCGACGCCGGTGACCCAGCTCGCCTCGATTCAGGCGCCCGAGGCCCGCATGGCCGTGATCACGCCTTATGACAAGAGCTCGCTGGCCGCGGTCGAGAAGGCGATCCGGGACTCTGACCTGGGCGTTAACCCGAGCAACGACGGCCAGATCATCCGCGTGGTGTTCCCGCAGCTCACCGAGGAGCGGCGCAAGGAGTACATCAAGGTGGCCCGCAGCAAGGCCGAGGACGCCAAGGTGTCGGTGCGCAACATCCGGCGGCACGCCAAGGAGGCCATCGACAAGCTGATCAAGGACGGCGAGGTCGGCGAGGACGAGGGCAAGCGCGCGGAGAAGGAACTCGACGGCTTCACCGCGAAGCACACCGCGCAGATCGACGAATCGCTCAAGCACAAGGAAAACGAGCTGCTGGAAGTCTGAGCCGGCGACGCCGCGGCGCGCAGCGGCGGGCGGAATCCGTGCGGCGAGGTTCGCGCGGTCCGGCCCGGCGGGCGCGGCGGCGGTGCGCGGACCATTTGTCTGATCGTCGTGCTGCGTTCACCATGAGACTGTGTCCGTCGTTCTGACGGGCGCTGCGGTCGGGTACCGCGGCTGCGTTCCGCGTGAAACGTCCTGGGCGCGCCGCGACCGGGCGATCGGGGCCGCCGCAGCCCCGTCGGCCGAGATCCGGTACCGTCATCCGCTGACAAGAGGATCGCAGTCCCGGGAGGCCGCGCAGATGACCAGCGCCGTGAAGCGGAGGGAGCAGCCCGTGGCGTCTCCCGGCCGGCCGAGCCGCGCCGGGCGCAATCTTCCCGCTGCGATCGGCGTCGGACTGCTCCTCGGCGCCGCCATCGTCGCCTCGCTGCTCCTGTTCAAGCCCGCCTTCCTCGGCATCGTCGCGGTGGCAGCCACGCTCGGGGTCCGGGAACTGTGGATCGCCTTCCAGGAACGCGGCATCCGGTTCCCGATCCTGCCCGTCGCGGTCGGCGGCGTCGGCATGCTCGTCGTGGCCTACTTCCGCGGCGAGGGCGCGCTGGCCGCCGCGCTTGCGCTGACCACCGTCGCGATCATCGTCTGGCGGCTGACCGAACCGGCCGAGGGTTACCTGCGCGACGCGAGCGCCGGAGTGTTCGCAGCCGCCTACGTCCCGTTCCTGGCCGGGTTCGCCATGCTGATGACCGCCGCCGACCACGGCGCGCAGCGCGTTCTGGTGTTCCTGATCCTGGTGGTCTGCAACGACACCGGCGGTTACGCGGCCGGCGTGCTCTTCGGGCGGCACCCGATGGCCCCGTCGATCTCCCCGAAGAAGTCCTGGGAAGGCCTCGTCGGCTCGGTGGTGACCGCGGCCGGCGCGGGTGCGATCACGATGGTGACGATGCTGCACGGCCAGGCCTGGCAGGGCGCGGTGACCGGCGTCGCCGTCGTGGCCAGCGCGACGCTCGGTGATCTGTGCGAGTCCATGATCAAGCGGGACCTCGGCATCAAGGACATGGGCAATCTGCTGCCCGGCCACGGCGGCATCATGGACCGGCTCGACTCCCTGCTGCCCACCGCCCCGGTCGCCTGGCTGCTGCTATCGCTCTTCGTGCCGGTCAAGTAGCCGCGTCACCGCCGAACGGATGGACCGGCGCGATACTCCGTCCATGGGACAATGGGCGGACCATGAGCACGCAGGATCTCCCCGCCCCCACGAGCACGCCGCCCGCCAGCACACGCCTTGAACCCGGCCAACTCCTCTTCGAGGCGCCGCGCCGGGGCAAGCCGCCGCGCCACCTGGCTGACCTCACGCCAGCTGAGCGCAAGGCCGCGGTGACGGACTCCGGCCTGCCGGGATTCCGCGCCGCGCAGCTGTCCAAGCACTACTTCGGCCGGCTGGTCGACGACCCGGCCGAGTGGACCGATGTCCCGGCAGTGCAGCGCGAGGCTCTGCACGCCGCGCTCTTCCCCCGCCTGATGACCTCGGTCCGCGAGATCACCTGCGACGGCGGCACGACCCGCAAGACGTTGTGGCGGCTGCACGACGGCGCGCTGGTCGAGTCCGTGCTCATGCGTTATCCGGACCGGGTGACCATGTGCGTCTCCTCGCAGGCTGGCTGCGGTATGAACTGCCCCTTCTGCGCCACCGGCCAGGCCGGGCTGACCCGCAACCTGTCCACGGCCGAGATCGTCGAGCAGGTTGTCGCGGGAGCGCGGGAACTGGCCCGTGGCGACGTTCCGGGCGGACCGGGCCGCGTCTCCAACGTCGTGTTCATGGGCATGGGCGAGCCGCTCGCGAACTACAACGCAGTGATCGGTGCGGTACGCCGCCTAACCGATCCTGAACCGGACGGTCTGGGACTGTCACAGCGTCACGTCACCGTGTCCACGGTCGGATTGGTCCCGGCGATCGAGAAGCTGACCGCCGAAAAGCTGAACGTCACACTCGCCGTCTCGCTACACGCCCCGGACGACGACTTGCGCGACGAACTGGTCCCGGTCAACACGCGCTGGCGGGTCGGCGAGGTGCTTGGCGCGGCCTGGGACTACGCGCACACCACCAAGCGCCGCGTGTCGATCGAGTACGCGCTGATCCGCGACATCAATGACCAGGTCTGGCGCGCGGACCTACTGGGCAAGCGGCTGCGCGGCAAGCTCGCGCACGTGAACCTCATCCCGCTCAACCCCACGCCGGGCTCGAAGTGGACCGCGTCCCGCCGAGAAGACGAGGACGCGTTCGTCCGGACCCTGGAGGCGTATGGCGTGCCGGTGACGGTGCGCGACACGCGCGGCCGCGAGATCGACGGCGCGTGTGGCCAGTTGGCGGCGGTAGAGGCGTAACGGCTCCACGGCATAAAGGTGCGAGGGTTGTCGGCGGCGCCCGCTATCTTGATCGGATGACAAGGGTGGGGCGCGGGCCGAGGCGAGGCCGGACACTGTGAGCGCGATCAAGCACATCGTCTGGGACTGGAACGGGACGCTGTTCGACGACCAGGATCTCGTCCTGACGGCGACGAACGCCTCGCTGGCCGCGATCGGCGTCGATAGGCACATCACCAACGAGCGGTACAAGGACCTCTACCAGCGGCCGATGGAGGATTTCTACGCCGCGCTCATCGGCTTCCCGGTCCCGGCGTCGCAATGGCCCGTGCTCGACGCCGCCTTCGCCGAGCACTACCTCTCCCGCGTGCGCGAGTGCGGGCTGAGCGCCGACGCGCTGACCGCTATGGACGCCTGGTCGCCGCGTTCGCAGTCGCTGCTGTCCATGTTCGGCCACGAAGATCTGCTGCGGCTGACCCGCGACCTGGAACTGCACAGCCGCTTCCACCGGATCGACGGGCGCCCGCCCGAACTCGACTTCGGACCGAAGGCCAAGTACCTCGTCAAGCATCTGGAGCATCTGCGCGCCCACGACCCGGAACTGACCGCGGCTCAGGTGGCCTTGATCGGCGACTGCGCCGACGACGCCTACGCGGCGTTCCACATCGGCGCGCAGGCCGTGCTTTACACCGGTGGTTCCTCCAGCCGTGCCGTACTGGAGACGGTCGGCGTGCCGGTGGTGGACTCGCTCAGCGAGGCGGTCGCGTTGCTGGCGGAGCGCTGATCCGCAGCCAAGCCAAGTCAATCCGCTGCCATACCGGCGAACTGGCCGTCAGCGCCCCGGCGACCGCGAGCGCCGCGCTCTGAAGGGTCGCGACGAGCCAGGTCAGCGTGCCCGCGCCGAACATTCCGTGCAGCGGTGCTCGTGGCGAGAGCAAGTCGCCGATTGGAGCATGCAGCAGCACCACGCATACCGCGCCGCCGAGCGCACCCGCGCCGGCGAACAGGACGAGTCGCCCCGTCGCGATGAGCCACGCGGTCCGGTGCTCGGCTCCGGCCTGCCGCAGGCCGCGGGCGGTGCGCCGGCGCACCTCGCGCTGGGCTGAGGCGGACCAGGCGAGCGCCGCGATACCCGGTAACGCGCAGCAGAAAAGTCCGATCAGAGTACTGGCGCTCAGGCGCGCGGCCGGAGCGATCAGCACCACCAGGATCGGCGGGGCGACCAGCGCGGCCGACCAGGCGACCCGCCACGCGGCGGCCCGTGCGTCGCGGTCGAGCGGCACGGCGAGCCGCAGCGTCAGCCGCGCTCGGAACCAGGCCGGTTCGCGCGGCTGGAAGTAGGCCTCCGCCGACGCTGCCGAACCAGCCGCCTCGGAAGAGCCGACTCCGGAAGTGCCGACTCCGGAAGTGCCGACTCCGGCGGTGCCGACTCCGGAAGTGCTGATTCTGGAACCGCCGGGGGCTGAGCGGCTTCCGGATGAGTCGCCGCTCATCTTCCAGCCCTCGCCGGACTCGTCGGCGGTGGTGCGGCCGCCTCGGACATGCACTGCGGTACGTCGGCAGGCTTGACCGCAGGCACGACCGCTATCGGTACCGGTTCGGCGTGAGTACGTCCGCCGACAAGATGGACCGTGCGCTCGCAGTGCGCCGCGGTGTCCGCGTCGCCGGTGAACACGATCACGGCAGTGCCGTGCGAACGGGCGACCGAGCGCAGAATCCGGCTCGTCGTGCCGGCGCTCTCGTCGGACAAGCCGACAAGCGGCTCGTCGGCAAACAGGACCAGCGGGTCATTCACCATCGCCCGGGCCAGCGCCGCGCGCCGCAGCACCTCGGTGGGCACCTCGCTCGGCCGCCGCTCGGCCGCGTCCGCGATCTCGAAGCGTTCGAGCCAGGTCAGCGCGCGCTGTGTCGCCTCACGCTGGCCCATCGCCGCGAACCGCAGCGGCAGCCCGGCGAACTGTGTCAGCGTCAGCTCGGGAAAGAACACCGGGTCCTGATGCACCAGGCCGAAATGCCGCAGCCGGAACGCGCGCCGGTGCTCGGCGGCCAGCAGATGGAACGGCTTGCCATTGGTCCACACGGTGCCGGCGGCCGGAGCCGTCTCGCCGCACAGGCAGGCCTTGAGCGCGGATTTCCCGGCGCCCGGCGCGCCGAGAACCGCGACCGTCTCCCCCTCGCCGACCGCGAGGCCGACCTGGTTCAGGACTGACCCGTCGGCCGGGAACACCAGGCCGCGGGCGTCCAGCACGGGATTGTCGGAAGGAAGGCTCACGCGCCTACTCTCCCCGACCCGCCGGAGCCGGTCCCG
This sequence comes from Actinocrinis sp., assembly GCA_035763685.1. Classification (GTDB taxonomy): domain Bacteria; phylum Actinomycetota; class Actinomycetes; order Streptomycetales; family Catenulisporaceae; genus Actinocrinis. The sequence goes on along the minus strand of DASUAR010000213.1, from coordinate 3,308 downwards.
GCGACAGGCGCCGATTCATCCAATCTGACGAGTCGTCGGGTGTTGATTGAGTCTATCTGCGCGGCTGTTCGGATGATTCGACGTTTGAAGCCGCTGATTCGGAAACAGGCTGCGATCAGTGACCGATGAAGGAGCCGAACACGGCCGCGCGGCGGGACGGGAGCCCGGTACGCGCCTCCTCGGCGTCGGCGCCGCTCATGACGCGCAGCCCGAGGTTCGCGCCCAGCCACCGCAGCGGCTCGACCTCCCACTTCGGTGAGATGTGGCCGACCCACGGCAGCCTGCGTAGATCTGTATCAACGCCGCGTTCGCCGCGCAGCAGGTCGGCGAGCGTGCGGCCGGCGAGATTCGACGCGCCGACGCCGTCGCCGACGTACCCTCCCGCCCACGCGAGCTTCGCCCCTCGATCGATGCCTACCGACGCGAACCAGTCCCGTGGCACGCCGAGCGCTCCGCCCCAGGTATGCGTCACCGCAACATCGCGAAGGACAGGGAAGAGTTCGCCGAGCGCGCGCTTCAACTGAGCATGCACCTGCGGTTCACGGTCGTACTCCGGCTTAATCGACGAACCGAAGTGGTAGGGCGCACCACGACCGCCGAACGCAAACCGGCCGTCCGCCGTCCGCTGCCCGTAGATGATCAGGTGCCGGTAGTCGGCGAACGTCTGACGCTGCGCCAGACCGATCTGTTCCCAAGCCGCTTCAGGCAGCGGCTCGGTTACCAGCATCAGTGAGTACACCGGCGCTATGGCCCGCTTGAAGCCGCGAATGCTCGGCGTGTACCCCTCGGTCGCACGCACGACGGTTTCCGCACGCACCATACCGAGCGGCGTCGTGACCACGCCGTCGCGGATCGCCGTCACCAGCGTCTGCTCATAGATCGGCACGCCCAGCCGCTCCACGACCTCCGCGAGCCCGCGCACCAGCCGCGCCGGATGGATCGCGGCGCAATGCGGCGTATACGTGCCGCCGAGCACGTTGGTGGCGTTCGCGTGCTGCTCGGCCTCCAGCGCGCTGAGCAGCCGCAGATCAGCCTCACCGAACCCGAACTCCCGGCTCTCCGCGACGTCCTCCCGCGCCCGCGCCAACTGCACCGCGCTGCGCGCGAGCACGACCGTGCCGCCCTTTGCGTAGTGGCAGTCGATCCCTTCGGCGGCGACGACGCGTCCTACCTCGTCCACGGTCTCGTTCAGCGCCCGCTGCAGCGCGGCTGCCGCTGCCCGCGAGCGCGCTACCTTCGCTACCTTCGTCAGGCTCGACGGGAAGATCGCCGAGCACCAGCCGCCATTGCGTCCCGACGCGCCGAAACCCGCGAAATTCGCGTCCAGCACCGCGATACGCGCGGACGGCTCAGCCTTCTTGAGGTAGTAAGCCGTCCACAGACCGGTGTAACCGGCGCCGACGATTGCGATGTCGACCGCGAGGTCAGCGGGCAGCGACGCTCGTGGCTTGATCGGCTCGGGCAGCGAGTCGTGCCAAAACGACAGACCCGACGCGGGAGCCGGGCCCTCGAACGGTGGTGTCAGAGCAGGGTCCATGCCTCGGTCAGCACCGCGCGCAGGATCTGCTCGATCTCGTCGAAGGTCGCCTGGTCCGAGATCAGCGGCGGGGAGAGCTGCACCACGGGGTCGCCGCGGTCGTCGGCCCGGCAGTACAGGCCGTTCTCGAACAGCGCCTTCGAAAGGAAGCCGTAGAGCACCCGCTCGCACTCGTCCTCGGTCAGCGTCTCCCTGGTCGCCTTGTCCTTGACCAGTTCGATCCCGTAGAAGAAGCCGTTGCCGCGCACGTCGCCGACGATCGGCAGGTCGTGCAGCCGCTGCAGGGTCGAGAGGAACGCGCTCTCGCGGTCCAGGACGTGCTTGGTCAGGCCCTCGCGCTCGAAGATGTCCAGGTTCGTCAGCGCGACGGCCGCCGAGACCGGGTGCCCGCCGAAGGTGTAGCCGTGCAGGAAGGTGTTGTCGGCCTCGTAGAACGGCTCCGCGAGCCGGTCCGAGATGATGCACGCGCCGATCGGGGAGTAGCCGGAGGTCATGCCCTTCGCGCAGGTGATCATGTCGGGCACGTAGCCGAACTTGTCACACGCGAACATGGTGCCCAGCCGGCCGAAGGCGCAGATCACCTCGTCGGAGACGAGCAGGACGTCGTACTTGTCGCAGATCTCGCGCACCCGCTGGAAGTATCCGGGCGGCGGCGGGAAACAGCCGCCGGCGTTCTGCACCGGCTCGAGGAACACCGCGGCGACCGTGTCAGGACCCTCGAACAGGATCTGCTGCTCGATCCGGTCCGCGGCCCAGCGGCCGAAAGCCACCGGGTCCTGGCCGAGCGCCTCGACCCCGGAGATCTCGGCGGCGCGGTAGAAGTTCGTGTTCGGCACCTTGTGCGCGCCCGGCACCAGCGGCTCGAACGGCGCCTTCAGCGCGGGCAGCCCAGTGATCGACAGGGCGCCCTGCGGCGTGCCGTGGTAGGCGACCGCGCGCGAGATCACCTTGTACTTGTTGGGCTTGCCGGTCAGCTTGAAGTACTGCTTGGCCAGCTTCCACGCGGTCTCCACGGCCTCGCCGCCGCCGGTGGTGAAGAAGACCTTGTTCAGGTCGCCGGGCGCGTATCCGGCCAGCCGCTCGGCCAGCTCGATCGCCTTCGGGTGCGCATAGGACCAGATCGGGAAGAAGGCCAGCTCCTGGGCCTGCTTGTAGGCGGCCTCGGCCAGCTCGGTGCGGCCGTGCCCGGCCTGCACCACGAACAGGCCGGCCAGGCCGTCGAGGTAGCGGCGGCCCTCGGAGTCGTAGATGTAGACGCCCTCACCGCGCACGATCGTCGGCACGGGAGAGTCCTTGTACGAGGACATGCGGGTGAAGTGCATCCACAGATGGTCGTATGCGGCGGACTGGCTGGTGCTGCTCATCGTGTTCCCCAGGTATATGTCTGTTTGTGCAGCTTCAGGTAGACGAAGCTCTCGGTGCTGCGCACTTGCGGGATGGCCCGGATGCCCTTGTTGATGGTCTCGAGCAGTTGGTCGTCGTCCTCGGCCACCACCTCGACCAGCAGGTCGAAGGAGCCGGCGGTGGCGACCACGTACGAGATCTCCGGCATCGCGGCCAGCGCCTCGGCGACCGGGTCGATGTCACCTTCGCACCGGATGCCGATCATCGCCTCCCGGCTGAAGCCGAGGGTCAGCGGATCGGTCACCGCGACGATCTGGATGACCCCGGACTCCTGGAGCTTCTGCACCCGCTGGCGCACCGCCGCCTCGGACAGGCCCACGGCCTTGCCGATGGTGGCGTACGCCCGGCGTCCGTCCTGCTGGAGCTG
>DASUAR010000212.1:0-11383 GCA_035763685.1 Actinocrinis sp. | reverse complement strand
CACGGCCGTGATCGAGTAGCTGCCCGCCGCCACGCCGGTCCAGCTCACCGAGTACGGGGCCGCGGTCGCCGAGCCGATCAGCGTCGTGCCGCTGTAGTAGGCGACGCTGGAGATCGTCGCGCTGTCGAAGGCGGACGCGGTCGCGGTCAGCGCGACGGTGGCCGGCGCCGTGAAGGTCGCCCCGGCCGCCGGGCTGGTGATCGCCACGCTCGGCGCGGTGTGCGCCCCGCCGCAGACCGTCCCGTTGATCGAGAAGACCGTCGGGTTGGTGTTGGTGCCGGAGTAGTTGAAGTTGGCGCCGATGGTCACCGAGCCGTTGGTGGCCACGCTGCCGTTCCAGGACGCGTTGGCCGCGGTCACCTTGGTGCCGCTCTGCGTCCAGTTGGCGCTCCAGCCGTTGGTCAGCGTCTGGCTGCCCGCGTAGCTGTAGCCGAGCGACCAACTGGTCCACGCCGAGCCGAGGTTCTGGATGGTGATGCTGGCGGTGAACCCGGAACCCCAGTCGGACTGGTCGGTGTAAGTGACCTTACACTGGGTCGTCGCGGCCTGCGCCGGGAGGGCGGTCAGCCCGACCGCGGCGAAGGAGGTGGCGATCAGGGCCGCGACGACCCTTCTCAGCCTTCTTCGCAGCGGGCTGCTGCTTGCTGCCTGTCTCATGGGTAGGGGTTTCTCCTTCTGGACATCGGCGCGCAGTCGCGCCGAAAAGTGCGGCGGGAGGCGGCGGACCGCGGTCCCGGGCGGGTCGGTCAGGACCCTGGGATGGTGCACCCTCAGCCGTGAGAGCGCTCTACCAAATGCTTGGAGCACACCGCTCAGGGCACAGCCGATCCCCGGCGGTCGCCCAGTTGCGGGGCGACCGCCCGGACCGCGAGAGCGGCGCTTACCCGCCTTAGGCGGACTCGCGCTGGACCAGCGAGGTCGGCAGCTTGTTCTGGGTCTCCGAGATCGACTCGTGCTCGATCAGGGCCATGACTTGCCTGGCCATGACCGCGCCCTGCTCCTCGACCGGCTGGCGCACGGTGGTGAGCGGCGGCATGGTGTGCTGGGCGATCGGGTCGTCGTCGAAGCCGACGACCGCGACGTCCTCCGGCACCCGCCGCCCGGCCCGGCGCAGCGCGCGCAGGGCGCCCGCAGCCATCAGGTCGGAGGCGGCGAACACCGCGTCAAGGTCGGGGCGGCGCTCGAGCAGCCGGGTCATCGCGTGCTCCCCGGAGGCCTGGGAGAAATCGCCGTAGCCGATCAGGGCCGGTAGGCCGGCGGCTTCGAGCATGTCCCGGTAGCCGGAGAGGCGGTCGATGCCCACGGCCATGTCGCGCGGTCCCGCGATCGTGACCACGCGGCGGCGGCCAGAGCGCAGCAGGTGGCCGACCGCGGTGCGCGCGCCCCCGGAGTTGTCGGCGTCCACGTACCAGGCGCCGCAGGGAACCAGGGGTCTGCCGCAGACGACGGTCGGGATGCCCGCGGCCTGCAGGGTGAGCAGCAGCGGGTCACGGCCGTGCGCGGAGACGAGCATCACGCCGTCCGCGCTGCCACGCCGGATGTAGCGCTCGGCGGCGGCGTACTCGTTCTGGTCGTGTACGACCAGGAACGCGAGTTGGAGCCCGGCTGCCGACAGGGTGCGGGAGGCACCCCACAGCAGGCGGGCGAAGAAGGGGTCTGAGAAGAATCGCGCGCTGGACTCGGTGACGATGGCGGCGACCGAGCCGCTACGCGAGGTCTGCGCCCGCGGGGCACGCCAGCGCACGTAGCCGAGACGCGCCATGGCGTCTTCCACGTGGCTGCGCGCGCCGATGCTGACGCGGGCGGATCCATTGAGCACTCGCGAGGCGGTCGCCTCGGAGACCCCGGCGAGCGCGGCGACGTCGGCCAGGGTGGGCTTGCCGAACTGAGCCTTGTCCAGGTGGGTTCCGACGGCGGGCGCGGTGTCGGTTTGCTGGGGCAACTGCGACCTCCACGGTGAGGTTTCAGTAACACGACGCACGGTTGATCGGGCGGCGACTCTAAGTCGATCGGGGACCCGGGTGGGTTGCCGGTCCGCACGAACTTTTTTCGGTTTCCTCACGGAAACCGGCTGAGGCGGGGTGGATGAGCGAGCGCGAGGTGTGGGAGCGCTCTCTCGGAGGTGGGCACAGCGTTGCGAGCCGGAAACCCGCCGTCAAGAGTGTCCGGTAAGCGATTACTGGAGGGCTGGCTTCGGACAGGTCAACAGGGCACTGATCGTCCCGGCTTGCCTGAAACTTTCATAAACCGGTCAAGTAAGGCTATTGTCCGTTCAGCCGACCGGAGCCTGCTCCACCTCGTTGATCGTCGGCACGCTGACCTGCGCGGGAGCGGTCCCAAAGGAATCGAGCCGCACATCGCCGGTGGTCACAGCGCCGCCGCCGGCCAGCGTGAACTCGACCTTGGTGGGCATGCCCGAACCGTCGTTCCACACGTCGAAGCGCAGCGTCGAAGGGAGCCCGGCCAGCGACGCGACCAGGTTCGGATCGGCGATGTGCTGGTCGGCCTCGGCCGTCTCGATAGTTCCGGAAAGGTGTCCGGAAGCGACCAACCGAACCTCGTGGTAGGCCCGAAGAAGTTGCGCGACGAGCTGTGGATTGCAGAAATCCCCGAAAGTTGCATTGGCGTCGTCGACCTTGAGCCACTTCTTGCCGGGCCCCTGCGCGGCTCCGGGGACGAGCGAGACGTACTCCACTCCCGCGGCGGACAGGATGGTGGTCTTGACGGAGTTGAGCGTCCCGTCCATCCGGGCCAGACCGGTGGCCGTGTCCCAGGTTCCTGACATCTTGATCGACTCGGTGCTCGGCGCGGGCGAGGGCCCCGGCTGCGGGCTCGAGGTCTGGACAGCGCCGGTGCCGTTGGGCACGTGCGTGTCGACGGTCAGCTTGAAGGTCTTGGTCGCGTCGAGGCTCCCGGCCGCCTGCTCGAGCTGTGTCTTGGCGCTCTCGCCCGCGGTCGCGGGCGGCGAACTGGTGCAGCCGCCGAGCCCGAAGGCGCCCGCGGCCGCGGCGACGGCCACGACCAGCGCCGATCTGGCGGGCAGCGGCCCGAGTTTCGGAAGGCGACGAATACGCACTGATGCACTCCAGCGGCCCATTGCGCCACCGTAGAGATCGCCGAACGCGGCGCGGAACGGTCTTTCACGACTTTCACGCGCGGCGCGGAAGGTCTTAGCGTGTTCTCAGCCGGTGAGATGCCGGTGGCGTCCGGTAACGCTGCTGAAACACGGATTCAACTTGACGACGCGGCTCGGCCGGCCGACTGACGTTGATTCAGTCGACCGGCCGACCACCAAGCCGGCCGGCTACACAGCGGCTGCTTCCGAGGCGGCGTCTGACAGCGGCGTCTGCAACGGGAAGTGGCATGCGGCTACGTGGTCCTCGCCGAACCGCCGCAACAACGGCTCCTCCATCGCGCATCGGTCCTGGGCGAGCGGGCAGCGGGTGCGGAACCGGCAGCCCGACGGCGGATCGACCGGGCTGGGCAGCTCGCCCTTGACCGCCGCGGTGCGCTTCGCCTTCTCGATCTCCGGCTCCGGGACCGGAATCGCTTCGAGCAGACCGGCGGTGTAAGGGTGCGCGGGGCGCTCGTAGATGTCCTGCCCGCCGCCGACTTCCACCATCTTGCCGAGGTACATCACGCCGATCCGGTCGGCCAGGTACTTGACCACGGCCAGGTCGTGCGAGATCACGACGTAGGACAGGCCGTGCGCGGCCTGCAGCCGCTTCATCAGGTTGAGCACCTGCGCACGGATCGACACGTCGAGCGCTGATACCGGCTCGTCGGCGACGATCACCTTCGGGTTGAGGATCAGCGCACGGGCCAGCCCGAGCCGCTGGCGCTGGCCGCCGGAGAACTCGTGCGGGAACCGTTCAAGGGCGCTCTTCGGCAGGCCGACCTCGCCGAGCAGATCCGAGACCCGGGCCAACTGCTCCCGCGAGCTTCCGATGCCCTGGACGGCGAGCGGTTCACGCAGAATGCCGCTCACCCGCATCCGCGGGTCCAGCGAGCCGTACGGATCCTGGAACATCATCTGCAGATCGCGCCGCTTGCGGCGCAGCTCGCGGCCGCCGAGCGCGGAGATCCGCTCGCCGGCGAGCGCGACCGCCCCGCTGTCCGGGCGCTCCAGCGCGACGATCATCCGGCCCAGCGTGGTCTTGCCGCAGCCGGACTCGCCGACCAGGCCGAAGGTCTGTCCGGGACCGAGCGAGAGCGAGACCCCGGAGACCGCCTTGACGCTGATGCGGTTGCGGCCGAACAGGTTCGCGCCGAGCGGGAACTCCTTGACCAGATCGACGACCTCGAGCAGCGGGCGCTCGCCGGTGTCGGCAACCGGGACCGGCGCGGCCGGACGGTCCTGCGCGGTGGTGGCCGAGGTCAGTTCGAGCGGGCCGGAGACCGGATGCCAGCAGGCGAAACGGTGCGCCGCGCTCTCGCCGGTGAGACGCGGCTCGTCCTCGCGGCACTGATCGGTCGCGTACGCGCAGCGCGCCGCGTAACGGCAGCCGGCCGGCGGATTGGCCAGGTCCGGCGGGATACCCGGGATCGAGTAAAGCCGCTGCGTGTTGTCCTGCGCCAGCCTCGGGATCGAGGCCAGCAGACCCTGCGTGTAGGGGTGGCGCATACGGGCGAACAGCCGCGTGGTGTCGGTGGTCTCCACGATCTTGCCCGCGTACATGACGTTGACCCGGTCCGCGTGCCCTGCGACCACACCCATGTCGTGCGTGATCAGGATCATCGCCATGCCGAGCCGGTCCTTGAGGTCCGCCAGCAGGGTCAGGATCTGGGCCTGGATGGTCACGTCCAGCGCCGTGGTCGGTTCGTCGGCGATCAGCACCTTCGGCTCGTTGGCCAGCGCCATCGCGATCATGGCGCGCTGGCGCAGGCCGCCGGAGAGCTGGTGCGGGAAGTCGTCGAGCCGCTCCTTCGGCCGGGGCAGGCCGACCAGCGCGAGCACCTCGGCGGCGCGTTCGCGCGCCTGCTGCTTGTTCAGGCCGCGGTGCAGCCGCACCGGCTCGGCGACCTGATAGCCGATCGTCTTGGTCGGGTCGAGTGAGGTCAGCGGGTCCTGGAAGACCATCGCGATCTCGTTGCCGCGCACCTTGCGCATCTCGGCCTGGTCGAGGCCGACCAGTTCCCGGCCGTCCAGCACGATCGACGACTCGCCGATCATGTGGCCGCCCGGCGGCAGCAGCCCCATCAGGGACAGGCCGGTCATCGACTTGCCGCAGCCGGACTCGCCGACCAGGCCCAGGGTCTCGCCGGGGTTCAGCTGGAACGAGACGCCGTCCACGGCCTGGACGACGGACCTGCTCAGTTGGATGTGGGTCTTGAGGTCGCGGACCTCGAGGATGGGAGCCATCAGCCCTCTTCGCCTTCCTGCTTCTTACTCACGGCCTGGTCTCCGAACCTCAGCGCTTGCGCAGACGCACATCGACCGCGTCGCGCAGTCCGTCGCCGATCAGGTTGAACGCCATCACGACCAGGACCAGGCAGATACCGACCGGATAGACCAGCCACCAGTAGCCGGCTTGGAGGGAGCCGACCCCGTCGGAGAGCTGGTCGCCCCAGTCGGTGTTCGGGTACTGCACGCCGAAGTTGAGGAAGCCGAGGGCAGCCAGGGCCAGGATCGCGTCGGCGATCTGGAAGGTGATGTTGACGATCACCGTGCCCATCGCGTTCGGAATCAGGTGCTTGAAGATCAGATGGGTGCTGGAGCCGCCCATCGCCTTCGCCGCGGCCACGTAGTCGCGGGTGCGCAGCGTCAGCACCTCGCCGCGCACCAGGCGGGCGGGCAGCAGCCAGGAGAACACGCCGAGAATCAGCGACATGTTCAGGACGGTGGAGCCGTACCGGTGCGCCATGATCAGCACGATCAGCAGGAACGGGATGGACAGGATGGTGTCGACGATCCGCATCATCACCGAGTCCACGATGCCGCCGGCCAGCCCGGACACCGCGCCCCACAGCGTGCCGATCACGGTGGCGATGAAGGCGGAGAGGAACCCGATCTTGAGCGAGGTCTGCCCGCCGATCATGATCCGGCCGAGGATGTCGAACCCGAAGTTGTCGGTGCCCAGCGGGTTGCCGGGCCCGGGCGGGGAGTTGGTGTTGAGCAGGTTCGTGTTCAGCTGGTCGGTGTGGTAGACCAGCGGGCCGAGGAAGCAGAACACGACGAAGAACAGCAGCAGCGCGACGCCGACGACGGCGAGCTTGTTGCGCAGGAACTCGCGAAGTACCAGCCGCCAGCCGCTGGTGACCACGAGGACCTCGCCGCCTTCCGGCGGCTGCGAGGCGGGGGCCGGCTCGAGTGAGAGGTCGATGAGGCTCACTGGTGCTCCCTCGGACGGCTGGAGGCGTACGGGCTCGGGGCTGGGGTCCGGCGCATGGTCACACCAGCCTGATCCGCGGATCGGCGACGCTCAGCGCGATGTCCGCGATCAGGTTGCCGACCACGGTGAAGACGGCGCCGAGCAGCGTGTACGCCAGCACGATGTTGTAGTCGTCCACCTGTAGGCCGTTGATGAACAGCAGCCCGAGTCCGTTGATGTTGAAGGCGAACTCGATCAGCAGGTTGCCGCCGATCAGCGCGGGCAGCGAGATGCCGACCAGGGTGATCATCGGCAGGCAGGCGTTGCGCACCAGGTGCCGGCCGAGCACCAGCCGCTCGGACAGGCCCTTGGCCCGCACCACCTTGATGTAGTCCTGCGCCAGCACGTCCAGCGAGGACGAGCGCTGATACCGGGAGTAGCCGGCCACGGCCGTGCTGGAGAGCGCGACGATCGGCAGGATCAGGTCCTTGATGTTGCCGAGCGCGGCGGTGAGGGACTGGTCCTGGCCCACTCCGGGGTCCACCCAGTTGAAGGTGAGCGCGAACAGCTGGATCAGGATGATCGCGAAGAAAAAGACTGGCATCGAGTAGAGCACGAATGTCACACTCGTCGCGGTGATGTCGCCGAAGGTGTTGCGCCTGATCGCCTGGTAGATGCCGAGCGGGATGGCGATGACCACGGCCAGGACGAGGGAGCTGCCCGAGAGGAATGCGCTGAGCGGGGCCTTTTCGCCCAGCAGCGCGGTGACCGACTGGTTGAAGTGGTAGGACCAGCCGAGGTTTCCGTGCAGCAGGCGGTTGAGATAGGTCAGGTACTGCTCGATCAGCGGCCGGTCGAAGCCGTTGGCGTGATCGTAGGCCTTGATGGCGGCCGGCGTGGCCTTGGGTCCCAAGGTGGCCAGTGCCGCCGCGTTGGCCGGGGCGACGATGTGCAGCATCGCGAAGGTCAACAGGGTGACGCCGAGGACGATCACGATCGCCGTCCCGAAGCGCCGGATGAGATAGCCGGTCATGACCGGGATCTCCTCCTCATAGTCGTGCCGATGGAGGAATAGTCGCTGCGGTGGAGGAGCGGACGGGGTGTCAGCCGCGGTCCGGGTCCGGATACCGTTCGGCCCGCCCGCTCCCCGGGGGGATTCGGGCGGACCTATCCGCGGTATCGGCATGCCGCGGAACCGGTAAACCGGCCCCGCGGCACGAATCCCGCGCTTACTTGGTGAAGTACCAGTCCTCGGGGTTCAGACCGAACTGGGTCAGCGTCTCGAACGAGGAGGACGGGCCGGAGATGCTGGTCCGCCAGGCGTAGATGCGGTCCTCGTTCGGCTGGAACAGACCCGGCTGGTCGGCGGTGACCTTGGCCAGTTCCTTCTGCATCGCGGTCGGGTCTGGCGAGTTGATCGAGTTCATGATCAGCGTGTCGAGCGCGGGGTCGGAGAATCCGCCCTGGTTGTACGACCCGCCGGTGTTGAACAGGTTGTCGGTCGACGGGTAGGTCCCGTTGGTGAAGCCGCCGAAGTCGCCGGCGCCCCAGTTGGCGTTGTTCTTCGGCGAGCTGACCACCGACTCGTTCGAGATGATGTTGTTGAACGTGTCGGACTTGAGCGTGACGTTGACGCCGATCTTCTTCAGCTCGCCGACCCACGAGGTGACCAGGGCGGTGGTCGCCGCCTTGGAGGAGGTGTAGTAGAGCACGAAGGAGATGTCCTGGCCTGCCGCGATGCCGTCGCCGCACTGGTTGGCGCCGCTACCCGGGCTGGTGCAGGTGGTCTTGCCGTTCGGCACGACGGTCCAGCCGTGGTCCTTGAGCAGCTTGGTCGCGGTGTCCACGGAGAACGGGAACGGGTTGTTCAGCGCGTTGGCCGGCGTGTACGGCGACTGCGGGGCGACCGGGACGGAGCCGTAGGCCGGAGCGGCGGCGCCGTGGAAGACACCCTTGATCTCAGCGTCCTCGTCCTGCAGGTGCGCGAACGCCTGCCGGACGTAGAGCTGGCCGATGACCTTGTCGAAGTTGTCGGTGGTGTCCTTGAAGTTGTAATAGATGTAGCTGAAGCCGAAGTCCGGCAGTCCGTAGACCGCGTACTTCTTCGCGGTCAGCTTGCCGGTCTGGGTGTAGTCCTTCGACGGGACGTAGCCGACGTCGAGGTTGCCGGCGAGCAGGTCGTTGAACTCGGCGTCGTCAGAGGTGTACGACAGCTCGTCGAGTTCGGCGATGTGCGGCTTGTCCGCGCCGGTGTAGGCGGTGTTCGCCTTGAAGTTGGCGGCGCCGGTGGAGGCGTTGTAGTAGCTGATCTTGAACGGGCCGTCCACGGTCTGCCACAGCGGGTCGGTCTGGTAGGTCGACAGGCTGCTGGACTGCTTCGCCAGGAAGTCGTAGATCGCCTTGGCGTTGGCCGGGTTCGTGTAGTCGACGATGGCGCCGTTCTCAGAGGTCTTCGCCCAGGCCTTGGCCGGCATCGGCACGATCAGGCCGAGTTCGGTGTCGAGGACCCAGACCGGGTTGTACACCTTGTCGAAGGTGAAGCTGATCGTGTTCGCGTCGGTCGCCGTCATGTTCACGACGTTGTCAGGGAACTGACCCGGGGTGTAGTTGCCCGAGTTCGCGGCGTTCTCCTTCACCGCGGCCTTGAGTTCGTCCACGTAGAACATCAGGTCGGCGGTGGTGACCGGCGAGCCGTCGGACCAGGTGTACTTGCCGTTCAGCTTGACCGTGAAGGTCTTGCCGTCGGCGGACACCGTCGGGGCCGCGTCGGTCATCGACTTGCTGTAGTCGATCTCGGGGATGGAACCCTTCGGCCCCCAGTACACCGGCCGCCAGCTGAGCTGGTTGAACTGGTTGATGTCGTAAACCGAGGAGTTCGCCGCGGTCACGATCGGCAGGATGTTGTTCGGGTCCTGACCGGCGTCCTGGGCGATCTTGAGGGTCCCGCCCTCCTTGACCGTGCTGGACTGCGCCGGGATGGATCCGAAGGCGTAGTTCGCCGCGACCTTGACCTGGGGCTTGGACGCGCCCGAAGAAGAGCACGCGGAGAGCGCGAGCGCACCGGAAGCGAATACCGCCCCCGCGGCCAACCAGCGGGAGTTCTTCGTAGTCATGGCCTGATCCCAACTCCTCAACGAGACTGGCGCGCGGGCGGAACCCGACGGCCTGATTGATCCCCGGTCGATTGATCCCCGGACGCCGGCGCCAAAGAGTCGCCGTCTGCTGACACAGCCTGATAGTGGTTACCCAGTGCTGTCCAGAGTCTTTAGATCAAGAACCAATTACGTTAAGGCGCAGCAATAGAAACGGCATTTCCGTCCCGTTACGCGTCCGGACAGAATGCGTCAATAGCGGCTGGTGAGATATAGGGAAAACCCTCGATGGAACGGAAAGGGAATTCACCCCCGGGTGTACGCCCGATCACTCGTCCGGCGTACACCCGGCAGGATATGACGTCGCGTCAGCTGTAGGAACCGACCCGCTCGTCCGCCATCACCGGGAAGTGACAGGCGGTCAGCTGGGTGGCGGAGCCGCCGGACTTGGCCTCGAGCGGCGGTTCGACGACGGCGCAGATCTCCTGGGCCTTCCAGCAGCGGGTGCGGAACCGGCAGCCGGACGGCGGATTGATCGGCGAGGGCACGTCGCCGGTGAGCAGGATCCGCTCGCGCCCCGAGGCCTCTTTGCGTTCCGGGTCGGGAATAGGCACCGCGGAAAGCAGGGCGTTCGTGTAGGGATGCAGCGGCCGGCCGTAAAGATCGTCGCGTTCCGCGATCTCCATCACCTTGCCGAGGTACATCACCGCGACCCGGTCCGAGATATGCCGCACCACGGAAAGGTCGTGCGCGATGAACACATAGGCCAGGCCGAGTTCCGCCTGCAGGTCCTCGAAGAGGTTGACCACCTGCGCCTGGATCGACACGTCGAGCGCGGAGACCGGCTCGTCCGCCACGATCAGCTTCGGCCGCAGCGCGATCGCCCTGGCGATGCCGATGCGCTGGCGCTGGCCGCCGGAGAACTCGTGCGGGTACCGGTTGTAGTGCTCGGGGGAAAGGCCGACCAGCGAGAGCAGGTCCTGCACCGCGCGCTTGACGCCGTGCTCGGTCTTGACGCCCTGGATCTGGAACGGCGCCCCGACGATCGAGCCGACCGTCTGGCGGGGGTTGAGCGAGGACTGCGGGTCCTGGAACACCATCTGGATGTCGCGGCGCAACGGCCGCAGCGCTCCGGGCCGCAGGTGGGTGATGTCCCGCCCCTCGAACACGACCTTGCCGGCGGAGGGCTCGAGCAGCCGGGTCAGCAGCCGGCCGGTGGTCGACTTGCCGCAACCGGACTCACCCACCAGGCCCAGCGTCTCCCCGGTGTGCACGGTCAGGTCGATCCCGTCCACAGCTTTGACCGCGCCGACGGTGCGGCGCAGCAGGCCGCGCCGGATCGGGAAGTGCTTCTGAAGTCCGGAGACGGACAGCAGCTCTTCAGTCGTCGAGTGAGTGTCAGTGGTCATAGGTGCGGCCGGATTTCCTCGTTGAAGATCTGCTTGCGATCGGCGGACGTCATGTGACAGGCGACCAGGTGGCGCGAGTCGACCGGGCGCAGTTGCGGCACCTCGGTCTCACTGCGGCCGTGGTTGCGGACGGCGAACGCGCAGCGCGGGTGGAACGGGCAGCCTGAGGGCACGTTGATCAGTGACGGCGGAGTGCCCGGAATCGGCAGCAGCCGCTCGAGCACCGGACGGTCAAGGCGCGGCATCGAGCCGAGCAGGCCCCAGGTGTACGGGTGCTGCGGCTCGGTGAACACGGTCTTGGCCGGGCCGTACTCGATGGCCTTTCCGGCGTACATGACCATGATGTTGTCCGCGAGCTCGGCGACCACGCCCAGGTCGTGCGTGATGATGATCAGGGCGCTGTTGAACTCCTGCTGCAGGTCGCGCATCAGGTCCAGGATCTGCGCCTGCACCGTCACGTCAAGCGCCGTGGTCGGCTCGTCCGCGATCAGCAGCTTCGGGTCGCACACCAGCGCCATCGCGATCATCGCGCGCTGGCGCATACCGCCGGAGAACTGGTGCGGGTAGTCGT
>DASUAR010000211.1:0-17029 GCA_035763685.1 Actinocrinis sp. | reverse complement strand
GATTCCGGAAAGCTCACTCGTATGAGTGGACATACGGTCATACATTGTCACTCACTCGGGCGATAGGTAGGCGTCTCCAGGACGCCTGAGTGCGGCGCCGCCTACCTTCGGCCGTGTGAACGCTGACTCTTCAAGCGGCGGGGGGCACACCACTGCTGCGACCGCGACGGCTTCCGGTGCGCCTGCCCTAGATCGACCGCTGCGCACCGAGCCGATCCGGCCAACCGGTGACGCGGGCGACGGCTGGGGCCGCGCTGCGGCTTACGACGCTTACGCAGACGGCCTGCACACATACGCGATCTGGTCGCTGCGTGACCACGACGAGGCGGTCGACGCGCTCTACTGCGCGTTCGTCATCGCCGATCGCAACGTGCGGCAGCTTCGGCAGCCTGAGTACATCCAACCGTGGCTTTACGCGATCTTGCGGCGCGAGTGCGCGCTGCGTGGCGTGTCGTCGCCTTCGGTGTCGACCGACGAAACCCTGATGGCTGGCGAGACTTCGGATGGTTCGACGCCCTCGGGCGCGGCTGCATCGTCGATCTCTTCTTCGACATCTCTTGCGGCCACTTCATCACCGAGCCCGGTCTCGGGCCGGCTACGGCCGCCGGCCGGCGCCGCTGACCCGGGCGGCTCATTGGCCTCGCTGGAGCGGAACCTGCGGCGCGCCGAATTCCACTCGCTGGAATGGCCCGAGTCCGAAGGCCTCGCCCCGGCGCACCGGGAAATCCTAGAGCTCACGATCCGGCACGGCCTCGACAGTCACGGCCTCGGCCTGGTGCTCGGGCTCGGCCAGTACGCCCGCTCGGCGCAGTCCGGGCGGTCCGGTCGCGGCGCCGATGCGCCGCTCGGGTCCATCGGATCTCAGGGTTTCGGCGTGCTCGCGGACGCCTGGCGGGAACTGGAGCGCTCGCTCGCCGCGGTCGCGGTGGCAAAGGCGTCGACTGAGCACTGCGCGCAGCTTGCCGAGCTGACTTTCGGCTGGTCGGGACGCCTCAACGCGACGCTGCGCGCGCCGCTGACGGACCACGTCGACGGCTGCACGCGATGCCAGCACTATCTGCACACCGTCATCGGCACGCCGGCCGCGCCGACCATCCTGCCTTTCGTCGCGGCGCCGCGCTCCTTGCGCGAGATCGTGCTGAGCGAACTGCGCGATCCAGAACTCGCGCTGCGCCTCGACGTCGATCACGACCGCATCGCGGCACGGATTCAGTCCTTCACGCCGGACGGCTTTCCGATGGCGCAGGAGTCGTCGCCGGTTCGCCGACGCGGCGGACGGCGTGCGGCACCGAAGCGAGGCACCGGTCCGGAAACCAAGCGTGGCGCGGTGCGGGCGTCGGCTGCCGCGGACCGGGCGCGTCAGACCGCTGATCCAAGCCTCGCGCAGGCGGCGGCTGCCCCGGTGGATCAGCCCTCTGTCGATCGCGGCACGAAAGCCCCGGAAGCGCAGAACGCTTTGCCGCGCAGGGTTCCCGGCGTGAACCGGCCGCGCGTTGATGCGCAACGGCCGAGCGGTGAGCGTGAGCGCGACGTCAGCAGCGCCACGTCACGCACCGATTCGCGACGGCCGAGTGAGGGGGCTGATTTTCCCGGCGTCTATCGCGCGCCGGGAAGCTGGGCCGCCCGCGTGTTGCCACCGGACTCCGAGATGGACTGGCGGCCGACCTCCGGTAGCGGGCCACGTCCTGCGGCCCGAACCGGCGCGCGGGACGGCTCCGCAGCCGACGGATTCATCTCGACGCCGACTGGCCGGTTCGCCTACCGCGTGCCTGCCGGACCGAACGGCGAGGGCGCGCGCGCCCGGCGTCCTTACGCCGAGTCGGCCTACATCGAAGGCATGGCTGGCGTCAGCGCGAATGCGCCCACCAGATCCGGCGTCGGCCCGAGCCCGAGCGGCCAGGTCCGTTCGCACGCGGGAGGCACCGCGCGGCTGCCCCGATTCACTGCTCCCACGCCCGAAGCGCCGCGTGGCCCCGACGGCAAACCCCGGCCGCAGCACCGCTCACGCCCGATGCGCCAAGCGATGATCTCGGCTGTCACGCTTGGTGCGGTCGGCGCGGCCGCGGCGGCTACCGCAGCTCTGCTCGGCATCACCTCGGACGGCCACTCCTCGCAGCTCATTGATTCGATGCCGTCGCAGGACCCGGTCAGCGCTCCGGGTGGTGGCGGGTTGACGGTTTCGGTGAGCACGCCGCCGGTCCCGCTCGCATCGTCGAGCGAGCGTTCCTCCGCCACGCGCGGCCTGGGCAAGAACGGCGCACCGGCAACGGGAATCGGCGCCGCCGTGCACACTCCGTCCGGCTCGGCGCCCGGGCCCGAGTCGAATCCGGGAGCGAACGGCGCCGACTTCCACGTCAGCGTCAATCAGCGCGAGGCGGACCCGAACAGCGTGACCATCGTGCTGCGCAACTCCGGCACCGCGCCGATCGCCTGGCAGGCCGCGGCGCACGACTCATGGGTCGTGTTGAGTCAGAGCTCTGGCACCCTCGCCGGCGGACGGTCGCAGGCCATCACCGCCACCGCGACGAGCGCCGCCCCTTCCGGGCAATGGACGAGCACGATCACCTTCTCGCCCGGCGGTGCGGTCGTCACGCTGCACGGCGGATCTTCGAACCCTTCCAGTGCGCCCGCGAGTCCGCCCGTGTCCGGCGGGTCTACGGGCTCGGCCCCGCCAAGCAGCCCGCCGGCCGGATCGACCTCGACTCCCACGCCCATGCCGAGTGTGTCGGCGGGAAGGGTCGGACCCTCCGCGGTGCGCCCGACGCAGACGGTGCCTGCCGGGGGCGGAAGTATCAGCGCGACCCCGTCGTCCCCGGCTTCGCCGACATCGCCGACATCGCCGACATCGCCGTCCTCGCCCGTGTCGCAGGGCTCGCAGTCGTCCGCACCGCATTCGCCACGACACGCTGCCGGGCCCAGGTAGCGGCAAAACCCGCCAGCATCAGGGCTCAGAGCTAAGACCACCGAGCCAGAGCTCAGAGTACTGCGATCACTCGGGTGACGCGGGGTGCCGGGCGACCGGCGCCTTGCTCGCGAGGTGCGCCTCGCAGAACTCGACCAGCGCGTCGTACCCGGCCCGGCCCATCAGTTCCGCAAGCTCGGCCGCGTACGACACGTAAACCGGTTCCATGGCGACGTGTGCCTCCGTGTTGCCGGTGCACCACCAGTTCAGATCGTGGCCGCCCGGACCCCAGCCGCGCCGGTCGTACTCGCCGATCGTGATCATCAGCACCTTGCTGTCGTCCGGGCGTTCCACCCAGTCGTAGGTGCGCCGGATCGGCAGCTGCCAGCACACGTCCGGCTTCGTCTCCAGCGGGTGCCGCCCCTCCCGCAGGGCCAGGCCGTGCAGCGCGCAGCCCGCGCCGCCCGCGAAGCCCGGCCGGTTCAGGAAGATGCACGCGCCGTCGTGCACGCGGGTCTGCCGGTCGCCGTCCTGATCGATCTGCGTGATCGACAGCCGGCCGCCGCGCTTGACCGCCTCGCCGTGGAACTGCCAGGTCTCCGGGGCCAGCCGGCGCGCCGCCTCCTTGACCCGCTTCTCGTCGGCGGCGTCCGAATAGTGCGCGCCCAGGGTGCAGCAGCCGTCCGCGGCCCGCCCGGCGTGGATTCCCTGGCAGCCGGAACCCCAGATGCACCGCCAGCGCGAGCACAACCAGGTCAGGTCCGCGCGGAACACCTGCTCGGAATTGTCCGGATCGGGGAACTCGACCCAGGCTCGGGGGAAATCCAGCGGTACTTCAGGCACAGGCAAAGCCTAAGAGCGCTTTGCCGGAGCCGACCAGCCGCCGCGCCGGAAAATTCTCCGGTACCGGGGGCCCCGGCCGTGTCCGCGTCCGCGTCCGCGTCCACAGCCTGTGGACACCGGCGCGGCTTTTTTCGGGGCTGGTGGCAGCGGGTGGGGCCGCCGTCCACTAGCTTCTTAGGTATGCGGCTAGGGGTTCTCGACGTCGGATCGAACACGGTGCACCTGCTGGTGGTGGACGCCCACCAGGGCGCGCGTCCGCTGCCTGCCTTCTCGCACAAGATCGATCTGCATCTGGTGGGACTGCTCGGCGAGGACGGCGGGATCACCGCGGAGGGCGCACACCGCCTGGAGTCCTTCGTCGCCGAGTGCGTCGGCATCGCCGAGGACAAGGGCGTGGAGGAGTTCATCGGCTTCGCCACCTCGGCGATCCGGGAGGCGACCAACGGTGAGCAGATCCTGCGGGAGATCCGCGAGCACACCGGCCTCGACCTCACCGTGCTCGACGGGCAGGCCGAGGCGCAGTTGACCTTCCTCGCCGTGCGCCGCTGGTTCGGCTGGTCCTCCGGGCGGCTGCTGGTACTCGACATCGGCGGCGGCTCGCTGGAAATGGCCTCCGGGTTCGACGAGATGCCCGAGGTGGCCCGCTCGGCTCCGTTCGGCGCGGCGCGGCTGACCAAGGACTGGCTGCCCGGCGATCCGCCTGACGAGGAGTCGGTGCGGGCGCTGCGCAAGCACGTGCGCGGCGGGATCGCCAGGGTCGTCGGCGACCTGGTCCGTTATGGGCGCCCCGATCGCGTCGTGGCGACCTCGAAGACGTTCCGGCAGTTGGCCAGGGTCGCCGGGGCAGCGCCGAGCGCCGAGGGTTTCTACGTGCCGCGCAGCCTGTCGCGCGCGGACCTGCTCGAGTGGCTGCCGAAGCTGGCCCGGATGACCACCGCGGAGCGGGCCGGTCTGCCCGGCGTGTCCCCGGGCCGCGCCAACCAACTGCTCGCCGGGGCGATCGTCGCCGACGCCGCGCTGGATCTGTTCGAAACAGACCACGTGGACATCTGCCCGTGGGCGCTGCGTGAAGGCGTCATCCTGCGCCGGCTCGACGGCCTGCCCGACGAGTGGCTGTAGGCACAGGCGGTCTCGGGCACAGGTAGTCTCGGTCACGTGACTTGGGCAGTCGGCAGCAGCGGCGAGGCGGCGAGGGTGACCGTGCCCAAGGTCGCTCTCTCGACGATCTCGGTCTATCCGGAGAGCACCGCCACCGGCTTCGCCACCGCCGCGCGCCTCGGTTACGACGGCGTCGAGGTGATGGTCACCAACGATCCGGTGAGCCAGTCGATCGATTCCCTGCGCCGGCTGCGCGACGGGCTCGGGCTGCCGATCCTGGCCGTCCACGCGCCCTGCCTGTTCTGGCTCAACCTGCAGCGCGTGTGGGGCGCCGACCCTTGGTTGAAGCTGGTCAAGGCGCGCGAGGCCGCGGACGCGCTGGGCGCGAACACCGTGGTCGTGCACCCGCCCTTCGTCTGGCAGACCAAATACGCGGCGGAGTTCGTCGCCGGAATCAAGCGGATGCAGGACGAGACGGACGTGCGCTTCGCCGTCGAGAACATGTATCCCTGGCGCACACCGCGCAACCGGATCGTGCGCGAGCGCGGCGTCGAGGCGTACGCCCCCGGCTGGGATCCGACCGAGCAGCAGTACCCGCACTTCACCCTGGACCTCTCGCACACGGCGACTTCGCGCATTGACACAATGGCGATGCTGGAGCGGATGGGCGGCCGGCTCGCGCATCTGCACCTGGCCGACGGCAGCGGTTCGAACGCCGACGAGCACCTGGTGCCGGGGCGCGGAAACCAGCCGTGCGCGCAGATCCTCGGACTGCTCGGCCGCAACGACTTCGGCGGGAACGTCGTGCTGGAGGTCAACACCCGCCGGGCGATCGACCAGGACGGCCGGGACGCGGACCTGCACGAGGCGCTGCTGTTCGCCCGCCGGCACCTGGCCGGGGCCGCCGCGGTGCCGGCCGCCGCCGAGATGCCGCAGATCCGGGCGGCGGACGAGGACAGCGCGGCGGAAACCGCCGACCAGCCGGTGAACAAGTGACTCGGGAACGAGTGACCGGTGACCGAGTAACCCGACGAGTGAAGGCGCATGGTGAGTCAGATGACTGAGACCGGGGAGCGGGTCGGCGGGCAGCGGCGGATCGCCGTGCTCGGCGCGGGCAAGATGGGCGAGGCGCTGGTCTCCGGCGTGCTGCGGGCCGGAAAGCCCGCCGCCGACGTGCTGGTCACCGCGCGCAGGGCCGATCGGGCCGCCGAACTGACCGAGCGCTACGGCGTGGCCGCGGTCTCCAACGCCGAGGCGGCCAAGCGCGCCGACACGCTCATCCTCACCGTGAAGCCGCAGGACATGGCCGCGCTGTTGGCTGAGCTGGCGCCGCACGTGCCCTCAGACCGGCTGGTCATCTCGGGCGCGGCGGGCATCACCACCGCGTTCGTCGCCGATCGGATCGGCGTGCCGGGCCTGCCGGTGGTGCGCGTGATGACGAACACCCCGGTGCTCGTCGACGAGGCGATGTCGGCGATCTCAGCGGGAGCGCACGCCACCGATGAGCACCTGCGTCGCGCCGAGGAGATCTTCCGGCCGGTCGGCAAAACGGTCAGGGTGCCCGAGTCGCAGCAGGACGCGGTCACCGCGCTCTCCGGCTCCGGACCGGCCTACTTCTACTACGTGGTCGAGGCCATGATCGACGCCGGAATCCTGCTCGGGCTGCCTCGCGCCACCGCGCACGAGCTGATCGTGCAGTCGGCGATCGGTGCCGCGGTCATGCTGCGTGATTCGGGCGAGCACCCGGTGAAGCTGCGCGAGGCGGTGACCTCGCCGGCCGGGACGACTATCTCCGCGATCCGGGAGCTGGAGCGGCACAGCGTGCGCGCGGCGCTGCTGGCCGCGCTGGAAGCGGCACGGGACCGCTCGCGGGAACTCGCCCAAGGCTGAGACCACCCGTCCCGCTCACTCGATAGCACTCGATAGCACGTCCACGTTTGTACCCATTACCGGCTGATCACGGTTCGGGCACGAGGCTTCCACGTGATCGAATCGCGGCTTAGTCTGAGGCCACCACCGTCCCACCGGACGCGCTGGACGCTCCGGTGGGACGGCGAGAAATCCCCCGCTCTGCCCTCTCTCCCCGACCCCCCGCTCCCCTCGCGCAACCAACGCGCTGCTTACGATGTATCGCGTGAGGAAAATTTGGGCCGGTGCGGCACTCCTGCTGACCCTGGCCGTCGCCGCCACCGCCGCGCTCGCGGGCTGTAGCTCGAACACTGATTCGCAGGTCAAGACCGCCGCGGTCGGATACGCCACGGTCGCCCAGGTGGTCCAGGCGCCCGCGAACATCGTGCCGAAAGCCCAGGTCAACCTCAGCGCGCCGGCGGACGGGACCGTCGCCAGCCTTACCGTGCAGGACGGCCAGCGGGTGACGGCCGGTCAGCTGCTCGCCGTCGTCTCCTCCCCGGCCGCTCAGCAGCAGCTCGCGGAGGCGAAGAAGGCGCGGGACCAGGCCGCTTCGGCCGGCGGCTCGGGCATCCAGACGACCGGCGCGGGCTTCACCCGCGCCGAGAACACCGCGCGCGGCAACGCGGACCGGGCCTTCAACCAGGCCAGGACGGCGGCGAAGCAGATCACCGATCCGGCGCTGCGCAAGGCGTTGCTGGATCAGATCTCCGCGACCCAGAGCTCTTACGACGCCGCGATCAGCGCGGTCGGCGCGACGATCAACGAGTTCCAGCAGGGCCTGGCCTCGGCCTCGCAGGTGCTCGCGGCGCTCGGCCAGGCGCAGCAGACCCAGGCTCAGGCGGCCGTCGACGTCGCACAGCGGACCGTGGACGCGCTGAGGATCACCGCGCCGATCTCTGGTGTGGTGACCCTCGGCAACGGCCAGGCCAGCGCCGGCACCGCGGGGCTCGGCTCGCTCAGCCAGCTGCTCGCGGGCGCGGCCTCCGGTTCGGGCGGCTCGGCCGGATCGGGGGCGGCGGCGCTCGGCTCGGCGGCCGGTGGCGGCGGTTCGGGCTCGGCCGGGTCCGGCTCGGGTGGGTCGGTGATCAGTGCCGGCAGCCCGATCTCCTCCGGTGGGGCGCTGTTCACGATCACCGACGCGTCGAGCCTCTCGGTCACGGCGCAGGTCGACGAGACCGACGTGCTCACCGTGAAACCGGGCGTCAGCGCGCACATCCAGCTCAACGCGGTGCCCGGAGCTGACTATCCGGGCACTGTCAGCGCCGTCGACCCGAACTCCACCACCTCGACGCAGGGCGGCGTCACCTACACCGTGCGGATCACCCTCGGCGTCGGCACGCTTTCGGACGGGTCAACGGCTCCGACGCCGCTGCCCGGCATGAGCGCCATCGCGGACCTCGACGTGGTGACCGTGCAGCACGCGCTCTCGGTGCCCTCCGCCGCGCTGGTCACGGATGGCAACGTGACGAGCGTGTGGATCATCGACGGCGGCGTCGCGCACAAACATCCGATCCGGCTCGGCGCGCAGGGCGACAAGACGGTCCAGGTGCTCAGCGGCCTGAACGCGGGCCAGCGCATCGTGGTCGCGGGGGCCGACAAGGTCGCCGACGGTGACCACGTTGGCTGAACAGGCGGGCGACCCGGACCTGGCCGCCGGCGAGCGCGCGGGCATCGCGATCGAGGCGCGCGACGTGCGCCGGGTCTACCAGCTCGACGGCATCGAGGTGGCGGCGCTGCGCGGCGTCTCACTGCGTATCGAAGAGGGCGAATACGTCGCGATCACCGGCCCCTCCGGCTCCGGCAAGTCCACGCTCATGCACCTGCTCGGCTGCCTGGACCGGCCGACCTCAGGCACCCTGCTGATCGGCGGCCGCGACATCGCCAAGCTCGGCGACGCGGATCTGGCGCGGGTGCGCAACGAGGAGATCGGCTTCGTCTTCCAGTCCTTTCAACTGCTGGCCCGCACCTCGGCCCTCGACAACGTGGCGCTGCCGCTGACCTACCGGGGCGTCGGGCGCGGCGAACGGCGCCGCCGGGCGACGGCGGCGCTGGAAGCCGTACACCTCGGTCACCGGCTCGGGCACCGGCCGACCCAGCTTTCCGGCGGCGAGCAGCAGCGGGTGGCGATCGCGCGGGCACTGGTCGGGGAGCCGCGGGTGCTGCTCGCGGACGAGCCGACCGGCAACCTGGACACCGCCAACGGCGAGGAGGTCATGGCGATCCTGGAGCGGCTGAACCGGGAGCGCGGGGTCGCGGTCGTCCTGGTCACCCACGAGGCCGAGATCGCCGCGCGGGCCCGCAGGTTGATCCGCATCCGGGACGGCGTGGTCGTCGAGGACACCGTGAGCGCGCCGCCGGACCGGGCCGCCGCGCCAGACGAACCGTCGGCTGAGTCGTCGCCTGAATCGTCGCCTGAACCGGAGCGTGCGCCGACGCATAAGTCAGAGCTCGATGACACCCTCGTCGACGGCGTCGCGGTGACCGAGGTGAGGCAGGCGTGAATCCGCTGGAATCCCTGCGCGTCGCGGGCGAATCGCTGGCCGCCAACCGGCTGCGCTCGCTGCTGACCATGGTCGGCGTGATCATCGGCGTCGCGGCGGTGGTGGTGCTGGTGGCCATCGGCGGCGGCGCGAAAAACATGGTGGAGAACGAGGTCGAGGGCCTCGGCTCGAACATCATCCTGATCGTGCCCGGCAAGTTCGCCTTCGGCACCGCGCCCTCGGTCTCCCGGCTCCAGTTCTCAGACATCGATCTCGCGTCGCGCATCGTCGGCTCGCCCGACGACGTGACCGCCAGCATCACCTCCGGTGAGCAGATCCGGGCCGGCTCGCTCAATTACTTCGCCACGGTGCAGGGACTCACCCAGACCGTGCCAGAGGTCTTCAACCGGCCTATCGCAGAGGGCGCATACCTGACCAAGTCCGATGTGGACACCGGCGCCCGGGTGGTCGTCCTCGGCGCCGACGTCGCCTCGACCCTCTTCCCCGGCGAGGATCCGGTCGGCCGGCCGGTGACCATCGCCGGGGTGCGGTTCCGGGTCGTCGGCGTCGCCGTACGTCGCGGCTCGGCGTTCGGAGTGAGTCAGGACACGCAGGTGGACATCCCGATTACCGCCGCGCAGCGCCTCTTCGGCGTCTCGGCGATCCAGGGCCTCGCGGTGAAAGCCCCGACACCGGACCGGATCGGGCCGCTGTCCGACGAGCTGATCGCCGCGCTGTCCGCCAAGTACCCCGGCGAGCAGTTCTCCGCGGTGACCCAGGATCAGATCCTCGGCACCATCGGCAAGATCCTGTCCCTGCTCACCCTGGTGCTCGCCGCGATCGCCGGGATCTCGCTGCTGGTCGGCGGAGTCGGGGTGTCGAACATCATGCTGGTCGGAGTCAGGGAGCGCACCCGCGAGATCGGGCTGCGCAAGGCGCTCGGCGCCCGGCAGCGGGACGTGATCCTGCAGTTCCTGATCGAGGCGGTCCTGCTCACCGCGGTCGGCGGCACGATCGGCATCCTGTTCGGCGTCGGAGTCTCCGCGGCGATCGGCGCGTTCAGCCCGCTGCCCACGGCGATCGCCTGGTGGTCCCCGGCGGTGGCCTTCGCGGTCTCGGTCGCGGTCGGCGTGATCTTCGGCGTGGTGCCGGCCCGGCGGGCCGGCCGGCTCGACCCCGTCGTGGCGCTGCGCACGGATTGAGCGCGGGATGGACCGAAGCGTGCCAAACGATCAAATTGATCCAAATCCGTGCCCTGGCGCCCGGCGGCCCGATACCCTCGGCCATATGAGCGCTCTGGTTCCGGTCGTCGCAGAACAGCTCGACCCGACCCGTGAGGTCCTGGTGGAGCATCTGACGGCGACCGGGATGGCGGGCCGGGTCGCCACGCCGCGCGAGAACAACCTGCTGCACTACCGGCTGCTGGCCGACCGTGATCCGTACTACCTGCTCGGGCTCGACCCGTCCGCGCACTGGACCCGCGATTCCGTGCTCGAGCTGATGGTTCGCAAGGTCGGCGTCAGCCCCCTGCTGAACCACAGGGCCGGGCAGGACACCATCGATCCGGAGCGCACCGCCGACGCGCTGGACCGGTATGCCGCGCGCCTCGGCGTCGCGCTGCGCGACCGGCAGCGGGTGCTGTTCGCCACCGGGCACCCGGGCAACCTCGGGCCGCTTTACCAACGCTTTGCCGCGGCGTTACAGGCGGCGGGCGGCACCGTCGTCGAGGCGGCGGAAGGGTGGTCCTACGACGCCGCAACGCACCGCGGCCGCAAACATCTGGAGATCCGTTACGACCTCGGTGTCGCAGTGGTCGAAGACCCTGGTGGACCGGTGCACAGCCACGCCGCCCGGCCGATCCGGGCCGTGCTCGCCGAGTTGGCCGCACGCCGTGAGCCGCTGCCCGAACTGGTGCTCGCGGACCACGGCTGGTGCGGCGGCGCGGCGCAGGCCGGGGTGGACGCGATCGGGTTCGCGGACTGCAACGACCCGGCCCTGTTCGTCGGCGAGGACGAGGGAATCGTGCAGGTCGCGGTGCCGTTGGACGACGGCCTCGACCCGGAGCGGTACGAGCTCCTCGGCGACTACGTGCTCGCGCGGGCGCAGCTCATCGCCGGCAATCGGTAGACGCCCGGCGAGAGAACCGGGCGCCGCCGGGCCGCTCGCGCGTTCGATAGAGTCGTCCGGATCAAGGTCGTGTACCCCGCGAAACCCCCGGCGCAAACCGGCGCAACTTTCACTTTGGCAGCGTAATGACGAAGTAGGGATATCCCCATAATTCGGAATCGCTCTCCCCATTCGCACCAGCGGCAACTACTGTGGGAGACGACACGCACACGCGTATGGACTATCGGACGGAGGGGATGCCGATGTCAACGCGCCTGCGCGAAAGGTGGATGACCCAGATGCCCAATGCCCAGCCGTCCGGGCCGGAGTCGGCCGCTGACGCCCAAAAGGCGCCGCAGCTGTTCGGCGACGGAACGGCGTTAGAGGACGTGAGCTTCCTCACGGTGGCCGAGGTCGCCGGGGTGATGCGGGTCTCCAAGATGACCGTCTACCGGATGGTCCACTCCGGAGAGCTGAGCGCGGTACGCGTCGGGCGCTCGTTCCGCGTGCCGGCCAAGGCGGTCCGCGAGTATCTGTCCGGCGCCTACGTCGGGACCGAGTAGCCACTACCGAGTAAGGCGCACCGGGCACACCGGGTACCGCGCTATCGAGCGAACCCCTGCTGAAGGCGGGCTCCGACCGGCGAGCGCGAACCCGACGTCTGACCTGATTCGGCGTCGCGTCGCGAGACCGGTTCGAGCCCGCCTTCACCACGACTTTCCCGCGGCGTTATCAGGTACTCTCCCGGGCGGGTACCCTGGATCCCTGTCGTCACAACCGTGAGAAGTGAGCGAGGGTTCCAAGTGGGCTCGGTCATCAAGAAGCGCCGCAAGCGCATGGCCAAGAAGAAGCACCGCAAGCTGCTGAAGAAGACGCGCATTCAGCGTCGCAACAAGAAGTAAGCCGCGGCGGCGCGGGTCATGAGGCGAGCGGCCGCGGTCTTGGTGTCCGGCGGCGGCGGGTACGCCGCCGGTACGGCCCTGTCCCGGCCCCCCGGCACGGCGTCGCGATCGCGCCGGCAGCCGGATCGCGGTGACGTGCATAGCTCTGACGTGCATACCTCTGACGTCCGCTGCTGCGACGTCAAGCGCCGCGACATCACCCGTCAGCACTCGAGGCGGTGGCGCGGTTGAGCGGTTCCGGGACCATCCTGGTGACGGGCGCGGCCCGCCGGCTCGGCGCGGCCGTGTTGCGCGACTTGTTGCGCCACGGCGTGCCCGGCGACCCGCCGGTGGACCGGATCGTCGCGGTGGACCTGCGTGAGCCGCTGCCAGAGGACCGGGTCGAGGGCGTCGAGACCGTCGCCGCCGACCTGCGCACGCCCGAGATCGCTTCGCTCATCGCCCGAGTGCGCCCGCACACCGTGCTGCACCTGGACGTGCTGGCCGCGCCGGCGCAGGCGGGTGGTCGCACGGCGATGAAGGAACGCAACGTCATCGGCACGATGCAGCTGCTGGCGGCCTGCCAGAAGGCACCGACCGTGCGTCGTGTCGTGGTCAAGTCCTCAGCCGCGGTCTATGGCTGCGCGCCGCGCGACCCCGCGCTGTTCACCGAGGATACCCAGCCGCATCGGCCGCCGCGGACGGGCTACGGGAAGGACGTCACCGAGGTCGAGGGCTACGTGCGCGGCTTCGCCCGGCGCCGGCCCGACGTCGCGGTCACCATCCTGCGGTTCGCCAACTTCCTCGGCCCGGACGTGCAGACGGCCTTCGTCGACTATCTGTCGCTGCCGGTGCTGCCGACCGTGCTCGGCTTCGACCCGCGACTGCAGTTCGTGCACATCTACGACGTCGTGCAGGCGGTCCGCATCGCCGCCGGAGACACCCGGCCGGGCACGTACAACGTCGCCGGTTCGGGCGCGCTGACGCTCTCCCAGATCGCGCGCCGCCTCGGAAAGCCGACCGTGCCGATCCCCGCGTTCGCGACGTCCACCTTCGGCGCGGTGCTCAAGCGGGCCGGCGTCGCCGACTTCACCGGCGATCAACTCAGCCTTCTGACTTACGGCCGGGTGCTCGACACCGAGCGGATGATCGCCAGGCTCGGCCTCAAACCGCAGTACTCGACCGCCGAGGCGGTGGCCGCGCACGCCGAGAGCGCCGGTCTGCGCCCGCTGGTCTCCCGGCGCACCGTCGAGGCCGCGGAGCAGCGGATCAGCGCGTTGCTCGCCGGGCGCGCCGTGCGCCGGGAGAGCCGGCTGCTGCACGAGGATGGGCTCGCGGAGCCGGACGGCGGCGGCTACCGGGACGCCGCGGGCCGCCGTGCCGACGCGGCCGGCTGGAAGGAGGACGGGTGAGCGAGCAGCCGCCGGAGCCGCACGCCACCGGCCGTCCGCCGACCGATCTGGTCGACTCGATCGGCCGGCTGATCGGCGGTTCGGACTGGGAGCGGCGCGCGGCGCGCGGCCTGGCCTTCCTGCGCCGCCGGATCACCGGGGAATACGAGGTGGACGAGTTCGGCTTCGATCCCGACCTCACCGAGAACGTGCTGCTCGGGGCGTTCCGGCCGCTGTACGAGCGCTACTTCCGGGTGGAGGCTCGCGGGCTCGATCAGGTGCCGGACAAGGGCGGGGTGCTGATCGTCGCGAACCACTCCGGCACGCTTCCGTTCGACGCGGTCATGACGCAGATCGCGCTCGCCGACCATCATCCGGCGCATCGCCATCTGCGGATGCTGGCCGCCGACGTGGTGTTCACCATGCCGTTCATGGGCGAACTGGCACGCAAGGCCGGGCACACCCTCGCCTGTAACCCCGATGCCGAGCGGCTGCTGTGCAGCGGCGAGGTCGTGGGCGTGTGGCCGGAGGGCTTCAAGGGCATCGGCAAGCCCTTCTCGGACCGCTACCGGCTTCAGCGCTTCGGCCGCGGCGGCTTCGTCTCGGCGGCGCTGCGCACCGGCACCCCGATCATCCCGACCGCGATCGTCGGCGCCGAGGAGATCTACCCCAAGATCGGCGATATCAAGCCATTGGCACGGCTGATGAATCTGCCGTACATCCCGATCACCCCGACCTTTCCGTGGCTGGGGCCGCTGGGCGCGATCCCGCTGCCGTCGAAGTGGTACATCGCGTTCGGCGAGCCGATCGACACCTCGGGCTACGACCCGAGCGCGGCAGATGACCCGATGCTGGTGTTCAACCTGACCGACCAGGTGCGCGAGACGATTCAGGACACGCTGTACCGGCTGCTGCTCCAGCGCCGCTCGGTGTTCTTCTAGGAGCGCGTGCGCTGCTGCGCGAAGAGCAGCGCCCGCGAGCCCTGACTCAGTCGGTGGGCGAGGCGTCGGAGCCGGAGCCGCCGAGTCCGAGGTCGATGCCGGGCAGGCCGGGTAGCAGCGGGGGCAGGTTGATGCCCGTCGACGGCAGTATCGGCAGCGGCAGCTGAACTCCTATCGTCGGCGCGGCCGAAGCAGAGGGCTGCGCGCTGGGGCTCGCGCCGGGCACGTTCGACGCTTCACCCGACGGCAACGTGGAGGGATTCGCCTGCGCGGCCGAGGACTGGCCCGCGTGTGAGGGCGAACCGTGCGCCGCACCCGGTCCCGAACCGGTGCCACCGCCAGGCTCAAGACCGGAACTCGGCGTCGGCGCCGCTCCCGCATGCGGCATCGCGGCCGCCGCCTGCTGCAACTGCTGATAGAGGCTGTCCATCAGCGCGACGATCTGCGCCGGGCGCTTCTGCAGGGTCAGCGGCAACTGCCAGGTCAGGTCCACCACCCGCTGCCGCTCGGTGAGCAGGAAGTCGGACAGCGCGTGCACCGCCTGCTCGTCGCCGTGCTGGCGCACCTGATCCAGCAGCAGCTGCCCGCCATCGCCGATCATCGTCTGCAGATCGGTCAGCGCCTGGTCCAGGTACGCGGCGGTCGGCGAGCCGGGCACGTCCGCGTCCCGGCGGGAGAGCAGCGCGTCGATCTCGGCCAGCCGGATGTCCGCGAAGTGCAGATACTGGCCGCCGCGATCGGTCGGCGAACCGGACAGCGAGAGCTGGATGTTCTCGAACATCTTCTTCGCGCTGTACAGCGGATCGCCCGGCACCGCGCCTGCGGAGGCGATGGCGATGCCACCGACCGAACCCGTCGCCACCGCCACACCGACGCCCGCGGCCAGCAGCCGCCGCCGCCAGGCCGCCGAGATACCGGTGTGCGAGGGGCGGGCCGAGACCGGCCTGCGCAGCCCCGCGTGCCGGCCGCCGCGCTGGGCCGGCACCTGGTCCTTAGCCGATGAGATGGCCAGTTCAGGAGTCAGCCGCACCAGCCGCTCGCGCAGCTGGGCGCGGAACGCCTCGTCCATCCCGGGCAGGGCGGCATTGGTCCGCTCGACCCGGTGCGCCACCGCGACCATGGTCGCCAGTTGGGCGGCGGGCGCGGAGCCGGTGCCGTCCGAAGCGGACTGGTGCGCCGATGCCGCGGCGTTCGCGTGGGTGCGCCGCGTCGCCGTCCCGCGGGAGCCGCCGGATCGCGCGCCGCTCAGCGCGAGGTCGAACTCCTCCGCGAGTCGGCGCTCGCCGTGCTGTGCCATTCGCCTGCCACCTCCTCAAGCCTTCCAAGGCGGCCGAGCCGCCGCCGAGGGCCGGCCGCCCGAAGCCGCCGACGCAAGTTTGACTCGCCCCGACTGGGCAAGGTTGTGCCCTGATCGGCTTCCCGGACCCGATCGCGAAGCAATTTCACCCGGACGAGTGGATCGTGCAATTGCTCCTGCACATCCGGTGTTTCCGCGTGTCGGAGCGGTTACCCGGCGCAACGACGGCGAGGTGTGCCGAGTTACGCGAGTGAAGCCCTCCAGGGGGCCCCGCGCGCTGCGCGCCATCGCTCGCCAGCCGACGGATCCGGTACTGCTCGCGGTCACCGCAGCGAATCCACCGGTAGCAGCCGGGCAAGGGTGCGGATCGCCCGATATTGCAGGGTTTTGATCGCACCGTCGTTCTTTCCCATGATCTTCGCGGTCTCGGCGACCGAG
Organism: Actinocrinis sp.; assembly: GCA_035763685.1. Taxonomy (GTDB): domain Bacteria; phylum Actinomycetota; class Actinomycetes; order Streptomycetales; family Catenulisporaceae; genus Actinocrinis. The sequence goes on along the minus strand of DASUAR010000211.1, from coordinate 741 downwards.
AGACCGTGCAGGAAGCGCAGCGTCACGCACTCCTGCTGCTGGGAATTGAGTTGGCAGACGGCGTCGAGCAGCGCCTTGTTGGACAAGTACGCCAGCACGCTGTCCTCGGGGCTGGCCTCGGTCTGGTCCGAGTCGAGCATCTCGCCGGTCGGCACCTCGAGCCGGTAGCGGCTGGACTTGAAGTGGTCGGCCACCAGGTTGCGGGCGATGGTCACCAGCCAGGCGCCGAAGTCGCGGCCCTGCCAGGTGAAGGTGCCGATGCGGCGTAGCGCGCGCAGGAAGGTCTCGCTGGTCAGGTCCTCGGCCAGCGGCTTGTTGCTGACGCGGTAATAGATGTAGCGGTAGACGGTGTCTGAGTAGGCGTCGTATAGCTGCCCGAACGCCTCGCCGTCGCCGTCTTGGGCGAGTTCGACGAGGGCCAGCATGCGCCGCGATTCGGCGTCCTGGGCGCGCTCGTCGTAGCCGTTGTGGTCGGCGCCGCGTTGCCGGGGCGGCCGGGCGCGTGACTGGCCGTACTCCCGGCGGGGCCGCTGCGACGCCGCTGCGGCGTCCGAATCGGGCTGCGGTACGGGCAGTTCTCCGGGCGGCGAAGCAGGGGGCTCGAGCGAACGCGCGGCGGCTCCCGGCCGGTACGGGACCGCCGAGGCCGTCATCGCGGCTACGGCCAACCGCAGGCCGGACAAGCCGACGGCGTCGGCCCTGACGTCTCGATGCACGGGACTCCAGCTGTTCGGGGGCTGC
>DASUAR010000210.1:0-4802 GCA_035763685.1 Actinocrinis sp. | reverse complement strand
CGGATCCAGCCTCCGTCGACCGCCGCTTTTTTGTGATCTATCTCACGTACGGCGGTGCCCGTACGGGGCCGGGAAGCAGCGAGTCCACGACGAGCAGACCCGCAGACCCGCATAGGCACGCCGCGACGGCTCAACGCGCCGAGGTGTCCTACTGCGGGGCGCGCGCCATGGAGGGGACGTATGGCGGAAGCGTGCTCGAAGTGAGGTTCGGTTGCCCCACAGTCACGCACCCTCCAACGCACACCGGGCTCGGCCGCTGATGCGATACCGCCCACGCTGGCAACGGTGAGCTTGCCGCCGGACGTACGCTTCCGCGCGCAGCGTGCGGCGTCGCCGTGGGCTGCGCCACCCTCGAGGTCGAGGCCTGCGACGGGGAAAGCGACGCCGACGCTGACGCCGGAGCCGAGAGCGAAGTGCTTGCCGACGCAGACGCGGAGACGCCGGGTGGAAGGGGCCGCTTCGGGGCTGCTGCCGGACTGGGCGTGCTGCACGCCGCCGACACCCCCGCCGCGACCGCGATCACCGCACCGACTATCGCCTGCCGCCACATGCCCATTTCCCGCCCCCGGCGTGCGTCCCGTGGCGCTCTTCAGAGCGCGCAAGTGCACACCTTACTGGCGGATGTCGCGGCCGTTGTCGCGTATTTGTCGCGATCAACGCTCGACAGTGAGACTCAGCGGAACGTTGTTGGACGTCCAAGCTCGGTCGGCTGAGCACTGAAAAGGGTCGCCGAGCTGCAACTATCCGCAGACGCAGCAGGACCCCCGACCGTCACTACCCACAAATGACGGCGGGGGCCCTGCCTTTGTGCGCCGGATCCCGCATCCGTGCGCCGACGGATGGCTGCCCGGGATCCGCTACAGCGTCCGCAGGGCCGGGGGGAGAGCCCTGCGGGCGCGAGTCTTTACATCCGACACCCCATCAGCAAGTCCTGCATCACTGAGTGTAATGCGTATTCCTGCCTTCTGTAGAGTTAAACGGCCGTACCGCCAGGCTGGTTCCCTTCCGGAGCAAGAATTTTCGGGCGAGTTTTGTCACGAAGAGTCACCGGCGTCCGCCTTGTCGGTCAGGTCAGCCGCCGAGCCGCGCACCGTTGGCCAGGTCGACCACGATGCGCGTGCCCACCGGGCTGTCCAGCTTGGCCGTGAAGGTGCGCGGGCCGATGTACATCGGGCACATCACGCCCTTACGTACGGGCAGCTGAGCGAGGCCGACGCCGACTTCGGCCGCCGTCTGCTTCACGACGAGCACGTACTGGCCGCACGCTCCGCCGCGCGCCTCGATCTGGAGGTAGAGGGACCGTCCGTCAGGGGACTGGGACTCCTGGTCGATCGGTACGTACTTCGCGCTCGCCGGCGGCGCGGTCATCTGGGCCACCGCTGAACCACTCGGGGTCGGCGCCGGGCTCATCCGGCCGCCCGGGTTGACCGGCACCGAACCGGTCGGCGAGGCGATGGGGGTGTGCGCGGGGAGTATGGGCCCGGACTGGGCCGCGCTCGAGCCCGCACCGTTCGCGGCCGGGCCGGCGCTGGTGCTACTCGCGCAGGCGGCCAGAGTGGAGGCGAGCCCGACCGCGGCCAGCGCCGCCGCGATCGTGCTCCCTCTCCTGACACTGAGGACCATCGCGAACCGTCCTTCTGTCTGTTTGACATCGTCGCCGCGACAGCTGTCGCTGCTTGTCCGGCCAGCTCAGCCTGTCGCCGTTCGTCCGCTCAATCCACTGCCTCGACCTGTGGGTGAGGTCAGTCTCCGGTTGGACGGCGCGCGGCGGCGCCGGGTTCCGCTGAATCAGTGAATTCTTTCCGGTCGCCGCTACGGCGTGGCGGGCCGTCAGTGCTCGCGGCGCACAAGGTACGCGACAGCGCGCTCTCCTCGCTCGGGAACAGGCTGCTCACCGAGGTAACTGTGCTCCCGCAGTTCACTCCACGCCGGGATGTCGAGCCGCGCCGCCGGATCATCGGCCAGCACCCTGATTGTCCCGCCTACCGGGACATTCGCGATCCGCTTCGCCAGTTCGATCACCGGGATGGGGCACCTGAGGCCGAGGGCGTCGACGGTTTCGGAACCAGGTGCCTCGGTACCTGGCGCGCCTGGTTGTGGCGCAGGTGGCGGTGACGGTGACGGTGATGGTGAAGCGGAGGGGGCTTCGGCGCGGACGCGCGCGACCACGCCGGGCAGGTCGGCGAGGAACCGGTCCACCTCCTCGTCCGCGATCCGCCACGGCAGCGAGATCCGCACGTTCCCGTGGCTGAGCACGCCCATTGCCTCCAGCACATGACTAGGCGTCAGGGTCGAGGCGGTGCACGAGGAACCCGATGAGACGGAGTAACCCGCGCGATCCAATTCGAGCAGCAGCGCCTCGCCGGAGGCGTACAAGCAGGAGAAGGTCACGATGTGGGGCAGGCGCCGCCCGGGATCGCCGACGATCTCCACGTCGGGCACGGTCGCGGCGACCTGGGCCCGAATGCGGTCAACCAGATCACGGTGGTGCGCGGCGACGGCCTCGCGCTCGGCTTCGCGGGCGCGCAACGCGGCAGCGGCGGCCAGGATCGCGGGCACGTTGACCGGTCCCGGCGCTCGGCCCTGCTCACGTTCGTCCTGCGGCCAGTGAGTGGCGAACCTCGTCCGCTTGCGCACGGCCAACACCCCGACCTCGGCCGGCCCGCCCCACTTGCGCGCCGAGCCGCACAACGCGGCCCAGTTCGCAGATTCGGGCAGCGGGACGCGGCCGAGGGCGGCGGAGGCATCCATGAGAAGCGGGATCGGGCCCGCGGCGGCCGTCGCGGCTGCCGCCGAAAGCTCGCTCACTCGCTCAATCGGCTGAATCGTTCCCACTTCGTGATTGGCGTATTGAATGCAGAGCACCGCCGCGCCGCCGCTCAGGCGCTGCGCCAGGAGATCGGTTCGCAGCTCGCCCAACCGGGTCACCGGAACGGTCACGTGCTCGCCGCCGAGCCGCGCCGCCGTGAACTCGGCCGCGTGCAGCACCGCGGAATGCTCGATCGCGCTGGTGACGATGCGTCGGCTGATCCGCGACCGGCCCTGCGCGAGCCCGGCGACCGCGAGATGGATCGCCGCAGTTCCGGAGGTCGTGAACACGGTCTCGTCCGGGCGCGCACACAGTACCTCTGCCACTGCCTCGCGCGCCGCGTCGAGCAGCAGCCGGGCGCGTCGGCCCTCGCGATACAGCCGATCGGGGTCGGCCCAGCCGTCGTCCAGCGCCGCCATATAGGCCTCGCGCGCCACCGGGTCCATCGGCTCGCCGGAGGCCGCGTCCAGGAATACCGAGTTCATAACGTCATTCAACCTGCCCGGAACCCGGCGGTCCCAGCCGGCGGTGGTGATCCGGCGCGTGCGGACGGCGGTCATTCACCGGTTCTGACGCCGCCTCATCGCGTGCAATTCCGGCGAAACCGCCCGATCCGTCGCCCGGTTAGCCCGTCCGCATGAGCCCGCGCCGCACCCCTCCCGCCCGGGGGGTACCTGCCCGCCAAGGCCGCAAAGCGCTGGAGTAGGGTTTGGCCGCAGAACTGAACCCCTGCCCGCACTCCGGGATCCGCGGCCGAGCTGTCAACGGCGCGGAGGCGCCGGTGAGCAGGGCGAGACTCCGGGAAGGGTACGTTGAGTCAGTACGGCTCCGAACGCAGGCCGCGCGCGCTGAGCGATCCCGCTCGCGGGCGCCGCGCCCCCGCGTCAAGAAGGCGGCGTCTTATCGCCCGCGCGGCGCTGGCCGGCGCCGTCCTGGTCGTGGCCTCGGGCTGCGGCAACAACTCCTTCACCCGGCTCGGCTTTCCCGACCCGGCGAGCGCCGAAGCCCCGACCGTCCTGCACTTGTGGCAGGGTTCGTGGATCGCCGCGTTCGCGGTCGGCGCGCTGGTGTGGGGTCTGATCCTGTGGACGGCGTTCTTCCACCGGCGCTCCCGGCACGGTATCGAGGTGCCGCCGCAGACGAAGTACAACATCCCGATCGAGCTGCTCTACACGGCCGTGCCGACCATCATGGTCGCGGTGCTGTTCTACTTCACCGCCAAGGACGAGTCGCAGCTGCTGAAGATCACCCCGGACCAGTCGACCAGCATCAACGTGGTCGGCCGGCAGTGGAGCTGGTCGTTCAACTACAACTACGACGCCGCCACCGGTCAGCAGTTCGCGGCCGGCGGGCCGTCGGTGTACGAAGCGGGCACCCCGGGCCAGCCACCGCACCTGTACCTGCCGCTCGGCGAGAAGGTCAAGTTCACGCTGACCTCGCCGGACGTCATCCACTCCTTCTGGGTGCCGGCGTTCCTGTTCAAGCTGGACGTGGTGCCGGGCCGGGTCAACCAGTTCGAGCTGACCCCGACCAAGCAGGGCGAGTTCATCGGCGAATGCGCCGAGCTGTGCGGCGTCGACCACTCCAGGATGTTGTTCTGGGTCGATGTGGTGCCGCCGGACCAGTACAAGGCGCACCTGGCTCAGCTTCAGCAGCAGGGCAACACCGGCCAGCTGCCGATCGGCTGCGGCCCGAACGCCGGAGTCGGTGAGAACGGCATCCCGTGCCGCGTCGGCCCGATGAACGGCATCAAGGGTAAGAACTCGACCGGAGGGACGGCCTGGTGACCGCGATCAACGACCCGGTGGTCGCCACCCCCTCGGTGACGGCTTACCGCACCCGGCAGCCCGGCTCGACCGTGGTCAAGTGGATCACCTCCACCGACCACAAGGTCATCGGCTTCCTGTACCTGATCACCTCGTGCATCTTCTTCGGCTTCGGCGGCCTGCTCGCGCTGCTCATCCGCACCGAGCTGGCCCGCCCCGGCCTGCAG
>DASUAR010000209.1:0-2906 GCA_035763685.1 Actinocrinis sp. | reverse complement strand
AGCGAACTGCTCGACGGGCGGATCCACCGGCAGGACATTGAAGGGACTTCCGGGCAGGAAACGCCGGGACGCGGCGCGGGCAGGCTTCATTCACACCAGTATGCGCCCCTGCTGGTAATGGCGTCCCTTCCTTGTCTCGGTTAGCTATCTTGGTCGCGCGTTCCCGCGTGATGTCAACCCGACTGCGGCTAAATTTCCCGGCTACGTCCTTAATTCCGCGCTCGACTCAGCGGCGCACGTCAAGCCGCTTTGAATCCTGTGAGGTCAGTACGGTCTTCGGGTAGCCGGACTGGCGCCCGGCGGCCGGCGCGGCCCGTCGCGGGTGTATGTGCAGGCCGGGAAGGCCGAGCAGCCCAGGAAGGAGCCGAACCTGCCGTTGCGCCGGACCAGCCTGCCCTGACCGCACCCGGGGCAGATCTCGACCGGCGCATCACCGGTGCGGGTGACGGTCACGTGAGGATCCTTGAGAAGTTCGATGACGAACGGGGACATCCGTCGCGGGTCGGTGATGAGAACAGCCGCCCGGCTGGCCCGGCCGCTCGCCGTGCCGCACCTGCTCGTCACCCAAGCGCGGGAATTGCTGCTGCACACCCTGGTGCGTCTCGGTGACACCACGCGCGCCGAGGACGACCTTGCCGAACTCGGCGAGCAAGACCGCGAACGCGGGGAGATACGCATCGCCGTGGCGGCACTGCAGCTCGCCAAAGACGACCCACACGCGGCCGCCGCCGCGCTCGCCTCGGTCCTGGACGGCTCCGCTCCCCCGTTCCGCTGGAGCTGGCTAGAGGGGCTTTCCTGCTGGAGGCAATCACAAGGGACGCACTCGGCGACCGCATCGCCGCGGAGCGCGCCCTGGAACGCGCACTCGATCTTGCCGAACCCGACAGCGCGCTCTTGTGTTCCTGCTGCAGCCGGCGCCGACCCTGCTCGGGCACCAGCCACGCCTCGCTGATCACCGAGATCGACAGCCTGCTGGCCGCGAGGAACTCCGCACAACCGCTCGCCGGGCCCTGGGCGCCGCCGGAACCGCTCAGCAGTACCGAGATCCGCGTCATGCGCTACCTGCCCACCAACCTAACGGGACCGGAAATCGCCCGCGAGCTGTCCATCTCGCGGAACACCGTCAAAACCCACATCCGCAACCTCTACACCAAGCTTGGTACGCACACCCGGGCCGAAGCCGTCACGCGGGCCCGCGCTCTATGCCTGCTCGCACCTCCGCCGCGAACGGGATGAAATCCGCCACGTCCGCACCGCTCCGCGATGAGGCGCTGGCTCAGGTCATCAATCGATCGCATCCCGCACACCGCCAGGCCTGGCTGCGGGCTGTCCGTTCCATCGCCAGCACCACCGCGCACCTCAGGCACCCTCGGCTGCTTAGAAACCGTTGGGGTACCGGGTGTGCGCTGCCGTACTTGCTCGCCGGTAGGGCAGGCCACACCAGGCCGGAATCTACCCCATCCCCCAGTCCGTAGCCGTCCGCAGAATCCGGCGGTGCCTCACACCGCTCCCTGGGAGCGGTTAGGTGACCGCGCGACGCACAGTGCGGCGAGGCCGGCGAGGATTTCGATGAGGATGCCCGTCAGCGGGTCTCCTGCTGGGTGAGCATGTGGCAGGCGAGGTCGAGCCGGGCCTCGGCGTGGCTCGCGCGCAGGCGGCCGCTGGCCTGGAGGGTGGCCAGGCCGTGCAGTGCCGACCAGGCGACTTCCGCCCGGGTGTCGTCGGCATCGGGGAATGCGCCGCGGATGCCCGCGAATGCGCGCCGGAGCGGTCCGGGGGTGTCGTTGTAACCGCTGAAGGCCAGACCCGAGGGCAGCGAGAACATCGCCTCGTAGAGGCGGGGGTGCGCGGCGGCGAAGTCGAGGTAGGCGCGCATCCGTGCCATGGGCGAGGCGTCCACCGCTTCGAGCGCCGCGGCGATGTCGCTGAAGCCGGTCAGCGCTACCGCGTCGATGAGCGCCTGGCGGCTGGCGAAGGCTGAGTAGAGCACTGGCTGGGTGACGCCGAGTTCTCCGGCGAGGCGGCGCATCGTGACGGCGGGCCAGCCGTCGGCCTCGGCGAGGTCGCGGGCGGCGTGGATGACCTGATCGCGTCTGAGGTCGAGATCTGGAGCGGGCCGGGGGGACATGACAGATAGTCTAGCATTGTTATATAACATCGTTAGACAACAAAGCCGGAAGGATCCTCGCCATGCATCTCGCCGCGCTCCTGGTCGCGCTCATCGGTTGTGTCGCCGTCATCGCGATCGGCAGCCGCTTCCTCCTGGCACCTCGGCCGGCGACGCTCGCCTTCGGTGTCGCCGCGGACAATATCCGCGCCCTGACCGAGATCAAGGGCGTTCGCGACATCACCTCCGGGGTGGTGCCCCTCGTGGTCTGGGCGGCTGCCGGCCGCGCGACACTCGGCTGGGCGCTTATTGCCGCGGCCCTCACGCCGACGGCGGACGCCGTGATCGTGCTCACCAACGGCGGGAAGCTCGCTACCGCGCTGGGCATCCACGGGCTCACGGCTGCCCTGCTCGTCGCGGCGGGCCTCGTCCTGGCGCTGGGGTGAGCGACGCGACCGAGGGCCGGCCCCCTGCTGCTCACCGCCGGACGACGCCTGGGGATAGCACCACGACGCTCTGGCCGGTGACGCTGCGCAGGGTGCGGCACGGGCCGCCCGCTGGCGGGCGGCCCGTCTGCTGCCGTTGATGCCGCCGTCGGCAGGCTAGGCGGTGACCGCCTGCTTGGTGTCGCTGCTGGTGACCTGGATGCTGCGGGGCTTGGCCTGCTCGCGGACCGGGATGGTCAAGGTGAGCACGCCGGCCGCGTAGTCGGCGGTGATGTTGTCGGCGTCCAGGGTCTCGCCGAGGAAGACCTGCCGGGTGAAGGTGCCCGATGGCCGTTCGGCCACGATCATCTGGG
>DASUAR010000208.1:0-22464 GCA_035763685.1 Actinocrinis sp. | reverse complement strand
CAGGGGTGCCCGCGGTGTCGTCGACGGCACCGTCGCCGCCTTTCTGTTCGGTTCGGTGACCCGGTGCTTGTGGCACGCGGCGTCTCGACTCGATGTGTTCGACCCTCGACTGGTGGCCGACGATCGTGGTGTACCCGTTGTGGCGGGGATATCCCCGCCAGGTTAGCCCAGGGCCAACCCCGTGTGATTCGCGAGGAAGGCCACGGTGTCCGCGATTACGTCGATTCTGCGCGAAACGGCGCGGGCGCCGTGCCCGACGCCGGTTTCACGCCGCAGCAGGATCGGCCGCTGCGCCGGATCACCGCTGGTGGCCCACTGCAATGCGGCACACAGCTTGCGGGCATGAAACGGATCGACGCGCGTATCGCCGTCGAACACGGTGAACAGGACGGCCGGGTATTCGGTGCCCTCGTGCACGTTGTGCACCGGAGAGTAGGCGAACAGATCCGCGAGCTGCTCCGGATCGGCAGCCGAGCCGTATTCGACGGTCCACGATTCGCCGAGGCCGAAGAGTTCGTACCGCACCATGTCGAGCAGTGGAGCTGAACAGGCGACGGCGCGGTACCGCTCCGGATGCTGCGTGAGAGCGGCCCCGACGAGAAGGCCACCGTTCGAGCCGCCATGGATCGCAAGCTGGTCAGCTGTGGTCCAGCCCTGGTCGATCAGGTACTGCGCTGCCGCGTGGAAGTCGTCGAAGACGTTCTGCTTGTTGCCGAACGTGCCGGCTCGGTGCCACAGCTCGCCTTCCTCGCCGCCGCCGCGCAGGCTGGCGACGGCGTAGACGCCGCCGGCTTCTACCCAGCTCAACGCCGAGACGGTGTATTCGGGCGGCAGGCTGATGTTGAAGCCGCCGTAGCCGTAGAGGAGCGCGGGTCGAGGCCGGTCCGGTGCGTCATTCGGCTCACCCGAGACGATGAACATACGAACGGTGGTGCCGTCCTTCGAGGCGAACTCGACCTGGCGCGTGTGAACGGTCGGCGTGTGCGGCTTACCCGGGGCATCTGCCCACAGGGTGGTTTCTCCGGTGCGAGCGTCGTACCGGTAGACGCGTGGCGGCGTGCCGAAGTCGGTGTAGCTGAACCATGCCTCATGGCCGCCCGAGCGCCGTGAGGTGAGAAACGCGACGGTGCCTACCGACGGCAGCGGTACGGTACCGAGCTGCTCGCCGGTGACCGCGTCGTGCACGGTGATCTCGCTGATCGCGTGCCGGATACGGGCCACCAGCAACAGCGGCCGCTCCACCTCGGGGCCATCGAGCACGGTCAGGTTCTCGATGACGGCTTCCGCATCCTCGGGGATCAGCACTTGCCAGGCGTCCGGTACCGGGTTGTGCGTCGAGGCGGTACAGATTCGCCCGCGCGGCGCGTCCAGGGTCGTGAACATGAGCGCCTGCCCGGCCAGCGCACTGTCTCCGCGCGCGGGATAGAGATAGGTGGTCGCGGCGACGCCCACCTGCACCGGCTTGAACGGCGGCGCGGCCGGGTCGGCGCCGGAGAGGTCGGCGAGATAGACGTCGTTGTTCGGCTCGGTGCCCTCGCTGCTGGAGACCTGAAGCCAACGGCCGTCCGCCGAGATCGAGGCGTAGTGATAGCAGGTCAGCTTCGTGCCCTCGCCGAAGACCAGCGCGTCTTGATCGGGGCTGGTGCCGAGGCGGTGCAGGTAGACGCGCCGATGGAACTGGGTCTCGTTGGGCGGCACCAGTTCGGGCGCGAGGCGACGGGTGAAGTAGTAGCCGCTGTCGTCGGCGAGCCAGGAGACCTCGGTGTACCGGGTGCGGTCGATCGGGCCGTCCACCACCTCGCCGGTCGCCACGTTCATGATCCGGGTGACCGACTCCTCGGTGCCGCCTTCGGAGATCTGATAGGCGATCAGCCGCCCGGACGGCGACGGATACCAGCCGTCGAGCGTCGTGGTTCCGGCCGGGTCCAACGCGATCGGATCGACCAGCACGCGCTCGGCGCCGGATTCGTCCACCGTCAGCAGCACCGCGTGCTCCTGATCTGGCAGCCGGCGAGTGAAGAACGAGCGCTCGCCGCGCCATACCGGTGGGTCGATCGCCCCGGTGGCGGACAGTTCGGCTATCCGGGCGCGCAGCCTGCGGTGCCCCTCCCACCCGGCGCGTGCGTTCTCGAACAACGCGTCCTGAGCGGCGCTCCACGACTTGGTCTGTGGGGCGGCCGGGTCTTCGAGCCAGCGATAAGGATCGCTGATCGTCAGACCGTGGATCGTCTCGGTGATCTCGTCGCGAGATGCCTGCGGATACGGTGCTGCCGGGTGAGAACTCGTCACTCTTGGCACGTTAGCAACGCCGCGCCGCAATGTGTGCTGCGCCGTAAGAGTGAGGCGACGTCGTGGCGTACGAAGCAGCGCGCGCCCCCTTCCTAGGATCAAAGCACCAGGATCCTCGGGTGCGTACACACAGGAGACGCGGTGGACCGGCGCGTTGGCTATGGGCAAGGCGGCGGGCCGACCCGTCCGCCCGGTCCCCGCCCGGCTCAGCAGGGTTCGCGGCCGTATTCACCGCCGAACGGGCGGACGCAGACGCGGTCCCAGTCGGGCCGTCCGCAACCGGGTCAGGGCCAGTCCGGTCGAGCTCAATCCGGTCGAGCTCAGCCGGGTCGCCCGATGCCGACGCGGCTGCGGCTGACCCGCCGCGCCCGCGTGATCCTGCGCCTGCTGTTCGGCGCCGCCTCCGCGCTCGTCCTGGTCGCGGCCGCGGTCGGCTGGTATTTCCATTCCTCCGTGCTGGGCGGTCTGGCCAGCTCGCACGCGCTGGCCGGCCTCGGTTCCGCGCAGCGCGGCGGCGGCGACCTCAACATCCTGCTGATGGGGCTCGACTCGCGGCGGGACAATCAGGGTAACGATCTGCCCCCGGCGATCCTCTCTCAACTGCACGCGGGCAGCTCCAGCGATGTCGGCGGATACAACACGAACACGCTGATTCTGTTGCACGTCCCGGCGGACGGCTCGCGCGCCGTGGCCCTCTCCGTTCCCCGCGACGACTACGTGGACCTGCCCGAAGGGCTGGGCCAGCACAAGATCAAGGAAGCGTACGGCCGGGCCAAGGCCAACGCCGAGGCCGCCGCGCGGTCGACCGGCACGAGTGACCGCGCCGCGCTCGAACAACTCGGCCGGGAAGCCGGACGGCACGCGGCCATCGACGCCGTGCAGCAACTGCTCGGCGTGACCGTCGACCATTTCGCCGAGATCAATCTCGCGGGGTTCTACGACCTGGCCAACGCGCTCGGCGGCGTCACGGTGTGCCTGCGCGAACCGGTGCACGACGGGTATTCGGGCGCGAACTTCCCGGCCGGAGCGCAGGCTCTCGACGGCGCGCAGTCGCTCGCGTTCGTGCGCCAGCGGCACGGTCTGGCCAACGGGGACCTGGACCGGACGCACCGGCAGCAGGCGTTCCTCGCCTCGGCCGTGAACAAGCTGCAGCACGCCGGAGTGTTCGACGACTTGACCAAGATCGGCGCGCTCCTCGACGTGGCACGCAAGGACGTGGTCGTCGACTCCGGCTTCGACCTGCTTTCGTTCGTCAATCAAGCCGGTGCGGTGACCTCGGGCAACGTCACCTTCTACACGCTGCCGATCAAGGGTTTCGCGACCGAGGACGGCGAGTCGGTCAACCTCATCGACCCGGTCCAGGTCCGCGAGGTCGCCCAGCGGTTGCTGGCCGGGAAGAGCCCTGACGTGTCCGATTCGAGTACGCCGACCGCTGCGGCCGGCCCCGCGATCCCGCAAGCGGCAGCTGAGGCGGCGGCCGCGCCGGGAACGCATCACGCGACGCGCAGCGCGGCGAGCGGTAACCGGTCCGGCCATACCGCAGCACCCAGTGCTGTACCGACCGCCGCCGCTGCGGTCGTCAGCGCGCCGCCGGGCATTCCGTGCGTTAACTGATAACAGTTAGAGGGTGCAGAGGCCCGCTCAGTTCGTGGAGGTCCCGTTCTGGCCGGTCTTCGCGTCAGTCGGTGCGCCGGCGCCGGATGGAACGGCCCTGGTAGGTTGCCGATCCCGCGGTGAGCGGACGCTGACGATTTGGCCCGGCGTACGGCGCGGACCGGACCACGGGGCGGGAACGGCGTCGATGCGGTACGCGAGGGCGTATGCGATCGCCTCGTAATTGACCCTCCAGCCGCGGAAATGCGGCCACGCTTCTTCTGGCGTGCGCTTCATCGGGTAGTTGCCGTAACGCAGCATGTCGATGCCCTGAGAGAACTCCGCGTAGGTCAGCTGAATGTCGCTGTCGGGGTCGGGATCAGGGTCGTACGGAATTCGTTCCATGTGTGCGATATCCCGCAAACAGCTGAACCCACCGCGCAGCCCGATGCGCATCGCGCCGCTGTTCGGGGTCACCGGGTTGAGGGCGAGTTCGAGCGCCGCCGCGTCCATCACGGCGAGCAGTGCGATCAACCAGTTGCGGTTCGGCTGCGGGGAGCGGAAATGGATCAGCGCCGGGTAGTTGGTGTGGCTCTCCGAGATCTCCGCCGCCCAGCGCTCCCAGCCCCGGTAAAGATCGGGCAGGTTCTCCAACAGGCCGGTGACCTGGACGTGCCGGTAGAGGATCTCCGGACCCCAGGCCGGCACCCCGGCCCGCGACTGAAGCAGCGTCACCTCCGCCTCGCGACGCGAATACGCGGTGTAGAGCGCGGGCAGGTATCCGATCTGCAGCGCGATGGCCACCGGACCGGACGCTGCGGCGCAGAAGTCGAGGAAGGTGAGCCGGTCCCGGTCGCTGGAGGCGAACCCGAGGGTGAACAGCGAGGAGCCCGCCTCCCGGAACGCGGCGTTGAAGCCGAGTCCGCTGGCTCCGGCGAGCAGCAGCCCGAAGCCGACGAGGAACAGCCCCAGCCAGCTGATCAGCGTGATCAGGATGGCCAGTGGCGCCGACCAGGCCAGCACCCGGTCCTTCGCGTCGTAGGTGCGGCACCGGTCCGCCAGAAACTGGAACGGCCAGCGCACCACGCCGTGCACCAGCCGGGTGTAGCTCGACCGCAGCCCGCGCGGCATGACCAGGCTGGCCACCACCGAGAGCCAGGCCGCGGCCACCACGCCGGCGCCGACGGCCAGCTCGAAGATCCTCATGTCTTACATTCTCTCGGTAGGAGCGTCCTCCCGGCACGTGCAATGCTCCTGCTCATGACCCAGTCTCCCGCCGATCTTGTGCTGGTGGGCGGTCCGTGCTTCACCACCACCACCACCACCACCGCTAGCCCCCGGACCTCGGGCATCGCGGTGCGCGACGGTGTGATCGCGGCGCTCGGTGAGCGGGAAGCGCGTTCGGCAATCGGCCCGCGCACCCGCGTCGTGGAGCTGGATGGGAGGCTCGTGCTCCCCGGCTTCATCGATGCGCACGTGCATCCGGTCTTCGGTGGCGCGGAACGACTGCGCTGTGATCTGACCGGGACCCGGGACGCACGCGAGGCGGTGGCGCGGGTGGCCGGGTACGCCGACGCGAATCCGGGCCAGCCGTGGATCGTCGGCGGCGGCTGGTCGATGGACCAGTTTCCAGGCGGCGCACCGAGCCGCGCGTTGCTCGACGCGGTGGTGCCCGACCGACCCGTCTTCCTGCTGAACCGAGATCATCACGATGCCTGGGCGAACTCCGCCGCGTTGCGCATCGCCGGAGTGGACCGCGACACTGCGGATCCGACCGGTGGCCGCATCGCGCGCGAGCCTGACGGCTCACCAGCCGGCGCCCTCCACGAGGAGGCCGCGAACCTTGTCGGCCGGCACACGCCACGGCTCACCGAGGACGATTATCTCAATGCCCTACTGGAAGGGCAGCGATATCTGCACTCCTTCGGCGTCACCGGCTGGCAGGACGCGATCGTCGGCGGGTATCTAGGCTATGACGACATCCTGCCCGCCTACCTGCGCGCGGCCCGAGAGGGGCGGCTGACCGGGCACGTGACCGGCGCGCTGTGGTGGGACCGCAACCGCGGCCTGGAGCAGATCGCCGATCTCATCGAGCGCCGCGCGCAGGCGGCTGGACTCGACGCGGCGACGCCGCGCGGCGCGGGCGGATTCAAGGCGTCGACCGTCAAGATCATGCAGGACGGCATCTGCGAGAACCTGACCGCCGCGATGCTCGGGCCTTACTACGACAATGCGGGGCACGTCACTGACAACGCGGGGCACAGCTACCTCGACGCGGCGTTGCTTGCCCAGGCGGTCACGCGGCTTGACGCGCTCGGCTTCCAAGTCCACGTCCACGCGATCGGAGACCGTGGCGTCCGGGAGGCGCTTGACGCGTTCGAGCAGGCGCGTACCGCCAACGGCGTCACCGGCAACCGGCATCACATCGCGCACATCCAGGTCGTTCATCCGCAGGACATCCCGCGCTTCCGGCAACTCGATGTCACCGCGAACATTCAGGCGTTGTGGGCCGCCGAGGACGCACAGATGCGTGCGCTGAACGAACCGGTGCTCGGCGCGGAACGCTACGCGCAGCAGTATCCGTTCGGCGCGCTGCTGCGAGACGGGGCGATGCTCGCGGCGGGAAGCGACTGGCCGGTTTCGACTCCTGACCCGCTCCAGGCGGTGCACGTCGCGGTCAACCGGACCGCGCCGAACTCACCGATCGACAGCCCGCCTTTCCTGCCCGATCAGGCACTCACGCTTGTCGACGCACTGGTCACGTACACCGCGGGTTCGGCGCGCGTCTGTCACGCCGAGAGCTACGCGGGGTCACTGGAGATCGGCAAGCGAGCGGATCTGGCCGTGCTGGACCGCGACGTTCTCGCCGCGCCGCCGACGCAGATCGGCGCCGCACACGCGATGCTGACGGTCGCCGGCGGGCTGATCGTCTACGAGGTCTGAGCCGGAGAATATGAACCCTAATTCAGGTTCCGACCCAGACTAGTCGGTTTACCTGCATAAACGTCGAATGTGCCGAACGGCAAAAACTTCACATAGTGCGTAAACGGCCTTTCCGGGGCGCTGTATCGGAGTTACAGAAGTGTTAGCTGCACCACACTCCACTCCACATCCCGGAGGGAACCTTGCGTCCGCGTCATACCCTTGTCGCGCTTACCGCTGCTGCCGCCACCGCGGCCGCCACCCTGCTCACGGCCTTACCCGCGAACGCGGCGACGGCCAGCTACGTCGCGCTCGGCGACTCCTACTCCTCCGGCCTCGGCGCCGGCAACTACGGCAACAGCGGGTCCTGCGACCGCAGCTCGGGTGCCTACCCGCAGTTGTGGGCGAACGCCAACGGCCCGTCGTCCTTCACCTTCGCCGCCTGTTCCGGAGCTACCACGAGCGACCTGCTCAACAACCAGCTGTCCGCGCTCAACAGCGGCACCACGCTGGTCTCCTTCACCATCGGCGGCAACGACGTGGGCTTCAGCAGCGTCATGGAGACCTGCGTGATCTGGGGCACCAGTTCCTGCGTGAGCGCGGTCAACAGCGCCGAAAGCCAGGCGCAGTCGACGCTGCCCGCGGCCTTCGACAACGTGCTGAACTCCATCAAGGCCAAGGCTCCGAACGCCCGGATCGTCTTCCTGGACTACCCGGACTTCTACGACCTCAACGCCTCTTCCGGCTGCATCGGGCTGAGCGGCACCAGCCGGGCCAAGATCGACGAAGGCATCAACCTGCTCGACTCGCTGGTCCAGCAGGCGGCGGCCCGGCACGGCGCGGTCTTCGGCGACGTGCGCGGCTCCTTCTCCGGGCACGAGATCTGCGACGGCAGCAGCTGGCTGAACTCGGTGGACTGGGGCAACTTCGGCGACTCCTACCATCCGACCGCGACCGGACAGGCGAACGGCTACTACCCCGTGTTCGCCTCGAAGGCATAGGAACCTCCTGACCGCCTCGACCCACCGAGGCGGTCGGCTCCACCCACAACGCGCTGGGGTCTTCCTCCACTTCCGAAGTGGAGGAAGACCCCAGCGCAGTGCTGTGCGGTTATCAGTGCTGTGCAGTTGCCTCTGGCAGGTGTCAGCCCCGGCGGGTCAGCCGACGTGCACGACCGCGGCCGGCGCCTCGACGCCCAGGCTCTCGCCCTCGACGGACTGCTCCGGGTCCTTGCGGATCATAAGGAAGGTGACCAGCGTGGACAGGCCGAGCAGGATCGCGCTGATGGTGAAGGCCACGTTGTAACCGTGCACCTGCGCCAGCGGCGAGAACGGAGAGGTGTGGTGGTTGGTGCCGTACGACACGATCGTCGTGGTGAACACCGTGTTCAGCAGCGCCACGCCGAGCGAACCGCCAACCTGCTGAGTGGTGTTGACCATCGCGCTGGCCACGCCCGCGTCGTGGTTGGCCACGCCGGTCAACGAGGTGTTGCCCAGCGGCACGAACACGCAGCCCATGCCGACCGCCAGCATGATGAAGGCCGGAAGGATCATCGACGGGTACGACGAATCCGCCCTCAGCTGGGTCAGCCAGACCATGCCGCCGGTGGCCAGAGCGCCGCCGAAGGTCATGATCACCCGCGGGCCGACTCGTGGCAGCAGACCACTGGCCACACCGGCCGTCACGATCAGCGCCCCGGAGAAGGGAAGGTAAGCGATACCGCTGTGCAGCGGCGTGTAGTGCTGTATCTGCTGGAAGTAATAGGTCATGAACAGGAACATGCCCATCATGCCCGCGCCCAGGATGATCGAGGTCAGGAACGACCCGCCGCGGTTGCGGTGCCAGACCACCCGCAGCGGCAGCAGCGGGTTGGCGATCCGCGACTCCAGGACCACGAAGCCCACCAGCAGCACTGCCGCGATGGAGAAGGAGAGCAGCGCGGAGGTCGAGCTCCAGCCGCTCTTGGCCGCCTCGGTGAAGCCGTAGACCAGGGCGCCGATGCCGATGCTGGACAGCAGCGTGCCGGGCACGTCGTAGCGGGTGTTGCCCTCGGCCTTGCTCTCCTTCACCAGCGGCACCGCCAGGATGAACGCGATCGCGGCGAAGGCGATGTTCACGTACAGGCACACGCGCCAGCTGGTGTACTGGGTCAGCAATCCGCCGAGCACCAGGCCGATCGCGGCGCCGACGCCGGAGATCGCGCCGAACACGCCGAAGGCCTTGGCCCGGTCCTTGACATCGGTGAAGGTGACGGTGATCAGCGAGAGCGCCGCCGGGGCGAGGATCGCGCCGAACGCACCCTGTAGTGCGCGCGCCGCGAACAGCATCGCCTCGTTCTGCGCGGCGCCGCCGAGCGCCGAGGCGAGCGCGAAGCCGACCAGGCCGATCAGGAAGATCCGCTTGCGCCCGATGTAGTCCGCGAGCCGGCCGCCGAGCAGCAGCAGGCCGCCGAAGGCCAGGGTGTAAGCGGTCAGGATCCACTGACGGCTGGCGTCGTCGATGTGCAGCGCCTTCTGCGCCGACGGCATCGCGATGTTCACGATGGTCGCGTCCAGGACGACCATCAGCTGCGCGATGAGGATGACGACGAGCGCCAGCCACCGCTTGGGGTCGGGCCCGGTTTGGTCCGGTGGATGCGAGCCGTTCGTGGCGGCGCGTGAGACAGCGGTGTTTTCGGACATGGATTCCCCTCCAAGGGACTTGCAAGCGCACCCCGTAAGCGCGCGAATTTGAACTCCGCGTCGTTGCTGAACGAATCTACGACCCGGCACTGACAATTCCGGGCGAGCCGCTATCCGCGGCGGTCACCGCCGGCCGCCGCGCCCTCGTCGCGGCAGCGTGACCGCAGCAGCGGGATCACGACGTCGTCCACTACATGCTTGCTGTATTCCTCGTCGAACGGCTCGTCCGAAGTCAGTTTGCGGGTGATGATCAGCGCGTACATGACTTCGTGCAGCAGTTCAGGGTCGGCGTCGGGGGTGATTTCGCCCCGAGCGGCGGCGTTGCGGATGATGGTCTCGTTGATGCAGTGCTTGGACTCGTAGGTGCACTCGTGCACCGTGCGCCCGAGCGACGGGTTCCTGGCCGCCGCGGTCAGCACACCTGTGATGACCTCGCCGTCCGGGCTGTTGATGAACTCGCGGGCACGTGACATCAAGGCCATGAGGTCGCCGCGCAGGGAGCCGGTGTCCGGGGCGTCCGGGGTGGGGCCGAACCGGGCGACCAGGGCTTCCGCCACCAGGCCCGGCTTGTCCGGCCAGGTCCGGTAGATCGTCGCCTTGCTGGCGCGGGCGCGCGTTGCGACCGCGTCCATGGTCATCCGGTCGTACCCGACCTCGCCGAGCAGTTCGAACACCGCGTCGCAGATCGCCTCGCGCCGCTCGGGACCGCGCCGGGAGCCGCGCGGCTCCGGCAGGCCAAGCTCGCGAAAATCGATCTCAGCGTCGACCACGATGCCCTTCCTTCCCGGCGGTTCACCGGTGTACGGAACCGTTCCGTATCGGAACTCTAGTCCGAACCGCCTGCTGTACGAAACCGTTTCGTTCAGTTCTTTGGTGTGATCCATGTCACAGCGGTCAGCGCGCTGTCGCGTACATGCTCCCCGTCGGCCCCGGCGGATTCAAGGAGCGTTGCGGCGCAAAAACTGCCAACAGATGTTGGCCAACGCTTGTTGACTTTCACTGAACCGCAGATCTACCCTGAAAGCGAGACGGAGCGAATCAGAAGGCGGTGACGCAAGATGACCGAGACCGGGTACTCGGACCAGGAAGTCGTGATCGTGGGAGCGGGCCCGACCGGGCTGCTCCTCGCCGGGGACCTCGCGGCGCGCGGGGTGGCGTGCACTGTGCTCGAGCGGCGCGTCGGCCCGCCGGACACGACCACCACCCGCGCATTCGCGGTCCACGCCCGCACCTTGGAGCAGCTTGACGCGCGCGGTCTGGCCGACCGGCTGATCGAGACCGGCACGACCGTGGACGGCCTGCGGTTGTACGGCAAGGTGTCCATTTCCTTTGCGCAGCTGCCGAGCCGCTTCCCCTACCTGCTGGTCACGCCGCAGTTCAACGTGGAGCGGCTGCTGGAGGAGCGGGCCGTCGCCGCGGGAGCGCGGGTTCTGCGCGGGGTCAGCGTTGTCGGCTTGAGCCAGGACGCCGAGGGCGTTTCGGTGCGCGTGCAGCCTCATGCTGTGTCAGGTCACGCAGAGTCGGGACAGCGCGAAGTGGCGGGCGAGGAGACGTCCGAGCCAGAGCCCGGGGCCGAGTACCGCGCGAAGTACGTAGTCGGTACGGACGGCGTGCACAGCATCGTGCGTAACGCGCTCGGGCTGCCGTACCCCGGTCAGCCGGTGGTCCGTTCCCTGATGCTCGCCGATGTGCGTTTCGCCGAGCCGCCGACCGACGTGCTGACGGTTGCCGCGGTCGGCGACGTTTTCGCCTTCGTCGCGCCGTTTGGTGACGGCTGGTACCGGACCTTCTGCTGGAACCGCGATCACCAGGTGCCGCCGAGCGCTCCGCTTGAACTGTCTGAAGTTCGCGAGGTGCTTGAGCGCGCGTTCGGAACCGACTTCGGCTTGGCCGAGGCGCGGTGGATGTCCCGATTCCAGAGCGACGAGCGCCAGGTGCCCGAGTACCGGGTGGGGCGGGTATTCCTGGCCGGGGACGCCGCGCACTGCCACTCGCCGGCCGGCGGCCAGGGCATGAACACCGGCCTCCAGGACGCGGCCAACCTCGGCTGGAAGCTGGCCGCCGTGCTCAACGGCCGGACCACCGATCCCGAGCGGCTGCTGGACAGCTACCACGCCGAACGGCACCCGGTCGGGCGGCAGGTGCTTCGCAGCAGCGGCGCCCTCGTGCGGCTCGCGCTGATCAAGTCACTGGCTGCGCGTACCGCGCGCGACGTGCTCAGCAGTGCTGCGGTGCGAGTCCCGGTCATCGCGCACCGAGCGACGGACACGGTGAGCGGCATCGGCATCGACTACGGGAAGGCGCCCGGCTTCAATCCGGAGCCCGACGCGCACCCCGGTTCCGGTGTCGGCAAGCGCATCGGCGACGTGAATCTCACCGGCGGACGGCTCTACGAGCAGCTGCGCGACGGCCGCTTCGTGCTTATCGGTCAATCCGCCGATGACGCGCGCAGCGTCGAAGGCTGGAAGGACGACGTCACCTATGCCGTGAGCGCGGAGGCGGAGCACGCATTGCAGCTCGTGCGCCCGGACGGTTACGTGGCGTGGGTCAGCGACGAAGCAGACCAAGCGGCCCGTGCATCCGCGGTGCGTAAGGCGTTGACTGTGTGGTGTGGCGAACCACGATGAGTTAAGCGGGTGTTGGCCAATGCCTGCCTTGAGGTGTTGGCCAACACCGCCTCGATGCGCGAGGACGAGTGGAGGTGGTGGACATGGACATGCAGCAGGAGTTGGCGGCGCGTTTCGCGGATCGCTCTGCTGCGGGCCGCCGCCTGGCCGCTCGTCTGGAGTACCTGCGTGACCAGCGACCGGTGATCCTCGGGCTGCCGCGCGGGGGCGTGCCGGTCGCGTATGAAGTCGCGCAGGCGTTGGGCGCGCCGCTGGATGTGATCGTCGTACGCAAGCTCGGTGTGCCTTGGCTGCCGGAGCTGGCCATGGGCGCGGTCGGCGAGGACGGAAGCCGCGTCCTAGATCGCGATCTGCTGCGGCATGAGCGGATCACCGATGACCTGCTCGCCGAGGTAGAGGAGCGCGAGTCGGCGGAGTTGCGGCGGCGCGTGCAGATCTATCGGGGCGGCCGGGATCCGGTTTCGATCGACGGCCGGCTGGTCGTGCTGATCGACGACGGCATCGCCACCGGCGCGACCGCGCGGGCCGCCTGCCTGGTGGCGAAACAGCGCGCCGCGGCGCGGGTCGTGCTGGCCACTCCGGTGCTGCCGCCCGAGTTGATCAGCCCGCTGGGCCGGGTCGCCGACGAACTGGTATGGCTGTGCGCTCCGGACCCGATGGTGGCAGTCGGCTACTGGTACGAGGACTTCGAGCAGCTCACCGACGCCGAAGTGGTCGATCTGCTGGCCCGCGCCGGGCAGGCGCAGTGACGACAGTGCCAATGACGACAGGGCCAGCGACGACAGTGCCAGTGACGAGAGGGCGCAGTGCGGATCAGGAAGCAGAGATGCTGACTGCCGTGATGCCGTCCAAGGTACCCACATAAGCGCGGTTCTGGCCGAGGGTCGGCGACGCGAAGTGCGGGCCCGTCCCGACCTGCACCCGCGCGATCTGCTTGCCGGTGCGCTGATCGAGCGCGTAGAGGATCCCGGCGCCGTCGTCGATGGACCACACCGCCCCGCCTCCCACGGCCGGCGTGTCGCCCGCGGACTGCGGATCGGCTTGCCAGAGTACGGATACGCCTTTGGCGTCTACGGTCACCGCCCTGATGCCGCCGCGACACGGCAGGTAAGCCGTCGACCCGTCCACCGCCGCGGCGCCATACGCCGCGCACAGCGGCACCTCCGCGAGCTGCCCGCCGATCCCGCCGAGGTGATCGGGGCTCAACACGTAGGCGGTGCCGCGCTTTCCGGCGATCAGGACGTAGCCGTTGATCACCGCGGGTGACATGGAACCGAGGTCGAGGTCGGCGGCGTTGTCGGCGGACCACGCGGTGGGCGCGAAGAAATCCGCCCGCTTCAGGTTCGGAGTGAGTGCGAGCACTGAGTCGCTGCCGTCATAGTCCCCGGTCTCGGCGCCGTTGCCCACCGCGGCCAGCAGGGTCTGGCCGCGCACGACGAGGCCGCCGGGCGTCCAGATGCCGCCGTTGCGCGGCGTCGGCACTGCGTACGAGAGCTGATTGCCGCTGCCGCTGGTCGGGATCGCGACGACCGAACCCACATAGTTGCCGCAGTCGCCGGCCAAGCCGCCGTACGGGATGTACACCCGGCCGAACGCGACGGTCAACGCCGATCGTTGCTGCGTGTCCGCCGGAACGCCTGCGGCCGGTTCGGCCGATCGGGTCCACCGCACTCCGCCGGTCGTGGGATCGAGCGCGGCGAGAATGTGATGCCTGCCCTCGGTTTCGGCGAGGACGAACAGCGAGCCGGTGACCGGGTCGTAAGCCGGCGTCGCGGTGATGCCGAGCGGATCGATGTTGCCGCAGGGAAGCTGGGAGAGCGGTTCGGGGCGACCCACCGTCGTGTGCCACAGCACGTGGCCGTCCGCGGGGGACAGGCCGTAAACCGAGTCGTCTTCCGTCGCCGCGATGACTAAACCGCCGAGGAGCAACGGCTGACCGTATACCGCGCCGTCGAGGTGTACACGCCACGCGACGCCCAGCTTTCCGGGATGCGTGACGCCGGAGGCGGCACCGTTGCGTGCGTTGTCGCGATGGAACGTGACCCAATCGGACGCGCTGACAGCGACCGGGGTGCCCGTGGCGGTGGCCCACGGCATAGGTGTCGACGGGTTCGTAGATGCCAACGACGGAGACGTTCCGCCGCCCGACGAACACGCCGAAGCTAATGCGGCGAACGCCCCGAAAGCGGCCGTGATCACGAACCTGCGACTACGCATCGTCCCAGTCTTGCAGCGGCTACGAGCTTACGCATGATCGGATATGACTCCGTAAGAACCTGGCCGAGCGTCTACGATCATGCCGTGCTTTCGCGCGCCCTCGCTGCGTCACGAGCCCATCGGGACCAACACGATCGGCGCCGTCGTCGGCTGCACCGAGCCGTGTGCGGGCTCGACAGTCAGGCCGATGGTCTTCGCGTCGCCGAGACCGTGCGCCACGACCGGATTCGGATTACCGGCCGCGGGAAGCGTCAGCAGACCGCCGGAGCGGGCACCGGTCGGGCCGATCATCCAGAGCTGATATGCCCTGCCCGGCGGGGGAGCAGCCAGCCCGGCGAACGAGATCACCGCCTCGTCTCGGCTGCGCGAGTCCAGCACCGTTGCGGTACCGCCGGTGCGCACCTCGGCACTGCCACTACGTGCGTCCGGTGCGGACAACAGTTGCTGCATGACGCCTGCCTGCTGCACCAGCGCGTTGATCTGTTGCTGCTGGCTTGCGGTGTGCGCGCCGAGGCCGATCGCTACGCCGGCGAGTGCCGCCGCCGCGGCCCAACCAGCCCAGGCGGGACCACGCAGCCGCCGCCGACTCGGGGCAGCACCGATCGGCGTGACCCGTCCGCCGGATGGCGGAGCTACCGCTTCGGGCTGACCGATCTTGCCGATCTTGCCGATCTCGCCCGTCTGGCCTTTCTCACGTGCGTTGCCCTCACGCCCGCTTCCGCTGCGGCTGCCGAACTCGGGACCGACCTCGGGCGGCAGTTGACGAGTGACCGCGACCCGCGCGTCGACGGCGGCCTTGAGCCGCGCCGGAGCCTCCAGCGCCACGGCCTTCGCCAGCACCGACGTGACTTCGCGCAGCTCGGCGACCTCCTGGCGGCACGACGCACACTGCGCCAGGTGCTCCTCGAATGCCTCCCGCTCCGCGGGGTCGAGCGCGTCGCACACATACGCAGCGGTCAGTGTGTGCACATCCGGCATCGCGTTCATGGTCATCGCCCCACTCCCAGGCAATCGCGCAGCCTGGCCAACCCGTCGCGCATCCGCGTCTTGACGGTGCCTAGCGGAACCGCGAGCAGCTTCGCGACCTGCGGATATGTGTACCCGTTGTAATACGCCAAAGTGACCGACTCACGTTGCAGCTCGGTCAGGGCGCCGAGGCAGTGGCGCACCCGCTGCTGCTCAAGCCGGTTTTCCACCGTCTCGACCACGTCGTCGTAGTCGACCACGGCCGAAGCACGCGCCAACCGCACCTCGCGGTCCTCGGCCGCCTGCTCGGAACGCACCCGATCCACCGCGCGCCGGTGCGTCATGGTCATCACCCAGGCCTGCGCGGAGCCGAGCTGCGGGTTGAAGCGGCCGGCGGTGCGCCACACCTCCACCAGAACCTCCTGCGCCACCTCCTCGGCCTGCGCGGGGTCCCGCAGAATCCGCCTGGCCAGGCCGAAAACCGGTCCGGCGAAGGTCGTGTAAACCTGATCGAACGCGTCCCGATCACCGAGCGCGACCCTGCGCAGGCAGTCCTCGGGCGTCGGCCGGCGCGCGGCAGGACCGGCGGTCTCGGGGCTCGGCACAGTGATCCTCACCTCCTTACTTCGAAGCCGACGGCTCGGCGGATTGGCGTGGCGCGCAGACTCTCGTTAGGGCGTCTGAGGCGAACGCCGCGCCGGCACCGGTCAACGCCGCCGGCTGACATGCCGCCGGCCGTTCATGCCCTGCGCACCAAGTTCGAGTGCGCCAAGTCCAAGCGCGCCGGCGTCCAGCGCGTCGGCGAGATCCAGCGGCATCGTCTCGGCACCGAGCACGCCCAGCGCGAAATCGCGCACCAGGCCGTGCCAGTAGCCGGGACGCTCCAGCATCGCGTGCCGGGCGCCGCTCACCTGCCAGAAGCAGATCCGGTCCGCCACGCCCGCCGCCCGCTGTACATATGCGAGCGACTCGGCTGGGCTGGTCGTCGAATCGCGATCGCCGTGCGCGACCAGCACGGTGCGTCCGGCGAGCTGTGCGACCGGCTCCCCCTCAGGCAGCCACGGCGCGAGCGCGGCGACTCCTCGCACCGCCGGGTGCCCCGCGACCCGCAGTCCGGCGCGTCCGCCCATCGAGTGGCCGACGAGCACCACCGGGACCTCGCCGAACCGCCGCCCGATCTCTTCCAGCGCCCAATCGGCGTCCTGGACCGGATCGGCGCGTGAGTCGTTCCAACCCCGGTAGCGATTGCGCAGCAGCGCCACGGTTGTCCCCGCCTTGCCCGCCGCATCCAGGATCGCCGGAGCGAACATCCGCATCCGAGCCAGCGGCAGGCTGCCGCGCGACACCGGTTCCCGGCTGGTCGACCGGCCGCCGTGAATGAGCAGCACGACGCCCGTGGTCCGCGGGCCGCGCGCCATGATCCGCAACCGCGGCCGCAGCTCAGCCGCGTCGTCGAGTTGGGCGACACGCGCAGCGCGGGCCTCGGCTTCGCCCCCGACAGGTTGGTACCGCAGCGTCGTCTCCTGTTCCTCCGCCTCAGCTTCAGCGGTCGCGTCGTGTCGCTCGCACATCTGCTTCGTCACGTTACGTGGTTCGTAGCAGGCGGCGGTCCGGTTTGGCGCCGCGCCGGATGGACCGCACCGTATTCCTGCGCTCTGCCCTCGGCGCGCCGGACCATTCGGCGACACGCCGATCCGGGCGACGCGTATCCGTGCAAAACCGATGCGCGTGATACCAATCCGGGCGACACCAATCCGGCGCAGCCCACGCGCCGAACCAGTACCGGAGCTGCTATCCGAAAGGGGCGTGATCGATGACTCCGCCGACGGCGGATCGGGCCGAACAAGCCAAGGGAAACGCGGCGGGTCGTGGAAGGGTCGCGGTCATCGGGTCCGGGGTCTCCGGACTGACCGCCGCCTACCTGCTGCAGCGGCGCTACGACGTGGCCCTGTTCGAGGCAGACCCGCGACTCGGCGGCCACGCGCACACCCACGAGCTGGTCGGGCGCGGCGGCCACTCGATCGCGGTGGACAGCGGGTTCATCGTGCACAACCTGCGGACCTACCCGCTGCTCACCCGGCTTTTCGACGAACTCGGCGTAGCCACGCAGGACACTGACATGTCCATGAGCGTGCGCTGCGACGGCTGCGGCCTCGAATACGCCGGAGCGCGCGGACTGCTCGGCCTGTTCGCCAGGCCGGACACGGCGCTGCGACCCCAATATCTGCGCATGCTCGGCGAGATCAAACGGTTTCACCGGCAGGCCCGCCGGCTGTTGCGCGAACCGCCCAAGCCGGACGACCCGGACCTCACCCTCGGCGAGTTCCTGAGCCGCGGAGGGTATTCGCGGTTCTTCGCCGACCACTTCATGGTGCCGCTGGTGTCCGCGGTGTGGTCCACCGGATCAGTGCTCGTAGAGCGGTACCCGGCGCGGTACTTGTTCCGCTTCCTCGACCACCACGGCATGCTCGCGGTGACCGGATCGCCGCGGTGGCGCACAGTGGTCGGCGGATCGCGCACGTATGTCGAGCGAGCTGTCAAAGGTCTGACGGCAGTGCACATCTCCACTCCCGTACGCGCGGTCGGCCGCGGCGCCGACGGCGTGCGGATCGTGGACGACGCCGGCGAGGAGCACACAGCCGACCGCGTGGTGATCGCCACGCACGCCGACCAGGCGCTGCGGTTGCTGGCCGACCCGACCGAGACCGAGCGGGCGGTGCTCGGGGCGATTCCGTATTCGTGCAACGAGACCCTGCTGCACACCGACGCCGAGCTCATGCCGCGCGCCCGCGCCGCGCGCAGTTCGTGGAACTACCTGCTCTCCGGATGCGCGAACCGTCCGGCGACCGGCGGCCACACCGGGCAGGCCGCAGTCGTCAGCTACGACATGAATCGGCTGCATCGCTTGGACGAGCCGGCGAACTACCTGGTCACGATGAACGCCACCGAACGTATCCGGCCAGAGCGGGTACTGGCCAGGATGATGTACGAGCACCCCGTCTACACGCCCGAATCCGTCGCGGCGCAATCCCGCCTCCCGCTGCTGAACACGACGAGGACCGCTTTCGCAGGGGCCTACCATGGTTGGGGTTTCCACGAGGACGGCTGCGCTTCCGGCGTGGCAGCCGCCGCCGCATTCGGCGTGACGTGGTGACCGCACCGCCGAAGGTATCCGGCGACGGGGCGCTGACCGCGGCCAACGCGAACGGCGCTGCGCTCTACACGTGCCGGCTGCGGCACGTGCGGACAGAACCGATCCGCAACGATTTCACGTATCGGACATACCTCTGGCTGATCGACCTGGACAGGCCACCGCGCATGCCCGGCCCGCTCCGGTTCCTCGCCGGGTTCCGCGCGGCGGACCACTTCGGCGATCCGGCGCTCTCACTGCGGGAAAACGTGGACCGCTACCTGGCGCGGCAAGAGATCGACCTCAGTGGCGGCAGGGTACTGATGCTCGCTGGAGCGCGGGTCTTCGGTCACGTATTCAACCCGCTCAGCGTGTACTGGTGCTACGGCCGCGAAGGCGAACTACGGTGCGTCATCGCCGAGGTCCACAACACTTACGGTGGACTGCACTGCTACCTGCTCACACCGGACGAACTGGGCCGCGCGAGCGCCGAAAAGCAGTTCTACGTCTCGCCGTTCCTCCCGATCGAGGGAACCTACCGGATGCTGCTGCCCGAACCCGGCGACCGGCTCGCGCTCTCCATCCGGCTCGATCAGCCGGGACGTGCGCCCTTCGTCGCGAGCCTGCGCGGCGTGCGACGGCCCGCGACGCCCAGGAACGTGCTGCGCACCGCCTTGCGGCTACCGCTGGCACCGCAGCTTGTCAGTGCCCGGATCCGCGTGCAAGGCGTCAAGCTCTTCCTGCGCGGTCTGAAGGTGATTCCCCGACCGACCGAGACAGTAAGCAACAAGCGGTAACCGATAACCGGCGACCGATCACCGGTAAACGTCCGGGACTTAGCGCGCCAACACAGCCCGCCCGGCGTGACCGCGCGAGCTGGCACCGGCTCCGGCTGTCGCGGGCGCCTCGTGCCCGGCATCGTGTGCCGACCGCACGAGCAACTGCCGCGCCTGTCGGTCGCTGAGGTCGGGGTACTCGTCGTACCACTCGTGCACCGGTCTCGGCCACGGCATCTCGCGCACGCACACCAGCGCGTCGACCTGTCCGGCGAGCTGTCGCAAGGCGCTACGGACCCCCACCGGCACGGCAAGCATCAACCGTTCGGCACCGCGCCGGCGCAGGATCGTCGCCGCCACCGAAGCACCCGCGCCGGTCGCGACGCCCGCGTCCACGAGCACTGCTGTTCGCCCCTCAAGCGGCTGGCGCGGTAGCTGCTCACGCAGCGCGCGCCGCAAGTCCTCGGTGCGGGCACCGGCGTGCTCGGCCGTCTTGTGCAGCAGTTCCGGATCGACGCCGAGCCGCACGGCCAGCGGGAGATTGAGAACCGACACACCGTCCTCGCCGACCGCGCCGAGCACTCCGGGCGGGCAGCCGGGTACGGCCAACTCGTGCACCAGGACCGCGTCCAGCGGCGCCCCGAGCGCGGCGGCCAGGTCCACGGCTAATGGCACCCCACGCGGCGCCAGGGCGACCACTACAGGCCGCTCCGGCCGGTGTCTGCGCACCTGCTCGGCCAATCGGCGAGCCGCATCCGCGCGGTTGTGGAAGGTCATTGTCAGCCCACCGCCCTCCCGGTCGCACTCCGGAGACTTCATCCTCGCAGCCGTCTCCGATTTCAGGAAGGGCCTGGCGATCTAACGTCAGGTAGCAAGGCCGTTCGATCTCCGTTAACCCCCGGAGCCGGGCCATTGCGCGGCGACCTCGCGGCTGCTGCGCCGCCACCGCGTGGCGCCCCTGTTGCCGGTAACAATGTGTGGATCCTGCGACATCTGCAACGCGTTGACGAGGCGATGTTCGCATTCGCGCGCCCGCTCGGCCTTCCTCCCGCCGCCGATGCGACGGCGGATTCGGTCAGCCGGCCGGTCCCGTACCCAGCGTGACTGCCGCGGTCCGCGTCTGGCCGAACTGGTCAGTCCAGCCGACCATCACCGACTGGCCGGGGTGATCGCGGTCGATGAGCGTGACCAGCGTGTTCGGCGAGTCCACCGCCATGCCGCCGAGCGAGGTGATCAGGTCGCCAGCCCTAAGGCCCGCAGCCTGCGCGGGCTCTCCCGGCAGCACCTCCACCACCGCGGCGCCGTCGGCCGATGACGCCGGTCCGACCGCGACGCCGAGCTGCGCGGTCTGGCCGATGTGCACAGTGGCAGAGGAGGTCCCGGCCGCGATCTGCTTGCCGATCGGCAGCGCGGCGGTGATCGGGATCGCGAACCCGGCGGTGCTGCTCCCGCCGCGGAACTGATAGGTGCTGCCGGCCGCCGTGGTGATCCCGATGACCTTGCCCGAGGCCGCCACTAGCGGGCCGCCGGAGTCGCCGGGCCGCACGTTCGCCTTGACCTGGATCAGGCCGGTCAGCTGCTCCGAGCTGCCGGATGCCTGGTCGGAGGCAGTGATCGATCGGTTCAGCGCGGTAATGGTGCCGACGGCGGTGGTCAGTGAACCGGTGCCGCCCGCGTTACCGACCGCCGCGACCTGTTGACCGATCGATGGCTGCGTAGAGGTGTCGAGAGGTGCGGTAGCGAGGCCCTGCGCGGCCTGTAGTTGCAGCAACGCCACGTCATGCGAGCGGTCGTAACCCGCGACGGTAGCGGTATACGTACGTCCGTTGCCGACGTCGGTGGCTTGGATGGCTGTGGCGCCCTCGATGACGTGATTGTTCGTCAGCACCTCACCGGTGGACGTGAGCACGACGCCGGTCCCGGCGGCCTGCTCATGCTGCTCGCCGAGGGTGCTGTTGACGAACACCAAGGCGGGGGAGATCGAGCCGAAAAGCGCCGTCCCGGAGTTGTTCGTGCCGCCGCCACCCCGGTGCGGGCCGGTCCCCGCCAGGGAGCCCGGCCGGCCCACGAAGTACGCCGCGCTCGCCGCGCAGATCACGATGAGCACGAACACCGAGCGTGCTCTCATCCGGGGCCTCACTTCCGGTGCGTGGTGGCGGGACGGCTGCGGCCGGCCAGGCGGCCCGCCGCACTCGGTGCGAGCGCCGCCGGTCAGACCGCGGTGTCGGATGCCAGCGACTGCCCGCGATCGTCGCCTCGGAAACCGGCGGGGGCGCTCCGGAAGCTCTGCAAAGATCCGGCCGGTTCGCCGCACTTGGTGACATTCAACCGCGAGCAGCCCCAGAACCGGCGCAAATCAGGGCTACCCAACCCTTCCCGTGCCCTGTACTCTCCTGTCGCAACAGCGCGCAATCGCGCCGTAACGCGGTCGTCAGAGGGTGAACGGCCGCGCATGACGATCCGTCCGATCCGAAGGACCTGTTTTCATGCGAGCGTTCACCCGAACCCTGCGTCCTGCCGTGCCCAAAGCCAGTGCGCGCAAGCTCTCCTTCGCCGCCGCGGCCACCGCCGCCGCACTCGTGCTGGGCACGCTGACCGCGGCCACCGCGCAGGCCGCCAGCGTGGCCACCGGCGACAGCCGCTCAGTGCACCAGCCCTCGCTCCCGGGAGTCTGCCAGACGCTGACGGCGAACCTGGCCACGAGCAACGAGCAGTTCTCCAGCGGCAACGAGGCCAGTCCGCCGGACACCTCCCGGATCCAGAAGGCGCTCAACGCGTGTAAGGGCACGAACAAGTCGGTCGAGCTGACCAATAGCGGAAGCAACAACGCGTTCCTGTCCGCGCCGCTGACCGTGCCCGCCGGCGTCTATCTCGTGATCAACGCGGGCACCACGCTGTACGCCAGCCGCGTGGCGAGCCAGTACCAGTCCGGCTCCTCGGACAAGTGCGGCGCGATCTCCAGCAGCGACAACGGCTGCAACCCGTTCATCAGTGTCTCCGGCGCCAACTCAGGCATCGAAGGCATCCGAAACAGCAGCGGCTCTCAGGGCACCATCGACGGCCGCGGCGGCCAGACCATGTGGGGCACCTCGACCACCTGGTGGCAGCTGGCCACGACCGCGGGCAACGAGAGCAAGAAGCAGAACAACCCGCGCCTCATCGTTCTCTCCGGCGCCAACAACGCCACCCTCTACGACATCAACCTGACCAACGGCGCGTTCTTCCACGTCACCTACAAGTCCGGCAACGGCTTCACCGCCTGG
>DASUAR010000207.1:0-2602 GCA_035763685.1 Actinocrinis sp. | reverse complement strand
CTGGAACTCCGAGGAGCGGGCCAGCTTCGCGGTGCCCAGGGCCGAGTCGCCCTCGACCACGAACAGCTCGGAGCGGTCCACGTCGTCGGTGCGGCAGTCGGCCAGCTTCGCCGGCAGCGCGGAGGTCTCCAGGGCGTTCTTGCGCCGCTGGGTCTCCTTGTGCATCCGGGCCGCGATCCGGGTCTTCGCGGCCGCGGCGATCTTCTCGAGCACCGCGCGGGCCTGCGGCTTGGTGTTGCGGTGGCTGCTGGTCAGGAAGGCGTGCAACCGCTCGGAGACCACCGCGGCGACGATCCGGGCGGCGGCCGGAGTGCCGAGAACCTCCTTGGTCTGGCCCTCGAACTGCGGCTCGGCCAGGCGCACGGTCACCACCGCGGTCAGGCCTTCCAGGATGTCGTCCTTGACCACCGGGTCGTCGTTGACCTTCAGCAGCTTGACCGCGCGCAGCTGCTCGTTGACCGTCTTGACCAGAGCCCGCTCGAAACCGGTGACGTGCGTGCCGCCCTTGGGCGTGATGATGATGTTCACGAAGGACTTGACCATGGTGTCGTACTCGGTGCCCCACCGAAGCGCCACGTCCACGTCGAGCTGGCGCTCCACGTCCCGCGAGGTCATGTGCCCGGCGTCGTCGAGCACCGGCACGGTCTCGGTGAAGGTGCCCGAGCCGGTCAGCCGCAGCGTGTCGCTGATCGGGCGGTCCTTGGCCAGGTACTCGCAGTACTCGGAGATGCCGCCGGCGAAGTGGAAGGTCTCCACCGCGGGTCCGTCGCCGTTCGCGTTGCGCTCGTCGCGCACCACCAGGGTCAGGCCGGGCACCAGGAACGCGGTCTGCCGGGCCCGGCTGTGCAGGTCCTCCAGGGAGATCTGCGCGTCCTTGAGGAAGATCTGCCGGTCCGGCCAGAACCGGGTGCGGGTACCGGTTACCCCGGCCTTCTTCGCCGAGCGGCGGCCCTTAGTCAGCCCGCTCTGCGCGGTGAAGGCCGCGTCCGGCCCGTCGCCCGCGAACGCACCGGGCACGCCGCGCCGGAACGAGATGGAGTGGGTGGCCCCCTCCCGGTCCACTTCGACGTCGAGGCGGGAGGAGAGCGCGTTCACCACGGAGGCGCCGACGCCGTGCAGACCGCCGGAGGCCGCGTAGGAGCCGCCGCCGAACTTGCCGCCTGCGTGCAGCTTGGTCATCACGACCTCGACGCCGGACAGGCCGGTCTTCGGCTCCACGTCCACCGGGATGCCGCGGCCCTGGTCGTGCACCGAGATCGAGCCGTCGGCGTGCAGGAGCACGTCGATATGCGAGCCGTACCCGCCCAGCGCCTCGTCGACCGAGTTGTCGATGATCTCCCATACGCAGTGCATGAGGCCGCGGCTGTCGGTGGACCCGATGTACATGCCCGGCCGCTTACGCACGGCCTCGAGTCCTTCGAGCACCAGCAGGTGGCGGGCTGTGTAGTCCGCACCCTTCAGCTCTCCGCGGGGGGTGCTCGCCTGGGCGGTGAGGCTGGCGGTCACGGTGATTCAGCTCCTCGTCAACGTGGTTGCGCAGCCAGCGTAGCGGTTTGCTCGGACAGTCCCGGACCCGCGCCGCGGCCGACAGGGTGCCGACCCGGCGTCGGTAAGAGCGATCGAGAGTCTCACGGTACGTGTTCGCTCCGGTACGCATCGCCGATAATTCGGTACTTTTCGGGCATCCGACCGTACGCCCTGAGCGAACTGTCTGAGATTTGCCGCAGAACGCTGGCGTAGGGCATAGCAGCGAATGGTTTGATGTTGATCCGGGTAAGCGGCCTCTACCGAGCCGCCCACCGGACGCCCGGACCGGCGCACCGGGTCTGGAACCCCCTTCGGGGCTCCGGGCCACGGGCACAGTCGACGCAGAAAGAAGGGGCGACGTGACCGCTGTCCTGACACCAGACCTCCTCCCCGCCGAGGCGCTCAATGCGCTCGATCGCTGCGACCGCTGCGGCGCGCAGGCCTACCTCCGCGTCATCCTCGCCTCTGGAGGCGAGCTGCTGTTCTGCGCCCACCACGGCAAAAAGTACGAGGAAGGGTTGCGCTCGGTAGCCGCCGAGATCCACGACGAGAGCTCGAAGCTGTCGGCCACCAGCGCGCGCTGACCCGGTTCGGGAGCCTATCCCGCGAGCCATTGACGGGCCGCACCCTCAGCGGGGTGCGGCCCGTTCGCATTCCTTACCGCAATGCCCTGCTTACCGTGCGTAGACATCATTCGTGCGCTGAATCATGCCGAGGCCCGGCTGACAACCAGTCAGCCGGGCCTCGATCACGTCTTTAGTCCAGGTAGTCGCGCAGCACCTGCGAGCGCGACGGGTGCCGCAGCTTCGACATGGTCTTGGACTCGATCTGCCGGATCCGCTCGCGGGTGACCCCGTAGACCTTGCCGATCTCGTCCAAGGTCTTCGGCTGGCCGTCGGTCAGGCCGAAGCGCATGGAGACCACGCCGGCCTCACGCTCGGAGAGCGTGTCGAGCACCGAGTGCAGCTGCTCCTGGAGCAGGGTGAAGGAGACCGCGTCGGCCGGCACGACCGCCTCGGAGTCCTCGATCAGGTCGCCGAACTCGCTGTCGCCGTCCTCGCCGAGCGGGGTGTGC
>DASUAR010000206.1:0-4301 GCA_035763685.1 Actinocrinis sp. | reverse complement strand
TTTCATGACCGAGGCGCGTTACCGGGGGCAGAAGGTGGTGGTGGTCAGCCCGGACTACTCGGATCACACCAAGTTCGCCGACGACTGGCTGGCCTGCAACCCGGGCACGGACGGGGCGCTGGGCATGGCGATGGGGCACGTCGTCCTCTCCGAGTTCTTCCGCGACCGGCAGGTGCCCTACTTCACCGAGTACGTCAAGACGTTCACGGATCTGCCGTTCCTGGTGCGGCTGCGCGAGCGCGGCGACGCGTTCGTGCCGGAGAAGTTCCTCACCGCCGCCGACCTCGGGCACGAGGGCGAGGGCGCGGCGCACCGCACGGTGCTGCTGGACGCGGCCACCGGGCAGCCGCACCTGCCGGGCGGCACGCTGGCCGACCATTTCTCCGCCTCCGGCAAGGGGAAGTGGAATCTGGACCTCGGCGGCGTCGATCCGGTGCTCTCGCTCTACGACACCCGCGAGGACGCGGCGGCGGTGGACCTGCCGCGCTTCGATGTCGGCGCGAGCGAAGGCGGCGGCGTGGTGCGCCGCGGCGTGCCGGTGCGCCGCGTCGGCGGGCACCTGGTGACCACGGTGTTCGACTTGCTGATGGCGCAGTACGCGGTGGGGCGCGACGGCCTGCCGGGCGAGTGGCCCGCAAACTATGAGGACGCGAGCACCCCGTACACCCCGGCCTGGCAGGAGGCGATCACCTCGGTGCCCGCCGCGGCGGCGGCGCGGGTGGCGCGCGAGTTCGCCCGCACCGCCGAGCTCTCCCGCGGCCGCTCGATGATCGCGATGGGCGCGGGCACGAACCACTGGTTCCACTCCGACCAGATCTACCGCACGTTCTTCACCCTCACGATGCTGTGCGGCTGCCAGGGCGTGAACGGCGGCGGCTGGGCGCACTACGTCGGGCAGGAGAAGGTGCGCCCGCTCACCGGGTTCCAGCAGGTCGCCTTCGCGCTGGACTGGCAGCGCCCCACCCGGCACATGACCGGCACCTCGTTCTTCTACCTGCATTCCAACCAGTGGCGCTACGAACACTTCGACGCCGCGCATTTCTCCAGCCCCCTCGGGCGCGGC
This sequence comes from Actinocrinis sp., assembly GCA_035763685.1. GTDB lineage: Bacteria > Actinomycetota > Actinomycetes > Streptomycetales > Catenulisporaceae > Actinocrinis. Next base: position 3,238 of record DASUAR010000206.1, on the reverse strand, counting down.
CTGTTTCGCGGCAAGGCCTTCGCCGACACGCTCGCGCAAGCCTCCCGGATGGGCTGGACCCCTACGCACCCGGCGTTCGACCGCAACCCGCTGGATCTGGCCGACCAGGCCGCGGCCGCCGGCATGGACGTGAACAAGTACGTGGTCGAGGAGCTGAAGGCGGACCGGCTGCGCTTCGCCGGCGAGGACCCGGACGACCCGCGCAACTTCCCGCGAGTGATGACGGTGTGGCGGGCGAACCTGCTCGGCTCCTCCGGCAAGGGCATGGAGTACTTCATGCGCCACCTGCTCGGCGTCGAGGACGCGGTGCGCGCCGAGGAGTCGCCGCAGGAGCTGCGCCCGGCCGAGGTGCGCTGGCGCGAGCAGGCGCCGCGCGGCAAGCTCGACCTGGTCACCACGGTGGACTTCCGGATGACCAGCACGTGTACGTACTCGGACATCGTGCTGCCCGCGGCGACCTGGTACGAGAAGCACGACATCTCCACCACCGACATGCACCCGTTCGTGCACTCCTTCAACCCGGCGATCGCCCCGCCGTGGGAGACGCGCACCGACTTCGAGGTCTTCAAAACCATCGGCGAGACCTTCTCCCGGCTCGCCGCCACGCACCTGGGCACCCGCACCGACGTGATCGCCGCGCCGCTGCTGCACGACACCGCCGACGAACTGGCCCAGCCCGGCGGGGTGGTACGCGACTGGGCGCGCGGGCAGTGCGAGCCGGTCCCGGGCGTGAGCATGCCGCGGCTGATCACCGTGCAGCGCGACTACGGCGCGGTCGCGGCGAAGATGGCCGCGCTCGGCCCGCTGACCGAGACGCTGGGCACCGCGGTCAAGGGCGTGGCCTGGAAACCGGTCGAGGCGGTCGACCTGCTCGGCCGCCTGAACGGCCGGGTGCGCGGGGGCGTCGCCGACGGGCGCCCGAAGCTGGAGCGCGACATCCACCTCGCGGAGGCGATCCTGACCCTGTCGGGCACCACCAACGGACAGGTCGCCCTCCAGGGCTGGCGGGACCTGGAGGAGCGCACCGGGGTGGAGCTGGCGGACCTGGCCGAGGAACGCGCGGGCGACCGCATTTCCTTCGCCGACACCCAGACCCAGCCGCGCGCGGTGATCACCTCCCCGGAGTGGTCCGGCAGCGAGAGCGGCGGGCGGCGCTACTCCCCCTTCGTGGTCAACGTCGAGCGCAAGAAACCCTGGCACACGCTCACCGGGCGGATGCACTTCTACCTCGACCACGACTGGATCCAGGAGTACGGCGAGGCCCTGCCGACCTTCCGGCCGCCGCTGAACTACGCGCGGCACTTCGGGAATCAGGGCCTGGGCGAACCGGGCCGCCCCGAGATCACCGTGCGGTATCTGACCCCGCACTCGAAGTGGTCCATCCACTCCGAATACCAGGACAACCTGCACATGCTGCGGCTGTTCCGCGGCGGCCCGGTGATCTGGATGAGCCCGCTGGACGCGCAGAAGATCGGCGTGGCGGACAACGACTGGATCGAGGCGTACAACCGCAACGGCGTGGTCGCGGCGCGGGCTGCGGTCACCCACCGGATGCCTGAGGGCACGGTGTTCATGTACCACGCCAAGGACCGGCACCTGATGACCCCTAAGTCGGAGGTCTCCGGCTGGCACGGCGGCGGCGACAACTCCCTCACCCGCCTAGTCGTCAAACCCACGCACATGATCGGCGGCTACGGCCAGCTCTCGTACGGGTTCAACTACTACGGGCCCACCGGCAACCAGCGCGACGAGATCACCGTGATCCGCCGCCGCGCCCAGGAGGTCGAGTTCTGATGAAGGTCATGGCACAGATGGCCATGGTGATGAACCTGGACAAGTGCATCGGCTGCCACACCTGCTCGGTGACCTGCAAGCAGGTGTGGACCAACCGGCCGGGCACCGAGTACGTGTACTTCAACAACGTCGAGACCAAGCCGGGGGTGGGCTACCCCAAGCGTTACGAGGACCAGGAGCAGTGGCACGGCGGCTGGGCCCTGGACCGCAAGGGCCGGCTGCAACTCAAAGCCGGCGGGCGGCTGCGCAAACTCCTGACGATCTTCTACAACCCGGACCTGCCCACGATCGACGACTACGGCGACCCGTGGACGTACGACTACCAGACCCTGATCCAGGCACCGCTCGGCACGCGCAACCCGAGCGCGCACTCGATCTCCGCCCTGACCGGCCGGGACATGAAGGTCAACTGGGGCAGTAACTTCGAGGACGATCTGGCCGGCGCGCCCGAGCGCGCGATGGCCGACCCGAACCTGGCCGGGTTGCAAGAGCAGGTGAAGATGGAGTTCGAGCAGGTCTTCATGTTCTACCTGCCGCGCATCTGCGAGCACTGCCTCAACCCCTCGTGCGCCGCCTCCTGTCCGTCGGGGGCGATTTACAAGCGCGAGGAGGACGGCATCGTCCTGGTCGACCAGGACCGCTGCCGCGGCTGGCGCATGTGCGTGTCCGGCTGCCCGTACAAGAAGGTCTACTTCAACCACCGCACCGGCAAAGCCGAGAAGTGCACCCTGTGCTTCCCGCGCATCGAGGCCGGGCAGCCTACGATCTGCTCCGAGACCTGCGTCGGCCGGCTGCGCTACCTCGGCCTGATCCTCTACGACGCCGACAAGGTCCTGGACGCGGCCGCCACGCCGGATGAGCAGGACCTGTACGAGGCGCAGATGTCGGTCTTCCTCGACCCCGAGGACCCGGCGGTGCAGCAGGCGGCGGCCGAGCAGGGCATTCCGGCGGATTGGATCGAGGCCGCGCGCCGCTCCCCGACCTACCAGCTCGCCGTGCGCCACCGGGTCGCGCTCCCGCTGCACCCGGAATACCGCACCCTGCCGATGGTCTGGTACATCCCCCCGCTCTCGCCCGTCGCAGACATCGTGCACGCCCAGGGCTACGACGACGCCGACCCCGACCAGGTGTTCGCAGCTATCGACGCCCTGCGCATCCCGGCCGAGTACCTCGCCAACCTCTTCACCGCCGGCAACGTCGAGACCGTCCAGCGGGTGCTGCGCAAACTCGCCGTGATCCGCGCCGTCCAACGCGCCGGCCAGCTCGGCCTGACCCCCAACGAGAAACTGCCCGAGACCGTCGGCGCGAGCCTCGACGAGCTCGACGACCTCTACCGGCTGCTCGCGATCGCCAAATACGACGACCGCTACGTCATCCCCAAGGCGCACGCCGAGGAGGCCGGCGCCCTGATGGGCCAGCACGAACAGCTCTTCTGCTCGCTCGA